>JBEBDF010000004.1:0-65529 GCA_041157105.1 Bacteroidota bacterium | reverse complement strand
TTCCGGCTGGGGCGATATGGACCAAAGGCGGGCCAAGCACTAAATCATAAGACCTTTTCGCATCGTAATCCGAGTTTTGCTCGCGAAGCGTTTGGTCTAAAATCTGTGCAAAGGTACGAAAATCTTTTGGGGCTTTTGAAAATTCGATTACCCATTCGTGATGCCCGTTCTTGCCCTCATTCATGAAAGCCGGAGCCGCGGTATAATCCTTGATCTCCGCCTGCGTCGCGGCGCAAGCGCGCGCAACGGCCGTCTCGGCATTCTCGATGATCAGCTCCTCCCCAAAAGCATTGATAAAATGCTTCGTCCGTCCGGAAATCTTGATGCGGAAAGGGCTCACAGAAGTGAACTTCACGGTATCCCCGATCTTATAACGCCACAATCCCGCGTTTGTCGAAATGACCATCGCATAATTCACCCCTATCTCCACCTGGTCTAAAGCCACGATTGTATTCGCCTCTTCTCCCTCGTCATTCATGGGGATGAACTCGTAGAAAATACCGTAGTCGAGCATTAAAAGCATCTCATCGGGTTTGGACAGATCATCCTGAATCCCGAAAAACCCTTCCGACGCATTGTATATCTCTAGAAATCCGACTTGCGATGACGGGAATATTTGGTTCTTAAACAACTCCCGATAGGGCCCAAAAGCCACCGCCCCGTGAATCATAAACTCAAAATTTTCCCATACCTCTAGAATCGACTTCTTCCCCGTAATCTCTAATATCTTTTCAATCAACACGAGCGTCCAGGTAGGCACGCCCAAAATACTGGTCACATTCTCCTTCGACGTCTCCAGCGCCATCTTCTCAATCTTCTGATCCCAGTCCCCCATCAGCGCCACGTCCAGCGAAGGTGTTCTGATCATCTGCGCCCAAATAGGCAAATTCTTCATCACCACCGCCGATACATCACCCATCAGCATCCGAGAATTCACTGGACTTTCTGATAAACTTCCCCCAATAGACAGGCCTTTGCCCTCAAAAACCTTCGTATCTGGTTTATTGTGCGCAAGTAATGTAATCATGTCTTTCCCGCCCATCATGTGGCATTCTTCAAGTGATTCCTTGGAGACTGGAATGAATTTACTTCGCGCATTTGTGGTCCCAGACGACTTTGAAAACCAGTTAATGGGTGTGTCCCAAAGGATATTCTGTTCCCCTTGCATCATCCGATCGATATAGGGAAAAATCTCCTCATACGTCGAAATAGGAACTTGCTTCTTAAATTTCTCGTACTCAAAAATGTCTTTATACCCGTGCTGTGAACCCCATTCGGTCGAACGACCATGGGATAAAAGCCCTTGCAACATCTGATCTTGTAGTTCTAAAGGACTATTGTACATCGCTTCAATCCGCGGCATTCGCCGCTTCATGAACCACAACAAAGTCTCATTAAACAATGACATGTTTAGGGTTTAAGGAATTGAGGTGCTCGATTAGGGTAATCGGTAATGATTCCATCTACCTTCCAATCACTGAATTTTTGCATTTCTGCAGTCGTATTGATTGTCCATGGAATCACTTGCATTTGTCGGGCATGGCAAAAATCGATTTGCTCTTTCGTTAAATACTTGTGAGACGGGGAGAAAATCTCTGGCACGAAACCGAGGTCAGCTAGCATCTGCTCCGGTGACTCTTTTTCTACTAAGGCAGAAATGCGCCCCTGGTTAATTGCGGTTTTCCAGTATTTCAAGACTGCAAAATCGAAGCTTTGTAATATCAAGGTAGACGGGGAAATGCCGGTGGAAATCACTGCCCATACCTTATCAGCGAACTCTTTCACGGTCGCAGGCTGGGAAATCCCGTATTCAGCTGGCTCTGATTTGATTTCAATATTGTAATAGATGGTATGACCCGTTTTACGCGCAAAGGCTTCGCCTAAGGATAACACTTCTGAAAGTAAAGGTTTGTAGGTCGCCACGTGCGCTTGTTCCGGGAACAATTTATTGCCTCTGGAACCTACATCGAAGGATTTGATTTCGGCGTACGTTTTTTGGTATAAATTAATCGATGCATCTAGAACTGGCGAACCATCCGGAAAAGACGCATACAAGGGATTCATATAGGGTTCATGCGAGACCACGACCTTTCCGTCAGCAGACAGGCAAACGTCCATTTCGAGTACGGTCACTCCCATCTCTAAGGCATGTTGAAAAGCGGGTAACGAGTTCTCAGGATACAAGCCCCTGCAACCACGATGTCCTTGAATAACAGGCGATTGCCCCATAGAAATCAGATTAACAAACAATAATAAGAAAAGAAGTTTCCTCATGGTCTTTTAGTAGCGGCTTTTTTCGCGCGATCCTCAATAATTTCATTCACACGAGTATATAATTTGATAAAAGCAGCTGGATCTTTTACGTAAGATTCCAAACTTTTTGAAACCATCGCAGAATCTAGACCCCGTTTCTTAAGCATTTTCTTCGACATCTCATGAAAAAGCACAACAGCTGTATCCGTACTGCCTACATTCATGTTTTGGACAATCGCTTCATCGATGTGAATGTCTGCCAAAATCTGTGCCATCTTCTCCTGTTCTAATCGGTCACTCGAGGTTTTCTCCGAACAACCAAACATAGCCACGAAAAGCAATAAATAGAACTTTTTCATCTTGTAAATATACCCGTAAATTAGAAAGCTTTTAGCTCATTTCATTCAGATTGCCTAAAATTTAGGTAATTTAGTCTCGTGGATATGGACATTAAAGCCTTCCTGACCCATGTTGTTCAGCTGGAAATTCGCATAAGAAAAGCGATTAACACGCAAATGCATGGAAATTTCTCCTCCGTCTTTAAGGGATCGGGCTTAGAATTTAGTGACCTACGTCAATACCATTACGGAGACGATGTTCGACACATTGACTGGAATACCTCTTCTAAGGGTCACGGAACATTTGTAAAACTCTTCAAAGAAGAAAAAGAACAAACCGTTTTCTTCCTCATCGACGTCAGTGCCTCCGGAACAGTAGGTAGACGTGGAAATAGCAAAATCAAGACTTTAAAAGAAGTGGCTGGGGTGTTAGCCTTTGCTGCAATTCAAGAAGCGAGCCACCTCGGCTTCGTCTGCTTTAGTGATAAAAATGAAAAATATATGCCACCAGCCATGGGAAAAAAGCATGGTTATAAGGTGATTTCAGAGCTTTTTAGAGTGGAAGCGGAAAATTCAGCGACTGATTTAAAGGCGGGTTTAACCTTCGCATTACAGACCTTAAAACGTAAAAGTCTGTTATTTGTCCTGTCTGATTTTATTGACGAAGGATATGAAGATCTTTTGCGAGCTGCAGCTTTGAAGCACGATTTAGTGGTCTTGCATACGCTTGATCAACAAGAAATTCAATTGCCTTCCATGGGGATTATTCCCATCTATGATCCGGAACGTAAGCGGACAACTTGGGTAAATACCTCCACACGTGGTTTCAAAAATTTACTCCAGCAGCAGGTCAAAAACCGTGGCGTAGAACTAAAAGAAATGTGCAAGAAATGGCATGCAGATTACGTTGAATTGCGTTCGGGCGAGGATTTCGTTCCGGCATTAGTCAAACTTTTTAATGCCCGACGCTAATGCAACAGACGCCGTTTATCATTAAGGGAAAGTTTCAGGAGGATTCGGTGGTGATCGGACAGCCGATTCACTATTCTTTGTATGTGCGTCATCCGAAAGGACAAGAAGTATTTTTTCCGAATGCGAACCAGAATTTTGGCGCATTTGAGACGGTCAAACGCGAGTTTTTTTCCACTAAAACGACAGCTTCTGGGTCTTTAGATTCAGCCGTTTATACATTGCGTTTGTTTAATTTGGCCCCAGTCCAAAAATTGCAAATACCCATTTACCTTTTGCAAGAACCCGATTGTACCCTTATTTATCCCGTGGTAGATAGTGTACATCTGAAGCGCTTATTGCCGCATCCGGAACAGATTGATTTAGATTCTTTGTACCAAAGCATCCCCATCCAGCCCCTGAGCCCTAAAACAGAACTTAAAAACGTTTTTGCGGCGGGAATTAGTTTACTGATCTTGGCGGGATTGATCTACTGGCTTTTTGGGAAAGCCATCACTAAACTCTTCAAACGCTACTTATTGTGGAGACGACACCGGGAATTTAGACGGACATTTCAGCGTTATACAAGACAAGTCGCTGGCACTCCTGTAGGTTTAAACAATTTAGAGAAAGCATTCTCAGCCTGGAAAAAATATATTGAGGAATTAACGAAATTACCTTTTACCACCTTTACTTCGAAAGAAATGCTAGATAATCTAGCGGACGAAGCGATGGAAAAGGTGTTAAATGAGATGGATTCGGCGATTTATGGTGGAAACTTCTCTACTAATACAACGGAATCCGTTCAATATCTAGAGGCGTTAGCGACAAATTTATACGAAGTAGAACAAGAGAAGATCCAGAACAATGAAGTTTAATCCGCTCTATTCTTGGCATCAAATTCAGGCATTCTTTACTTTCGAGTGGGAGAATAGCCTGTTTTTATATGGCTTAATTTGGCCGTTTATTGTCTATTTCATCAAGTATTTACGTCAGCGAGGAAACAAGCCACGCCTGGAATTATCCCTTTCTGTTCCCTTACAGCAAAACCGGATTTCGCTCTTTTTGAGTTATGTTCCCATGCTCATACAGATCCTATGCATCTCTTCCGTTATCATCGTGGCTGCAGGTCCCTACCGCGTAATCAAGCACCAGAAAAAGCAAGTCGAAGGTATTGATATCGCCCTTGCTTTGGACATTTCCTCTTCCATGCAGACGCGAGATATTAGCCCTAGTCGCTTAGAAACAGCTAAAACGATGGGCAAAGAATTCATCCGCCAGCGGAGTCATGATCCCATTTCGTTAATCGCCTTCGCAGGTGCTCCTTATTTAGCGAGCCCTATTACCACGGATACGGCCTTTTTATTGCATCAATTACAGCAGTTACAAACGAATCAAATCGTAGAGGAAGGAACGGCTTTGGGCGATGCATTAGGCATGTGTATTAACCAAATCCGCGACTCCGAAAACCCCAAGAAAATCAGTATCCTGATTTCTGATGGAAACAATACAGCCGGGAATCTAGACCCGGTTACGTCCGCGGAACTAGCTAAGAATTTTAACATTAAAGTCTATACTATTGCTGTGGGCAACCTTCAGCCGAGTGTAGACCCCGTAGATGAAAGTACCTTGCGCGAGATTGCGAGTTTAACAAAAGGGAAATTCTTTCGAGCGACAAATGGCCAGACTTTGCAACAGATTTTCCAAGAAATTGATAAAATGGAGGCCTCGGTGGTCAAAACGGTTACCTGGGAAGAACACATCTCCCTCTCGTACTTATTTGCTGAAATTGCACTCGTCCTGTTTTTCATCGGATTGTGGGTACGTTTCAGTTGGATAGGCAACTCTTTAGAAGATTAATATGGTTTTATTTCCGCACGCGAAGATTAATATTGGCTTATACATCACGAAGAAGCGCAAGGATGGATTTCACGATTTAGAGACGTGTTTCTTTCCCGTGCCCTGGACAGATGTGTTAGAGATTACGCCCGCAGATGAATTCAGTTTTAGTTCCTCCGGGCTCGAGATTTCTGGTGCCATCGAAAATAACCTGTGTTACCGGGCTTACGAATTATTGCGCAAGGACCATGCCTTCCCTCCGATTCATATCCATTTGCATAAAATCATCCCGATGGGGGCTGGTTTAGGCGGTGGATCGTCTGATGCCGCTTTTACGCTACTGGGCTTGCGGGACTTGTTTCAGTTGCCTTTAACGAACGAAGATTTACAGCCATACGCAGCTAAATTAGGTAGTGACTGTGCGTTTTTCTTGTCGAATCAGGCGGCTTTTGGCAAGGGAAAAGGTGATCAACTTAGCCCGATCGATGCGAGCCTGAAAGGGAAATTTCTTGTGTTATTATATCCCGCGGTAGGTATTTCAACTGCTGAAGCCTATGCTGGGGTGACACCAGTTAAGGCTCCGGTGGATTTGCGTAAGGCCATTCTGAAGGGGGATTGGAAAGAAACGATTTCAAATGATTTTGAGAAGAGTATTTTCCCAAATTATCCACTCCTAGCCTCTTTAAAAGAGGAAATGTATTCCTTAGGAGCTAGCTATGCGGCGATGAGCGGATCGGGGTCGACGATTTTCGGGGTATTCGATAAAAAAATCGACCCACCTGCGGGATGGGCCGATTACACTGTTTGGAGCGGCTTAGTAGAGTAAATTAATCTTTCGCGAAGATCGCTTCTATGGCTGAAGCTCCTTTTGTCACTACTTTCCCAGCCGGTAATGCCTTCAATAATTTGATTCCTGCGTATTCTGGCGTCGAGCTCAGTATTTCGACCGGTACCTGCGCCATAACACCATTGCTCATTTCCACATAGATGAATCCCCCTTTTCCCACGCGGGCAAGGCCTGCTTGCGGAATGCTGGAGATTTTTTGGGATCCTACTTCGATCCGTGCGCTAACGAATTGTCCTACGGTAAAGTTCTTTTCGTCTGATTTGTTTTCGAAGTGTCCGTGAACGGAGGTGGTTCGTTCTGTTAAATCGACCTGTGGGGCGATAAGGAAGATTTTAGCGACGGCTTTCTGCCCCTCTGATTCGAATTCGATGGTTTGACCGATGTTTAATTTGGCCAAATCCTTCTCGAATACCTTTAATTCCACATGCTTATCTGCCATTCCTACGACCTTAATCAGTACGTCAGAAGGGGTCACGTATTTTCCGATCGCCAAAAACTGGTCTTGAATATACCCATCAATCGGCGAACGCAAGGTTAAAACAGAGCTAAGGTTTCCCTTTGCCAGCGATTTCAAGTCACAGCCTAACACCTCTAACTTTAGTCCCAAAGCCTTCACTTGCGCATTCACATTCCCTAAATCGGCTTCCGACTGTTGTAATTTCTTCTTCGATCCCACCTCTTCATTTGTCAAAACTTGTTGACGTGACTTCTCGGAACTCATAAAAGTCTGCGAAGACAAGGCCTGCAAATACTCTTGCTGCATTTGGATGAAATCAAGTGAAGTCAAGGTCGCCAAAGCCTGGCCTTTCGACACTTTTTTGCCTGGAAGCAACTCGTAGGTCATTTTTACATAACCCGCGATCGGGATAGAGATAGACGCTAAAGACACCGGGGGCACATCGACCACACCCGTACATTTCACTTCGGTAGCCATTTCACGCTCTTCCAATGTGCCAAATTCGATACCCGCGTTAGTCTTCTGCTCTGGAGTTAATTTAACTTCAGATACGGGCGTTTCCGTTTCGGAATCTTCTTTTTTCGAGCAAGCCGCTAAGCTGAATACAAGGCAAAGCGCTGCAAATTTGATTAACTTATTCATTTCCAATGATGGTTTGACGGGTGATAATCGCCTGGTTATAGGCGTTGACTTCTTGAATATAACTTTCTCGAATCTGCCAAGCTTGCTGCGTGTTTTGCAACATTTCGACGTACTCGATTTCTCCCTGCTGGTAGGATTTCAACGCGGTCTTCTCTAACAATATCGCTTGCGGTAAGGCCGTCGAGGTATAATAGGCTAAACTTGCCCGGTATTTTGCGACCGCTGCCTCCGCATTCTTGTAATCCGTTTTCAAGGCGGATTCGGCCTGGATTTTTTGACTGACAAAGGCCTCCTCCTGCAATTTTGCTGAGGCAATTTTTGCCTTTTGTCCTTTCCCAAAAATCGGAATCGCCAGACCTGCTTGAACGAAGTTTTGGCCACCGACATTTTCAATACTCTGATTAGTCATCCCGATTCGTACGTCCGGTTTCAGGCGTTCTCTTTCCACAGCAGTTAACAATTTACCATGCTCTACCTGCTCAGCTAAGAGTTCGATGGTCGGGTTTTTCGACAGATCTAGTCCCGTGACACCGGATTCCATGGCAAGCGTTTCCTTTCCCTCGATTTCGAATTCGCCCGGTTCATTAATCCAATAAGCGAGATTCTGATAGGCCGTTTTTTGATCTGCTTCTAAGGCAATTCGCTTCTGCTGAAACTCCCGTAGCCGCGTTTCCGCCGCCATCATTTCCAAGCGATTCGTCTCGCCTTGCTGAAACTTAATCGTTGCTGCACGCTTCATTTGGGTATATAAGCTATCCTGAGAAGCTAGAAATTCCAGATTTTTTTGCTGTGCCAAAATCTGATAATAATAGAATTTCACACTCGAAACCACCAAATTCTGAGTAATCTTCAAGCGCTTTTCACTCATCACCTTCGCCGAAGTCAAGGCCTTCACCTGCGCCTTCAACAATGTGGGCCATGGAATACTTTGAGAAAACATAAACGTATAATCCTGGCTAGTCGAAGTCTGCGTTTTTCCATACTGCCCATCGACCGTGCCTTTAGGCAATTCCTTCCCCGAGTTGATGAATGCCTCCGCGGTTCTCACTTCGGCGATGCCGGTGGCGAGGAGGGCGTTGCGGGTGGAGGCAAGGGACAAGCAAGTCCGAAGGGAAAGAGTCCGGAGGGAGGGAGTCCGGAGGCCAGAGACAATTAGTCCGGAGTCCGAAGTCCGGAGTCCGGAGGAAAATGAGGTAAAGGATAGTAAAACAAACAGGGCTATCATCCCCAAACCTTTGGCCTTCAACTTCAGCTCCCTGCGGCCCATGACGATCGAGTATACCACTGGAATAACGACCAATGTTAAGAAGGTCGCGGTGATTAAACCTCCGATGACGACTGTCGCTAAGGGACGTTGTACTTCGGCCCCAGGCGATTGGCTTAATGCCATCGGTAAGAAACCTAAAGAGGCCACCGCTGCGGTCATAATGACGGGTCTAAAGCGCAATTCCAACCCTTTCTTCAAACGTTCTTCCACACCTAATCCTTCATTTGCTAATTGCTTGAAGAATGAAAGCAACACGATGCCATTCAATACCGCAACACCGAACAAGGCAATAAAACCTATCCCCGCCGAAACTGAGAACGGCATTCCGCGCAACCAAAGCGCTACTACGCCACCGATCGCCGATAAAGGAATCGCGAGGTAGATGATGGATGCCTCTATGAAGCTTTGGAATGTAAAAAATAACAACACGAAAATCAGGGCAAGGGCGATAGGCACCACTAATGCTAACCGTGATTTCGCGGCTTGTAAATTCTCAAATGTTCCACCGTAGGTCACATAGTAACCGGCCGGCAGGGTAATTTTATTCTTCATCACTTTTTGGATATCGGCTACGACACTTTCTACGTCACGACCACGCACATTAATACCGATGGTAATTCTGCGGTGCGTGTTGTCTCGTGAAATTTCCAGAGGAGCGTTTTCGTAAGACACTTCGGCTACTTCTTGTAACGGAATTTGTGAGCCAGAAGGTAAATCGATGTAGAGCTCCCGGAGGTTTTGAATATCTTGGCGATGCACGGAATCCATACGAACAACTAGGTCAAAACGCTTCTCCCCTTCCATCACGATTCCAGCAGTTTCACCTGCAAAAGTCATCTTAATAGCCGAATTCACCTCGTTCACATTCAAGCCATATTGCGCCATCTTCACACGGTTGTATTTCACCACGAGTTGAGGAATACCATCGATTTGCTGGACTTTGATATCGCCCACACCGTCGATATTTCGAATGTAGCGAGAGGCTTCCGTCGCGTGATCAAACAATTCTTGGAGATCTTCCCCAAAAATCTTCACCGCAATATCTGATTTCACACCAGCAATCAGCTCGTTAAAACGCATTTGAATAGGCTGTGTGAATTCGAAGTTTACCTCTGGAAAAGCATCTAACTCCTTATCCATCTTGTCTTCTAGTTCTTCCATCGTCTCTGCATTCTTCCATACAGATGGATCCTTCAATTGAATAATCAAGTCGCAAGAATTAATTCCCATGGGGTCCGTGGGAATTTCTGATGCACCAATACGGGAGACGACTTGATTAATCTCGGTAGGAAATTTCTTCAGTAACATGGCTTGAGCCGCATTATTGACTTTGATACTTTGGGATAAAGAAGCGTTCGTAGGCAATATCGTTTCTACCGCGAAATCCCCCTCATTTAGTTCTGGAATAAATTCCCCGCCTAAAGTCATAAAGAGGGCGATGCTTGCACTAAATAGGCCAAAAGCCCCGATCACCACCCACTTGCGCTGCTTCAATGCCCAGTGAATGATGGGTTGATACCCACGGTATAAAAAGCCCATTATGCGATCCGCGATAGTTATATCGTGGCTAATTTTCTTGTCTAAAAAGAGGGCAGACATCATGGGAACGTAGGTCAAAGACAGAATCAAGGCCCCCAGGATGGCAAAACTTACCGTTTGGGCCATCGGTCTAAACATCTTTCCTTCTATTCCACCCAGCGCCATAATAGGCAGGTACACTATCAGTATGATGATGACACCGAAGGCGGCGAAGCTGAAAATGGCTTTGGCAGAAATCCCCACTTCCTCATCCATCTCGTGCTGACTTAATTCCTCCCCTTTTCGATGGCTGTGAAGCCTGTGAATAATGGACTCCACGATAATGACGGCGCCATCTACAATGAGGCCAAAGTCAATCGCACCCAAACTCATTAAATTCGCCGACACTCCGAAAATGTGCATCAGCGCGAAAGCAAACAATAAACAAAGCGGAATCACCGAAGCCACAATTAATCCAGCACGCCAGTTCCCCAGCAATAAAATCAAGATAAATACGACAATTAATCCCCCTTCGATCAGGTTCTTCTCCACCGTATTAATGGCACGACCGATCAACACACTGCGATCTAAATAAGGTACAATGTGAATACCTTGTGGGAGCGTTTTACCGATGATTTCCATCTGCACCTTCACATCCTGCACAACCTGGTTTGCGTTCGCCCCTTTCAAAAGTAACATCACGCCTCCTACGGCTTCACCTTCCCCATTTCGGGTCATGGCGCCATACCGAACTGCCTTCCCAAAACCTACCTTCGCTACATCTTTCACGAGAACCGGTAGACCGGCTTCTCCTCGCGACGACACGACTGTATTTTCAATATCCTCCAGCGAGGTCAACATCCCCTCTGAGCGAATAAAATACGCATCCGTGCCTTTTTCTAAATAGCTGCCTCCCGAATTTGAATTGTTAATAGATACCGCCTTAAACACGTCATTAACACTCACATTCATCGCGCGCAAACGTTCTGGATTGACCGCTACCTCGTATTGTTTTAAGTTACCTCCAAAAGAACTCACCTCCACCACGCCTTTGATGCCTAACAGTTGTCTTTTAATCAACCAGTCTTGGTAGGTGCGTAGATCCGCGAGTGAATATTGATCCTTGAATGCTGGATCGATTTCTAGGGTATATTGGAAAAATTCTCCTAAACCTGTCGTGATAGGCGCCATTTCCGGCACACCAGCTCCTTGTAATAAATAAGGCTCCGCGGCCTTTAATTTCTCCGCGACTTGCTGCCGCGTCACTTCGGTGGCGACCTCGTCCTCAAAAACGACGGTAATAATAGAAAGCCCCATCCGCGAAACGGAGCGTATATCCTTCACATTCGGAATGGTTCTTAGGGAAATTTCAAGCGGATACGTGATGAACTTTTCTACCTCTGATGTCGCGAGTGCCGGCGATTGCGTAATCACCTGAACTTGGTTCGACGTAATGTCTGGAAGTGCATCGATAGGCAATTGGCGAAGCGAATACCCTCCCCAAAAAATCAGCCCCAGGACAAACAGCCCGACCACTAATTTATTGCGTATACTAAAATTGATAATAGAATGAATCATGATTTTAAAATTAAGCATTTACATGACGGCATGTGCCGTGACCTGCAGGCGTTAATTTAAAACCGGGGAGGCGCGATTAAAACGCGCTCCATTGCGAAATGGTAGTTGTTTTCGTAGAAATCAGAGCGGCGGCGCGCGATGATCAAGGCAACCGCAACAGTAAAGAAGAAGGCAACAGAGGGTAATACAAAACCCATCGCGCCAGAAAAATCAAAGGAAGGTAAACTAGGGTGACTGGTTGTTTTTGCGTGTTTCGAATCCGCCGAATAGTGCATCCACAAAAAATCAGCAAAACTGAAACCGGCCGGAGCCTGTTTCTTGTGATCTTGAAAATGTTTCACCAGTTCATTCGCCTTAATGGCCTGCTCCATCCCCACCTTTGGCAATAGGCCACCAGTGAACATGATCGCGAAAAGAACGTATGCAAGGACATTTTTCATCTCCCAAATGTAACAAAAATTCGAATTTTTCACCCATATTTATGTTTTCATTTTACTTTAAGATGGAATGACGGCCTAAATCATGGATGAAATAAATCTTTTGTGGCATCAGCTCACTGATTCTGAAACCATTATCCGTTCTGGATTGATGGTGATTACCCTGATTGTTTTCGCTGAGAATGGCCTATTTTTCGCCTTTTTTTTACCAGGAGATTATTTATTGTTTTTGACCGGAGTTTTTGGGGGCACAGGCGTTCTGAAAGAGCCCTTAAGCTCGCTTTTAATGAGTATTTTTCTGGCGGCGGTCATCGGTTCTTTGGTGGGTTATTTAAGTGGTCGTTTTTTCGGAAAATCCCTCATGAACAGGCCAGATGGATGGTTTTATAAGAAGAAACACCTGGAATCAACCCGGGAATTTTTTGACAAATACGGATTCATGGCGCTGGTTATCAGTCGCTTTTTACCTATCGTCCGCACCTTTACGCCCATTTTAGCCGGAATCAGTCATCTTTCATGGTATAAGTTTATCTTGTTGAACCTAGTGGGAGGCGCTTTATGGGTGGGGATTCTAGTGACGGGAGGGTATTATTTAGGCCAAAGTTTCCCCGGCATCATCAACTACGTGCAATACATCATTCTATTTTTCCTTGCTGTGACTACGTTCACGGTGATTAAAGGCTATTTGAAGTTAAGGCAATGATCGAACAATTTGGCTATGTAGCGGCATTTTTAGGCGCAGGAATCTTGTTCCTGGGCTTGATTCTAACCCTTGCCCGCTTCATTCGCCCTAATCGACCTAATGTCGAGAAAAATTCCACCTATGAATCCGGTGAAGCACCCGTAGGAAATGCGAATATTCGCTTCAATCCCCGCTTTTACGTGATTGCGCTCCTTTTTGTGCTATTTGAAATCGAATTGGTTTTCCTCTTCCCCACAGCCACTTTGTTGAAAAATAAAGAGCTCTCTACGGTCGCACCGGAATTCCCCATGTATGCGGTAATTGAGATTTTATTATTCGTTGGAATTTTAGCTTTAGGACTAGTTTTCGCTTGGGTGAAAGGGTATTTGAACTGGGAAAAACCAGAAACAGCTGCCGAAAAATTGAACATTCCGATCCCTGATAGTGTTTACGATAGCATCAGAACGAAACATTATTCCCAGAAAAATGGCCAATAAAACACATTCCTTTGCTTCGCTGAACTCTTTTTCCTCCCTGCTACTAGATTATCTAGCGGAGAAACCGGCCTTACAAGAGTTTTATGGGAATGGTCCTCTTTTGGCAAATTTCAAAGAACAAATTTCAAAGAAGAAATTGTTCCCTTCCACTTCGAGGGCAATTCTTCAGACCGTTTTAACCGAGCAATATGCCGCCATTGGGGTAGAGATGCCTTCGGTAGATCTGAGGGATGAAAATACCTTTACTGTTACGACGGGACATCAATTAAACATTTATACAGGACCGCTGTATGTGATTTACAAGTTAATATCGACGATTAATCTGGCTCGAAAACTTCAGAAAGAATACCCTTCGCAACGATTTGTGCCTATCTATTGGATGGCGACGGAGGACCATGATTTTGAGGAGATTAATCACTTCTTTGCATTTGGGACTAAATACGAATGGAATACATCCCAAAAAGGTGCCGTCGGACGCTTTAACCTAAGCGATTTCCCACGCATTCCGTTTAGAAACGAGATCTTTGACAAGGCCTATTCAGAGGGCAAGACACTTTCTGAAGCGGTGAGAATGTATATGCACATGCTTTTCGGAGCCCACGGTTTAGTCTGTCTTGATGCCGATGATGCACGTTTGAAATCGATTTTTGCTCCTATAATGGAAGCGGATTTAAAGCAGCAGGTTCACGAACCAATCGTGCGTGCGACCACAGAGAAATTAGAATCCTTAGGCTATAAAACGCAAGTTGCTGCGCGTTCTGTGAATCTTTTCCGTTTAACAGAGAACGATCGTATTCGATTAGAACCTGGAGATTCAGTAGAGATGGCTGACGCCAGCCCAAATGTGATCTTACGACCTTTGTATCAAGAAACCATTTTGCCTAACCTCGCTTACATCGGTGGACCGGCAGAAGTCGCTTATTGGTTACAATTAAAGGGGATTTTCGATTTACATCAAGTTCCGTTCCCTATGCTGTTGCCTCGAAATTTTGCGATCGTGAAAACGCAGAAACAGGCGGAACGAGCGGAGAAACTCGGTTTGAGTTTAGCGGATTTGTTTAAAAACGAACTTGCCTTGAGACGGGATTTTGTAGCAGGACGAACATCTCATCAATTGGATACTGCAGATGAAACAAAGGCCTTAGAACCCATTATAGCTTCTCTAGCGAAAAGGGCAAAAGCCATTGATCCTACACTAGAAGCTAGCGTTTTAGCCGAACAAGCGCGCTGGACCAAAGGTCTCGAGCGTTTAGCGAAGAAAATGAAACGTGCCGAGGAAAGAAATCAGGGAGATGAGGTGAGACAAGTTTTGGGACTAAAAGAAGCGTTGTTCCCTGCGGGAGAATGGCAGGAGCGTCACACGAACTTCCTTGAATTCGTGAGCGATCACCCAAATTTTATTGACGATTTACTGAAGACATTCGATCCATTACACTTCGAATTCTACGAAATAACCCTATAATGCCCGAAAAACTTAGTCCGTCAGACTTCCTCGAAGCCGCAAAAACATACCCGGTGCTCGATGTACGATCGCCTGGCGAATATACGCGGGCACGGATACCAGGTGCTATTTCTTTTCCCATTTTCGATGATGAGCAACGCGCGGCGGTGGGAACTTGCTATAAGCAAAAGGGAAAGGATAAAGCGATTGAATTAGGTCTCGAATACGTGGGACCACAACTTGCGACTTGGGTAAAGAAGGCAAAAAAACTCGCCGTCGATAACACCGTTTTAGTTCATTGCTGGCGCGGAGGTATGCGTTCAGGTAGTATGTCCTGGCTTTTTGAAACCGCTGGATTACAGGTTAAAATACTTGTAGGAGGCTACAAAGCCTACCGAAATGAAGTTTTAGCCATTTTCGAAAGGCCTATTCCGTTCCGCGTTTTGGGAGGGAAGACGGGATCGGGAAAGACGGAAATCTTGCCCGAATTAGCGAAAAGAGGCTATCAAGTAGTGGATTTAGAAGGATTGGCGCATCACCGAGGATCGGCCTTTGGACATTTAGGTCTGGCAGAGCAGCCCACAAGTGAACATTTTGAAAATGAAGTGCATCGCGTTTTAAGCGGTTTAGATTATAGCAGGGATATTTGGGTGGAGGACGAAAGTCGCCACATCGGTCAGGTATTTATGGGAGCTCCACTGTATAATCAATTGCGATCGGCCCCTGTGGTATTTTTAGATATTGACCCTCAGTACCGATTACCGCATTTAGTTAAAGTCTATGCGTCTTATCCGAAGGAGGATTTAGCCAAAGCTTTGGGCAAAATAAAAAAACGCTTAGGCCTAGACCGCTACGCCATTGCAATGGAAGCGTTAGAAGCCGGGGATTTCAGTTTAGTCGCCGAAATCACCCTCCATTACTACGACAAGGCCTATATGTACGGACTTGAATTACGCAACGAATCACAAATAACCCGCATCGAGGTAAAAACCTTGGATCCGATCAAACAAACCGAATTACTTTTAGCCCATGTTACCTAAGAAATTTTTAGATAAGATACTGGAACAACACCAGCAGACACCCCCCTTCCCGGCGACGTCTGATATCAAAAAGCTGTTTACGAAAATCGTTTTAACGCTTTTCCCAGAACAAACGCGGCAGCATTTTAAAGAAGCTTCGGAGCTGAAGGCGGTTTGGGAAAGCATCGAAAATGGGCTTGAAAGCCTATTGTATTCGATGAAAGATCAGCTTTCGGATGATCCAGCGGTCATTGCGAAACGCTTTTTAGACCGTATTCCGGCGATTTACGATCTTTTACAAACGGACGTAGAGGCGATGGTCGCGGGGGATCCAGCGGCGACGACTTCCTATGAGGTGATTCGTACCTATCCCGGATTTTATGCCTTAGCTTTTTATCGTTTAGCGCATGGATTGCACCAGGAAAAAGTGCCCTTGATTCCACGGATATTAACAGAATATGCGCATTCCAAAACAGGTATCGACATCCACCCCGGCGCCAGCATCGGTCGCTATTTCTTCATGGACCACGGCACCGGAATCGTCATCGGGGAAACCACGGTCATAGGCGAAAGAGTAAAATTATACCAAGGGGTGACTTTAGGAGCCCTTTCTGTTGATAAATCGATGGCCTCCACGAAGCGTCACCCGACAATAGAAGATGGCGTAGTGATTTATTCTGGAGCCACCATTTTAGGCGGAGACACTGTCGTGGGAAAAGATTCCGTCATAGGCGGAAACGTCTGGTTAACGCGCAGCGTTCCGGCTAACACCAAGATATACCACCAAGAAACCGTCAAAGTCATCCAAGATTAATATGAGCCAGCTGTTAGATTTAGTCGGAAACACTCCTTTAGTGGAGTTATCGCGCTTGAACCCGAATCCAAAGGTGAAGATCTTTGGCAAATTAGAGGGAAATAATCCGGGGGGATCTGTTAAAGATCGCGCCGCGAAAAACATGATTGAAGGCGCCATCGCCCGCGGCGAATTAAAGGCGGGCATGAAGCTTATTGAAGCCACTTCCGGCAACACGGGCATCGCGCTAGCCATGATCGCCCGTTTATATGACATTGAAATAGAATTAGCCATGCCTTCTAATTCCACGCGCGAGCGCGTGCTGACGATGGAGGCTTTTGGAGCAACGGTCACCTTGACAGAAACGATCGAATCCGCGCGGGATTATGCCGTAGAGAAAGCGACAAGCGGCGAATTCTTTATGCTGAATCAATTCGAGAATCCAGACAATTATTTAGCCCATTACAAAACCACCGGACCCGAAATCTACCGCGACACAAAAGGGCAAATCACACATTTCGTCGCTTCGATGGGAACAACCGGCACGATCATGGGTACTTCGATGTATTTAAAGGAACAAAATCCTTCCATTCAAATCGTCGGTTGCCAGCCCACAGACGGCTCGAAAATCCCAGGCATCCGCCGCTGGCCCATCGAATACCGCCCTAAGATCTTTGATCCCTCCCGCGTAGATCGCGTGATGGACATCTCTGAAGCAGATGCCACCGCGATGACCCGTGCCTTAGCAAAAGTCGAAGGTGTCTTTGGTGGAATGAGCAGTGGTGGGGGCGTATTAGCTAGTTTACGCTTAGCGACTGAGCTAGAAGAGGGTGTGATTGTTTGTATCATTTGTGACCGCGGGGACCGCTATTTGTCGAGCGGACTTTTTGGCGAATAATTCCCTTTTTCGCGATAATTCTTCGTTTTTTTTAGCCCAAGATTGGGATTAAATAAAATTATAGTTATTTTTGCACTCCCGATTAACGCGGGCAATTGAGGTGGATTAGCTCAGTTGGTAGAGCATCGGATTGAAAATCCGTGTGTCCCCGGTTCGAGTCCGGGATCTACCACTTCAATGAATAAAGACCCTAGCAGAGATGTTAGGGTCTTTTGTTTTTGGCGGTTTTTCATTAATTACCCGACTTATACATCCCCATGGCATAAAGCGGAATTATGTGTACGTTAGGTATTTGTCCAAAATTCTCTAAGGATGTTCGAATCCCGGTCATTACATTCTTTTCTTCTAAGAAACGATACAAACTTTGCATCGCTCCTTTGGTACCAGATTTAACTTCAATGGGAAGTATTTCTCCTTTTTTCTGTACGACGTAATCCACCTCAGACTGCGCATTTTTACTTTCTCTTTGCCAGTAATGCAGGTCCCAATTTTCGTAACACGAAGTATTTTTAATCCATTCAAGTCCCACGTACATTTCAGCTATATTCCCTTTGTTAATAACTGAAAAATCGCTCTCAAGGAGCATTTCGGACATATTTAATCCTAAAATACGTTGAAAAATTCCCGTGTCAAATAATAGAAATTTCCGCTTTTTCATATTTATCTCCGCACCTAGTGGCAATCCATTACAGCTAGAATGCGTAACCGGGTATATAATGCCTGCAAGGGTTAACAAATCCAAGGCCTGTTTGACTTGAATGTTTGACAGATTTGTATTTCCAAAAGTGTAAGTAAACTTATTCCCCACCTGCTGAACCACCGAATTAAATACCTCTCTAATACGGATAGAGGGAACCCGATCCCTGAATTTGGTAAAATCCGCTTGAATTGATAGGACTAAATCGTCTAAAATACGCTGCACTTCCAGCATATCTACATTTCGAATATAGGAACTAACTACTTCGGGCATCCCACCAATAATTAGAAATTTTTTCAAATAATGGTTCAATTTTTCATGAATCAAATCAGGTAGTTCAGCAGAAAATCCGGAACCTATTACATAGTTTATCAGTCCTTCCTCTCCATTCGCCACTAAAAACTCTTGAAAAGATAATGGATACATAAAAATTGAACGAACCCGCCCCACTCCATAAGAAGGAACCTCAGACAATGCGAATTCTAAAAGGGAACCAGCAGCAATAACATGCAATTGGGGTAATTTTTCATAGAAATACCTGAGCGAAGAAATGGCTGGAATACAAGATTGAATTTCATCAAAAAACAATAAAGTTTTCCCCTCCACAATAGGTACATTTAGTAAAAGAGCAAGCTGCTCACACAATTCAGAAGGAGAGATGGTTTTTTCAAATAGCTTCGAAAACGCTGGATTTTCATCAAAATTTACTTCGACGAAATGATCAAATGATTTTGCCATATGCCTCACTGCCGACGACTTCCCTACTTGCCTAGCTCCCCGCAACAATAAAGGCTTTCTATCGCTCTGATTTCGCCATTTTTCAAGCTCTTGATCAATAATTCTAGGTATGTAGCTCATTGTTTTGTTAAAAATACAAATCAATATTACTACCTAAATGATAAAAATCAAAACCAATAATGAATATAAATTGATAAAAATCCAAATCAATGTAATATAATCACACTTTCCTGGAACGCATTTTCAGGTATTGACACATCCTGTCAATACCTGAAATGCCCTTTCTGAAGTGGACGCCTACTGCCCGATCAGCAACATCGTCTTCACCTTCTGCTCGATATCTTTTCCAACAAGTATCGAAGGTGTTTGAATTTTATTTAATTTCTTAATCGCCGTTAAAGCCACATCCTTTCGCACAAGGTTAAAGAGTGCATCGATGGATATTTCACCTTTGGCCTCCTGCAGACGCTTCAACAAGTGATAGGTAAATAAGCCGTGCTGGTTTTGATCATCCACAATAGAGCTCTCATTTCCAGAACTTGAGGTCATTAAAATCATGTTAGGGCCTAATTCAGGATTAACCGGAGTTACCGTAATTCCTTTCACAGAAGCAATCGGTTCCACCTTACCTAATCCACTGAAACAGGCATCGATAATAAAGGTAATTTTACCGTGCGGTTTAGCCGATAAGCGGCTCATTAAGTTCTTCAAAGAAACCCCCTGATTCACATTATTACCGCTAATATCAATCGGAATCAAATAGGGCTCTTTCGTTTTTTCTTCAGGCATTCCATGTCCCGAATAGAAAATAACAATCTCCTTCCCCTTTCCATCGATTTCCATCAAACGTTCCAGACGAGAAAGGGCCTGATTCATCGTCCCATATGTGGCATTTCGCAAGAATACAACGTTTTCCTTCTCAAAACCATACAATTCTCTCAGGTAATTGGAGAAGGTTTCACCGTCTCTAACGGCATAAGGAACGTTATTTTCTGCTTTTAGATTAGGCTGGAAAGAGGAGTAATCCTCATTTCCGATCACGAGGGCATACCCCTCATTCTTTTTACCCGTTGGAATATTCACATCAATCTCACTTAAAGCACGCTCCTTCACCGAAACATGGGCCTTTAAGTCTGTCGGAATCTTATTCATTTCCATAATCCTGTGAATGATCATCTCAATCTTAATCCGACGGTATTCTGGCCCGAATTGATCTGACTCCTCCGAGAAGTGCACATATTTACGGCGTGTTTCATCGAAAATATCGGACGATGTTTCCATGAAATTTCGAACCGAATACGTTCGCAAAAATCCTAATTGACTATTCTGTGTAATGCCCTCTTCCTTGTTCAAATTTAAGCCGGATAATTGCCCTTGGAAATAATACGGAAAGTTCTTGAATGGTCCATATTCATTTGCATATGGGAGGGCATTATTGATCTTAGACTTGTCGGTAGACCCGGTTAAATTGAAGGTAATTTTAGTGTTAGGCACTAAATATTCGCCTAATTTTTCAGATGTAGATTTGATAAAAAAGTCGACCAAAGTCGTAGCCGCCACCGACTCAAATATATCATACTTCCCTGCCTTATAATCTGCTGTCTCCTTTTCGATGTTAGCCTTTATTCCTTGAGATAAAAACACCACATGTAGATTTAATTCATCTTGACCTAAAGAATCTTTCTCCACCTTTAATTGTGCCTCCACCGTTAGCTCAACATCATTCAATTTCCCTTTTGATCTCAAGGCAGCCACTAAATCCGCTAAACTATTCTTGAAATCCTGCTCTTTCGAAGCAATTTTTTTAGCGACTTCTAAAGAATATTCTTGCTCTAAGGCGACCATCTTACGTGAATCAGAGCTAAACTTGATGACCTCTTCTTTGGACTTTATTTCTAATTCACTAATAGCAAATGTATTATCCTTTTCAAGCGAGAAATGCATTAGTTGAAGACTTAATTCATCAATGCTTGCCACCGGTTTTAATAACTTAAATTTGACCAAAGGAAAAGGCGGTAAAATAACCGATAAACTATCATTCGCAATCAGATATTTTAAATTCTTTGACGACTTTACTTGTGCCAAACTATCTACGATGGAAGTAGTAGTTGACTCCACAAAACTTTTCACACTCGCGTCATTTACCCGCTTATCATAATCGACCGCTTTCTCACCTTGCAACTGTTTAATGAATTGATTTTTTCTACTCTCTACTAATTTTGTAACGATTCGCTTATAATTAGGCTCTAAATCCGACACATCAGAAAGTAAGATACGATTATCATTTCCAGAGGTTACGATATACCTTTTTGTATTCGTTAAATCATCTATGATCCCCACTGTAACAGCACCCTTATGTAGTTCTTGAGTATTAATTACCTTATTTTTCAATAGATCAACCGTATAAACGAATCCGTCTCCATCCCCCACATAGGCATAATGATCTAAAGGATCAACTTCAATACTAGTTAAAGGGGCTTTAGAAAGGGTCAAATTTTGCTTAGCAGTAGACAGATCTTGAGAATAAATAAATAGTTGCCCATTGGTCAAGCCCATCAATACGTCAAACTCCTTCGCATTCACTTTTAATGAAGTGACCCCTGAAGGTAATTTCAAGCGATTTGATACATCGCCAGACTCAGGGGTATAGTAATAGACATAATAATCATCTGCTAAAAGCAGTTTCTTGAAATTGTTATTCCAATCTCCTTCTGAAACAAAATGAGGGAGGTCTTTTTTCCGAAGTTTAATATTCTCCCTTGCGATTTCTGTTTCATATAATGACCCATTAGCAGCAATCAAAAAATACTTGTCACCAAATTCATTCGCTAGAATTTTTTTAACCTGAAGGTCCTTGATATTATTGCGACTTTCAAAGGCCATGTTAAAATTCCAGTTGTCATAAATACCTAGACGATTATCCATTACCATAAACGTCTCCCCTGCTAAAGGAGACACCTTAATTACGGGCAAAGAGTTAGTCCTTAATAATGGCTGCTTATAATAATAAGCTCCGTTTTGTGTTCCAAAAAAGATCCGGTAACCTGTATTTGACTGATTTAAAATAGGCGTATTGATAAAATATTCTAATTTTATTTCCTGCGCAAAAACAGAGGCAGTTACAAAAATTAAAAAAAACACTAAGTGGTTAAATCTCATGGATTAAAGATTAAAAAATTCTTGATTTGCTTCGCCCTGCTCGTGTAATTTAATTGATTGTACCAGTTCGCCCAGGAATTGAAATCGGTTATTTGAGCTGCATTGATAGCGACATTCTCTGGGTAAGAAACAAGCAGCAATCCATTCTTTTCTCCCTGCTTTAATTTGGTATTTACATGCCAATAGACTGATTTGTCTGGCAAAGTAATGGGTTGATTTACACTTAATAAATTGCTTTGCTGTGAACTCTGTGGATAAAGCAGTGAATAATTTCCTTCTCCATCAATTAAAAATACCCAAAAATACGCTGTTTTAGGAGAGTTAATTTTCATCGAAATTGGATCTCCATTCTTATAACGAGAATCAACTCCTTCTACTAGTAAATTAATTCGATCCTTAGGCTCTGCATCAAATTTTACAACCGATACATTGGCTTTTACGCACACATTAACCTCTCCAGTCGAACCTACCGATTGGTCAAACGAAATCACATTAAACTTTGAGATTTCACCTTTCAAATCAGCAAAAGTCGTCTCGTAATAATTATCCTTATCCGTAGTTGAACCTTTCTTTACATCAAAAAATTGATTCGACGTAATTAACTCACTGATCCCAGCTTCTTGCAGCGCCACAAGCTTCACATTAAAAATCGCTGCTTGACGTGCCTCTTCTACCGTTTCGTTTGAATGCAAAACGGCACAAGCGGATAGGTCGTTTAACCTAACCTCTTTTTGAGAGACTAAATTAAACGACGCTAAAATCATGGATATAAATAAAGGAAGACTAGTTTTTTGCAGGAACATCCTTATCCAATAATGCTCTGAATTTATCGTAATCTAAATCCAAATTCTTTTTCTCAGAAGCGGACAATTTGTTCATGATTTGAGTTGCCGCAGCATCCTTATTGATAGAAAGCGCTAAATACGTATTGTATTGACCCGTTTTCTTGTCAAATGCCAAAGTTTGGCAAGCCACTTTAATGTCAGATAACATCTCATCTACTGTTTCTGATGTAATCGATTCAAAACGTGACTTAAATTCCTCTTTATTATTAACCGCACGGGAAACAGAGTAATCATCCGTTAGCGAACGAATGTTCGAACGGATTAATGAAGCAATCTCCGTCTTTGCATTGATTAATGCCTTCTTTCTAGAGGTAACCTGGTCTAAGCTTACGCCCTTACCAGAAGCCATATAATTTTTC
Organism: Bacteroidota bacterium; assembly: GCA_041157105.1. Taxonomy (GTDB): domain Bacteria; phylum Bacteroidota; class Bacteroidia; order Cytophagales; family Spirosomataceae; genus Aquirufa. Next base: position 42,277 of record JBEBDF010000004.1, on the reverse strand, counting down.
TTGGATGAAGTGTATTTATCCTCAAAGCAAGGAAGTTCTACTTCTTTTTGACCTGCTGGAAGCTTAGTTCCACAGCTATTTAACAAAACAACCGATAGAGTAAGGAATGAGATTTTGGATATTAGTTTCATGAGTTTTATTTTTTTGTTAAAAATAATTTTTTTTGGCCAAAACTCAACTGATAATTTATCTAAAGGTTAAAATGTTAATAATCTGATCTTTACAAAATAATACCGCAAAATAATTAGGTGTTTTTCTTTAGAATTTTTTGTAATATATTTCAAATTGAATAACTCCCTTCTGACCTATGGTACGAAATTTACGTGTTCTGAAAAGCATCTTATCGCTTATCGCCTGTATTTTATTCTTACAGTTTTCTGCTGAAGCAAAAAAAACCTCTCGTTTTTTTGTCCACAATACTAAAATCTATGTAGACGTCACTGGAAATGACACCGGTTCCGAAGGATTAATTTCTGCACCCTTTCGCCGCATACAGTCTGCCATAAACTATGCGATCAATGGGGATACTATTTTAGTAAGGCCTGGGACCTATGTGGAAAATCTTGATATGGGCGCTAAAGCTATTCGTTTAATGTCGACAGCAGGACCTGATCTTACCATAATCGATGGAAATGCGGCGGGAATGGGACTCATTATTCGGGCTGCAGCAGCCTGGTTTGAAGGATTTTCAGTGACAAATACAGCCGCTCCTGCTTACCAAATTAGATGGGTTTCGCCCTATGGCTTTCACACAGAAGGCACTGCCATTTTCTCAGGAGATCAAACAATTAGACCGACCATTAAAAACTGTAAAATCTATAATAATTTCATCGGTATTTACGGTAATGCGAATGTAGTTGATTGTAAAATATATAATAACACTGTTGGATATTCTGGCTATTGGGTAAGCCCTCAAATCAGTAAATCTTTTTTTTACGGCAATACACGCTCAGCGATTGAGATTTCTAATGCAAATAATACCACGATAACAAACTCGGTATTTTATAATAATGCCAAAGTTTTTGCCTTTAGGAGTGATTTAAATGCTTGGAGATTTAGAGTTCAAATTTTGAATACCACAATCGCGAACAATGCGAAAATCATGACCACTTCAGAAGGAAACACGACTTCCTTCCTGAATTCGATCATTTACAATAATACAGATCCGGTTTTAGGTTTTGGCCAACAATACGATTCACTTATTGTTAAAAATACCCTACTAGAAAGAGGTTTAGAGGCAATTCCGTTAACAGCTAGAGCTAAGGCTAATGTAGATTTAACAACCGTGCAAAATGTCGATCCTAAATTTGTGGGATCAGGCAATTACCAATTATTCAGCAACAGCCCGGCTATTGGGGCTGGTAGCTCTACCTTTACAAATACGGTTGATATTAATGGAAAATCACGTCCTATGCCAGCAGGCTCTAACCCTGATTTAGGCGCATTTGAGTCTGATTTAGGAGTTCCATTCGATGTACCTGCGGATAGAACTATCCCGGGTATTCAAATTGCTACTGGATTTCAACATACCTTATTATTACAAAAAGATGGCTCTTTATGGGGTTGGGGATCAAATAATTCAGGTCAATTAGGTGATGGAACGACTACGAATAAAATAGTTGCGACCCAGGTCGGTACCAGTAAAGATTGGAAATCTATTTCTTCAAAAGGTAATTCATCCCTAGGAATTAAAATAGACGGAAGTTTATGGGCTTGGGGGTCAAATATCAACGGTAGTTTAGGTATTGGTTCTACCTCATTTCAACGAAGTCCCATTCAAGTAGGTACTGATCGTAACTGGTCCAAAATATCAGTGGGCCCTCAACATGTGCTAGCCATCAAAACAGATGGCAGCTTGTGGGCTTGGGGAAGTAATTGGAATGGTCAACTAGGCGATGAGTCATTTGTACATAAATACAATCCTGTACAAATAGGTACAGCTAAAGATTGGGCAAATGTCTCAGCAGGTGGCACTCACTCTGCTGCTATTAAAACGGATGGTACTTTGTGGACCTGGGGATTCAATCTCCAAGGACAATTAGGAGACGCAACAAATACTAACAGAAATGTGCCTACTAAGGTGGGCACTGAAACCAATTGGTCGCAGGTAGATGCTGGAGGGAATCACACCATAGCTATTAAAAAAGATGGTAGTATGTGGGCTTGGGGTTACAACCTATTAGGGCAATTAGGGAACTATACCTACAATGACCGTAATACGCCAGGCCGCGTAGGTGATAGCTCAGACTGGAAACAAATTGTGGCAGGAACAGGGATTTCGATGGCCTTAAAATCCGATGGGACTATTTGGGTTTTTGGAACGAATAATTCTGGTTTATTAGGCGATGGGACATTAGTTGAAAAAAGAAATTACCCAGCTAAAATGGGAACTAAATCTGATTGGGAACGCGTTTCTGTATTTGGAAATTTTGCGGTAGCCATTAACCGAGATGGAACGATTTATTCCTGGGGAAATAATGGTTTTGGTCAATTAGGTACTGGGAAAGCAGAACAAAAAAATAGCTTTATTCAAGTAGGTACTGACCTAAATTGGAAAAGCATTGGTGCAGATGGAGCTACACCTCTAGCCATCAAAACGGATAATTCGGTTTGGTCTTGGGGCTTAAATAATTCAGGTCAAATGGGAGATGGAAGTTTGGTTAATAAAAACTTCCCCGTTCGAATTACCTCTATAGCAAACATTCAAACCTTTAGTGCCGCAGCTTCAAATCATACCTTTGCCCTAAAAACAGACGGAAGCCTTTGGGGATGGGGAGCCAATTTTGCAGGGCAATTTGGAAATGGGACAACTGGCCAGACCATTCCCGTTCCCACCATGGTTGGCACTAGCACGGATTGGAAATCACTATCCACAGGATCATCCTCTACTTATGCGATTAAAAATGACGGCAGTCTATGGGGATGGGGGAATTACACCATAAAATTAGTTCAGAATGGAACATCTCAAACATTTACCCAAGTAAATTCAACTACCCCATTGAGGATAGGTACTGACACTAATTGGAAGCAAATATTCGCAGGTAGTAATACTAACTATGGTATCAAAACAGATGGAAGTCTGTGGGCCTGGGGATATAATTTCAGCGGCCAATTAGGAGATAGTACGAATATCACCAAAGAAAATCCGGTCAGAATTGGAAATTCGAATGATTGGAAATTTGTTGTAGCCGGAAGCAGTCATGCATTAGCACTAAAATTGGACGGGAGCCTTTGGGCCTGGGGAAATAACTCTGTTGGACAATTAGGTACTGGAAATAATACCACTGTCTTTTATCCGGTGAAAATCTCTAACGATACGGACTGGAATATGATCTCAGCTCGTGGTGGGCATTCTGCTGCCATTAAAAATGATGGTACTTTATGGACTTGGGGTAACAATTTTAGTGGTCAATTAGGCCAAAATTCTGTTACAAACCTGAATGTCCCTACTAAAGTGGGAACAGACACCGATTGGAAGTTTGTTTCAGTGGGAGGCTCTAATACATTCGCTCTAAAAACAAACGGTAGCCTCTGGGCAGCTGGAAATAACTCCAACGGGCAACTAGGCAATAATGAAGGATTCTATACCTCCCCTCAGAAAAATAAGGTCATCAATGCAAACCTATCTGCTCCTAAAGTAGCCGGTGCACAGACCTTCTGTCAGGGATCTACCGTATCTAACCTGGTGGCCTCAGGAAATCAAATTAAGTGGTATGCCGCAGCTACTGGAGGCGCTGCTTTAGCAGGCACTACCCCACTCGTACATGGCACAAGCTATTTTGCTTCCCAAACACTTGACAGCTTAGAAAGCACTAACCGTGCAAGCGTCATCGCCTACATCAGTAATCCTGAATTGAATTCAACTGACTCAGTGATTGTTAGCGGTAGATCTGCTACACTTAGCGTTGCGAATACCTTAGTTAACCCAACTACCTACACAGTAGGTTCGGTAGGTCCATCAGGGGGTGTCATTGTATACGATCAAGGAACTGTCTTAAACGGATGGCGTTATTTAGAGGCCTCACCTTATGAGAACGGGGCAGATAATGGGATGGGGTGCTACACAACCCCTATTACCGGTACATCTGCAGCAATAGGTTTCGGATTAGAGAATACACTTAGGTGGATTGCCGCGGGATGTAACGGTGATTTTATTTCTACAGCTAGAAACTTTACCCTGAGCGGAAATAAGGACTGGTTTATTCCTTCCAAAGGAGAAGTAAACTTGATGTACCAAAACCTAAAGTTGAATAACCTTGGTAATCTACAAAACCAGGCCTACTGGTCTTCGACACCTGGCGAATATGGTTCCTCAGGAATCAATGGCGGCGCTTGGGTTCAAAACTTCAGCAATGGATCTAGCTACCCAGAATACAGAGCTGGATATCAAGGTGCAGGTTTATTGCGCTTGATGAGACGCTTTGGAAATGAAACTACGACCACTAAATACAAATGGTCTACAGGAGATTCCACATCAACCTTAACGGTTAGCCCTACCCAAACAACTACCTATTGGGTAGATGTTACCACAAATGGCGTTACTTGTAGAAAATCGTATACACTACGGGTAGAGAACACGCCTCAAGCACCTACGGGAATGGCTGCTCAAACCATTTGCTCAGACGGCAAACTAGGCAATCTAGTAGTTACGGGAAGCGCCATTAAATGGTATGCGACAGCAACTGGAGGAACGGCCTTAAATGACTCAACAAATACCATAAATGGGACAACTTATTATGCTTCCCAAACGGTCAATAATTTTGAAAGCACCAGTCGCCTTGCCGTAACGGTAAACCATGTCATAGGAACGATTCAGGCCTCCGCTACCGTTGTTAGTTCTGGAACATCGGTTGTATTAACTGCTTCTGGAAATTCGGCGATGACAAGCGAAAAAATAGCTCGAATCACACAGGCTGGCTGGGTGTTAAGAGCGAAGTTTAGAGGGCATAATTACTATTTATATCCAAACCGCATGAACTTCCGGGCAGCAAAAACGCTTACGGAGAGTTTCGGAGGATATCTATATTGCGTAAATAACCAAGCGGAAAACGATTCTGTTTCTAAACCGATTGGCGATGCACTCTCAAACGGAGATGTTTGGTTAGGATTATACCAAGACCGAAATGACCCTACCTATTCAGAGCCGGGTGGAGGCTGGAAATGGTTAGATGGCAGCCCTTATTCATTTAAAAGATGGGGAATTCGCTCCATGGGATGGGGCGCTGATGAACCTAATAATTTAGGAGATGAAGATCACGCACACATGGACTTCGGAAACTTAGCTGACTATTGGAATGACATCAATGAAAACTACAATGGTAGTGTATTAATGGAGATTGAGGACTTGCCTACGTATGAATGGTCTACAGGTGAAACGACAGCAAGCATTAATCCAAGCCCTACGCAAACAACTACTTATTGGGTAAATATCAGGCAAAATGGAGTGGTTTGTAGAAAGTCAATTACTATCACCATCAATAATGTCGCTGCACCGAGTGGAAACGCAAATCAGAGTTTCTTAACTGGAGCTAAAATTTCTGATATCGCTATCACTGGATCTGCTGTGAAATGGTATGCCGCTGCAAGTGGAGGAACCGCTCTATCAGGCACTGCGACGTTAACAACAGGCACCACGTATTATGCTTCGCAAACGGTAGCTGGGTTCGAAAGTCAATCACGTTTTGCTGTGACCGTAACGGTGCTGGAGGCGAATTGCTTCAATCCTAAGGTGAAGAACTTTGGAAATCTTAATTACAACATTAATTCATCTACTACCGACAAGAACGGTAATATTTACTTAGGTGGTGCATTCACTGGCACTTTAACCATCGGTAATACCACCCTTACCTCGGCAGGGGCAAATGATATCTTCTTAACGAAGTTAAATGCATGCGGTGAGGTGCAGTGGGCTACTCAAGCAGGTTCCGTGGGCGAATATGATTATGTAGGTGGGGGGAGTCGTGCGATTGCGGTAGACTCGATAGGACATATCTATATGGTGGGTGGATTCAATAGAGACTTTACCTTCAGGGGGACAGATAATTCTAGCTTTACTTCTATCCGGACCGCTACGACTAATTCGAACCACCAGGATGGATATTTAGTGAAGTTAAATGCAGCAGGTCGTGTTCTTTGGGGTGCTTCGTTGCGAGGTACTTCGAATGAAGCATTTAATTCGGTGGTGCTGGATCGTTTAGGTTTTCCAATTGTATCTGGAGGCTTTAATGGCTGTTGTCCATCTTCGTTTGCCGCTACCATTAATAGCCCAATAGGCACGACTGGTATTACTTCCTATGGGTCAAATTATGCAACAGGATTGTTAGCGAAATTTACCCCTGCAGGTGAGGTAGTTTGGCATACAACATTGCATAACCGCGATGCAAGCATTCGCAACATAGAGATAGATGCGCAAAACAATATCTATTTTGTAGGTGAATTCCGCTCTTGGAGCTCAGGAACAGCTGCAGAATTTAAAGATGCGGGCAATACCACGAGAACTTTAGCAAATCCAGGTATAGGATTAGCTTATCTAGTTAAATTGAATACAAATGGAATCTGGCAATGGGGCGTAAGTTATGGTAATAACGGAAACGGTGTTGCGACAACCACTTCCGGTTATGACCTAACGATAGATAATCAAAACAATCCATGGATTGTCGGAAATTACAGTGGTGGTATAGCTACCTTCTACTCTACGAATGCAACCAATTTAACACAACCTGCTTCAACAGAGAACAGAGCCTTCATCGCGAAATATTCTTCGGCAGGTGTTCCGTTATTAGTTCGCGGATTAAATCAATCGACTGGCCAAACAGTCTTCACCAGCATCGCTAAACAAGGCAGCAGCATGGGTGTAGGTGGTTTCTTCAATGCTTCAAATGGTGCACAAAATGATGCGCTTGTAGTCGTATATGATTCCACAGCTACTTTAATCAGCACCATCACGGGTGGTGGTCCGGAGGATGATCAAGTGAACAGCATCAATGCGGTTGGTAATGGGTTCTTGCTTGCAGGTACGCATGGTGCAAACGCCAATTTTGAAAATATAACACTGGCGACGCAGGGAACTTTCCTTTGGAATACTTCAACGGTAGCAGTAGTCCCTACTCCTACGGGTAGAGCAACGCAATCTTTCTTACCTACTGCGACCATTTCTAATTTAGTGGCAATAGGCACTAATCTAAAATGGTATTCAAATGCCGCCGGAGGATCAACACTTAGTCCTACTACTGTACTAGTGAATGGAGTTACTTATTATGCTACCCAAACGATTAATTCGATCGAAAGCCCTGCACGATTAGCTGTAACCGTTAGCATAATAAACCCTGATATTAGTAGCTCTAAAACGGTATTGTGCGGAGGAGAGACCATACAATTATCGGTAACAGGTGTTAGTACGACGGGGAATTATACGGTAGGCTCAAGAGGCCCTGCTGGTGGTTTTATCTTCCATGATCAAGGTAGCACCTTAAATGGATGGCGCTACTTAGAGGCGGCTCCCGTAAATCTTCCGCTTAGCAGTTGGGGGCATGCACAGGGATCAGGTTTAACAAATGTTTCGATTCCAGGAGCAACTAGCCTAAGTATCGGAAGCGGTTTATCAAATACGCAAGCGATTGCTGGTGCGATCTCATCCACCACCACGGCCGCTAGACGCAGTTTAGACTACTCAGTGAATGGATACGATGATTGGTTCTTGCCATCGCAAGGAGAATTTGGCAGAATTTACACTAACCTAATTTTGAGAAACATAGGGAATTTCAATGTGGGAGCTATTCCTTCTCGAGGTACTCTTTACTGGACGAGTTCTCAGTTAACTGCTGAAAGTGGAAGTCACTTCTGCCTGGAGTGTACGAATGGTAACTTCTTCCAGTATGCCAAAGTCTATGAGCTGTATGTTCGCCCAGTTCGTCGTTTTGCGGGCGATGCAACGGCTACCTCGTATCGTTGGTCTACTGGTGAAACCACTGAAACCATTAACCCTCGACCTACCCAGACGACAACGTATTTCGTAGATATCACGTCAAATGGCAGCACATTTAGAAAATCGGTGACCATCACGGTAAATAACGTTTCGGCTCCTGCTGGCGCAGCTGTTCAAAATTTATGTACAGACAGCAAGATCTCTTCGATCGCAGCGACAGGAACTAATTTGAAATGGTATACAGCCGCGACAGGTGGAAATCTATATGATGCTACTTCTTTCTTAACATCAGGCGTTACCTATTTCGCTTCTCAAACGGTGAATGGATGCGAAAGCCCTACTCGTCTAGCAGTTCGCGTGAACTTACCGGAGCCAGTAGTGATTACTACCTCCGGACCTGTAACCTTCTGCTCTGGCGAGAGCGTTGTATTGACAGCAAGCGCAGGTACTTCTTACCGTTGGTCGAATGGAGCCACTACCCGTAGTATTACGGTAAATGGCTCTGGAAATTATTCAGTAGCAGTAACGAATGCGGCAGGTTGTACAACGACCTCAGCACCAGTGAATGTAGTGGTAAATATTTGCAACCTACCTCCTACCGCACTTCGTTATCCTAATTACAGCTACGTATTTATACAAGGACAAGAAATAACATCCCTTTTCCCAAGTAATAGTGGAGGAAAAATCACGAACTACTCCGTGTCTTCACCATTGCCTGCTGGGCTTGTATTGAATCCTTCGACGGGAGTCATTTCAGGAAGACCTTCTGCAATTAGCAGCTTGAGATCGTACACGATTACGGGATCTAATTCTGCTGGAAGTAGTTCTGTGACCATAAATATGTCTGTCATTATCAGACCTCCTGCTAACTTACGATACCCAAGTCCAGTTATCCTGAAAGTAAATACAGCGATAACACCTATTGTACCGACCTTTGAAGGCGAAGCAGTCACATTCAGTATTTCGGCGGGAGTATTGCCAGCAGGTTTAAGTTTAAATACCGTTACTGGTATTATTTCCGGAACGCCAACTAGCTTAATGGCCGCAACGAGTTACATTATAACTGCGACTAATTCATCTGGATCTGCTAGTGCAAATATGGTTATCACGGTAGTAGGAGACGCTCCTCTTTTAATTTGCCCAATGGCACTCACCTATGTAACAGGAACTCCAATTCAAACGGTGAATTTTGCGGCTTCTGGCTCAAATATTACTTATACCATAAGTCCTGCTTTACCTGCTGGATTAACTTTAAATGCTAGCACTGGAGAAATTAATGGTACCCCAACAACCGTTAGTGCAAGAACATCGTATACGATTACTGCAACTAATTCGGCGGGAACTGCAAGTTGTAATTCTTGGTTCCTGGAAGTATTACCTCCATTTATTAATAATACACCAGCGCCACAAGTTGAAAATCAAACTTTCATCAGCGGCTCAACGGTTGCAGATTTAGTAGCTACGGGTACAGCCATTAAGTGGTATGCGACGCCATCAAGTGGAACACCTTTAGCATCGACGACGGTCTTGAATAATGGGGTAACCTATTTTGCAACTCAGACTATTAATGGAGCAGAGAGTTTGATTCGATCAGGTTCGATGGTAACCATCGTAGACCTCCAAATTGCGGCAAGTGCAACTAGTGTGTGTAGAGGCACGCCAGTTACCTTGACATCAAGTGCGACCATAGGTGGCGTTTCGATCATTCAAAATGGGGTTAACCCTCCAGCCTTAAACGGTAGCCTTGTAGCTTATTGGCCATTTAATGGTAACGCGAATGACGAATCGAACGGTGGCAAAAACGGTACCATCAGCGGCGCCGTATTGACGACAGATAGATTTGGAGTGGCTAATAGGGCGTATGACTTCAATGGTATAAATGCATTTATTTCCGTACCAGGAGCCTTCCCTATCGCGAATGACTTTACGATTTCCTTCTGGACTCAGTCTCAAAACACCCTTGCCGAAGGAACCGTTTTAGGAGATGGAAGCAATGACATAGGAGGCAATGACTTTAATTTAAGTCTAAACGCGAATAATGTGAATGTTCGGGCGGATAAATCTGGAACGACCCTGTGGGAGAACTTTAATATTTCGAATGAAAAAATCACCGGAAGATGGTCCCATGTCGTTTGGAAAATGACTCCGACTAGTTCGTCGATATACATAGATGGAAAACTAATCGAAACGAAGAACATCAGAGGTTCGAATGTAGGATTCCATGATGCGAGATCTTATTTCGGAGTTCGTGGAGTTTGGACTGGTTATTTGGACAAATACTTCAAAGGTAAATTAGATGATATTGCCATGTATAACCGTAGTCTGACGGATGCAGAGATTCAACAGCTCTATGTATCAGCTACTAATTTAAATTGGTCAACAGGTGAAACAACGCCAACGATCAGCGCAACCCCTAATGGAACCACTACCTACAAAGTGGAGGTGACGGTAGGTGGAAAAGTATTTAAGAAAGAGGTGACTATTGCGGTTAACCAAGTAAATGCGCCTACGGGTCTAAATACTCCGGAAGTTTGTTTAGGTGCTACCTTAGCTAATATAAACGTTCAAGGAACCGATATTAAATGGTATAGCGCCGCTACAGGTGGAAACTTCCTTGTTTCATCTACGCCAGTGGTGCAAGGAACGACTTATTTTGCTTCTCAAAGCACAAATGGTTGTGAAAGTCCTACTCGATTAAGTGTTACTCCTACGATTTACTCGAAGGCGACCATCAGTATGGTGGGTACTTCTTCGTTCTGCCAAGGAGAGACAAGAACGATTACTGCCAGTCCGGCAAGCGCTTACCTTTGGACGAATGGGGCGACGACTCAATCGATCACGGTATCTGAAAGCGGTCGTTATGCAGTCACACTTTCAAGTGCAGCAGGTTGCAGAGCTACCTCAGACGCTCAATTAATTACGGTGTTAGCGAAGCCAGCGGCAGTAATCACTGCAAATGGCCCTACTACCTTTGTGAATGGAGGTAACGTCTTATTGACAGCAAGCCCAGGTTCAAGCTATGCTTGGTCTACAGGAGCTACAACTCAAGGAATCGTTGTTTCTAAATCCGGAAGCTATTCTGTACGAGTGACCAATTCATCTGGCTGCTTCACAAATTCAAGCCCAGTAGAGGTTCAAACGATCTTCTCATTGCCAGCGACGAACTTTAGAATAACGAGCACAGGCGAAACGTGCCAGACAAGTAACGATGGTAAAATCTCCTTGTCTGCGACCTTACCGTTTAGCTATACCGCTATATTAAAACAAGCGGATAAGGTGATACGTACATTAAACTTCACTTCTAAATTAGACATGACGGGTCTTTCAGCCGGTAATTATGCCCTTTGCGTAACGATCGCTGGCCAGCCTACTTATTCACAATGTTATGATGTGGTGGTGACAGAACCTAGTGACCTAACGGTATTTGCAACTGTGGCTCCAGTGGATAAATTAGTAGCCTTGTCATTATCTGGTGGCACAAGCTACAAGGTAATATTGAATGGGGATGCGTTAGAAACAAGTGCGAACAAGATTAACCTCCCATTGAAAGAAGGTTTAAATAAAATCATGGTTCAAACAGACAAAGCGTGTCAAGGGGTTTACAATAAAGAGATTTATATCGGCGATGCGATAATGGGCTATCCTAATCCATTCAAGGATAAATTAACTATCCAAATAGGTAAATCATTCTCCCATAATGGATCCGTTACGATTTTAAATGCGGCTGGAACAAGCGTATTCTCAGGTACATTTGAACCAAATGCCGAGACTATAACCTTAGAATTAGGTCAGTTACAAAATGGAGTTTATTTCCTACAGTTAGGGGATATCAATTATAAAATTATCAAACAATGAGAAAGTATATATCCATCCTTTTAGTTGCGGGCGCGGTTTTTTCCTGTGTGATACCACCGGAATTATTGATTCCAGCTCCAGCGGCAGCTACCTTACTTGCTCCTACTTCAAACGAGATCTGCGCAGCGGGAACCGTATTGTCTGATTCGATAACGCGTATTAAGTTCACTTGGACAGCGGCTACTGATGCAGAGAGCTATGATATCACGATCAAAAACTTGCTTACTGGAACCAGTTTAACGCAAAATGCTACGACGAATTCCATCGAGGTGGCCGTAAAACGTAACACGCCATTCTCCTGGTTTGTCACTTCGAAGACCACAAAGACTACGAAAACGACAAATAGTGATATTTGGAAGTTTTATACCACCGGCCCAGTACAAATTTTCTACACACCCTTCCCTGCTGAAGCGCTTAGCCCTACGATAGGTCAGCAGATAACGGGGAATAAGGTGACTCTAAGGTGGAAAGGGGCAGATGTAGATAATGATATATCTACCTATGACGTGTACTTTGGAACAGATGCGAATCCTCCTGTTATACAAACTAAATTACCGGCCACTACGAGCTCCATTGCGGATGTTACTGTGGTAGCTGGCACTAAATATTTTTGGAGAGTAGTAACGAAGGATGCGAAAGGCAATTCATCGTCGTCTGAAATATTTCAGTTTACGGTAAAATAGGGTCCCTTTTTTTGAGGTTTTTTAGTAATTTGTGGTCATAAGAATCCTATATGCGCAAATTACTATTAAACCTCATTGAATATTTAGGTTACAAAGTCACTAAATTCGATCGCAAGGCAGCCGGTCCTTACGCGGATATTCAAGACAAGGTTTTTTGGGAGTTTTACCAAGCATGTCAACCCTATACGATGACATCGGTAGAACGTATGTTCGCGCTATATCAGGCGACGAATTATGTGATTGACCAAAAAATTCCGGGGGATTTCGTGGAATGTGGCGTTTGGCGGGGAGGTTCATCGCTGATGGTCGCACAAGTTTTAGCCCATCGTGGAGTTAGCGATCGCCACCTCTATTTATACGATACCTTTGAGGGAATGTCCAAGCCTACTGCGGAAGATGTCGATTTTAGGGGCCAAAAAGCGGACCAAATGCTCGAGCAAACACAAGATAAGAAGGAGACTTCGGTGTGGTGTTTGGCAAACTTAGATGACGTTAAATTAACCATGTCAAATAGCTCCTTCCCAGCTGAAAACATTCACTATGTAGAGGGAAAAGTAGAGGACACCATCCCCGTCACGGTACCCGCGGGCGCCATTGCTTTATTGCGCTTAGACACGGACTGGTACACGTCTACGAAACACGAATTAATCCATTTATACCCCGCATTAAGCTCAAGCGGTGTATTAATCATCGACGATTATGGACACTGGGAGGGATGCAGAAAAGCGGTGGACGAATATTTCACAGAACAAAAACAATCCATTCTCTTACAACGAATTGACTACACCGGCCGATTGGCTATTAAAAAATAATATGATGCGTTTACTATTTTTAACTCTCTTCGCATTCAGTGCTCTAGGCCAGCAAAAACCCATGCGTCTTTGGTACGATAAGCCGGCTACCTATTTCGAGGAGGCTCTCGTACTAGGAAATGGAAAACAAGGGGCGACAGTTTTTGGTGGAACGGTCAGTGATAAGATCTTTTTAAATGACCTGACTTTGTGGTCTGGGGAGCCGGTGGATCCCTATATGAACAAAGAGGCGTATAAAAATTTGCCAGCGGTGAGAGCAGCATTACAGCAAGAAAACTACCGGGCAGCAGATTCTTTAGTCCGAAAAATACAAGGCAAATTCTCTGAATCCTATGCTCCGCTCGGCACTTTATATGTGGATTTCAACCAAGCGAATCCAACGGAATACCGCCGTGAATTGAGTTTAGACAAAGCCGTTTCAACCGTACACTATCATGTCGGAACAAATGAAATCCGCAAAGAATATTTCTTTTCACATCCAGACAAAGTATTCGTCATCCACTTAACCAGTAAGGAGAAAAAAGGACTGAATTTTACCGTGAGATTCCATTCTTTATTAAAATTTTCGACCTCTTCGACCACTAACCACCTGCACGCAAAAGGAACAGCACCTGTACGCGCAGAACCTAACTATGTGCGCAAAAAAGGGAATCCTATAATTTTTGATCCTTCGAAAGGGACACGATTTGCCTCTGACATTTTGATTCAATCTGCAGACGGGAAAGTGGTGAAAACGGATTCGACGCTACAAATGGTGGGTGGAACGGATGCGACGATTTTAGTAACGATGGCGACCAGTTTTAACGGATTCGACAAGAGCCCGTCAAAAGAGGGTTTAAATGAGCAGGAGATTTCTGAGAAAACGTTGCAGGCAGCAAGCTTTAAAGGGGCCGAGCAACTGTTAGCGCGTCACTTAGCGGATTACCAGCCTTATTTCAAGCGCGTAAACTTGAGTTTGCCGGCAGATAATGCGCCTGAGATTCCTACGGATGAGCGTTTAAGACGTTATGCGAAAGGAGAGAAAGATAGCTACCTTGAAACGCTGTATTTTCAGTTTGGGCGCTATTTATTGATCTCCAGCTCGCGTACGCCTGGTGTTCCAGCGAACCTGCAAGGCTTATGGAATCCACATATTCAACCACCTTGGTCGAGTAATTACACGATGAATATTAACGCGGAGGAAAATTACTGGCTAGCGGAGAACACGAATTTAGGAGAAATGCATGCGCCATTTTTAAGCTTCCTAGAAAACCTAGAAAAGACGGGGCGTATTACGGCAAAGACCTTTTATAATGCACCTGGCTGGGTGGTTCACCATAATTCGGATATTTGGGCGATGTCTAATCCAGTGGGGGACTTCGGAAACGGCGATCCGAGCTGGGCAAACTGGCCTATGGGGGCGACGTGGGCATCGACTCATTTATGGGAGCATTATTTGTTTTCTCAAGACAAGAAATTTTTAGAGTCCAAAGCCTATCCATTAATGCGTGGGGCCGCAGAATTCTGTCTGTATTGGTTAATTGAAGATAAAAATGGTCGCTTGATCACGTCTCCTTCTACCTCTCCAGAAAATAGATTTATTACCCCATCAGGCTACCGTGGAGATACAGCCTATGGAGCGACGGCGGATTTAGCGATGATTCGCGAGTTATTTTTGGACTTAATCGCAGCCGAAAAAATACTTAAAAAAGACCCGGCCTTCCAGGCCTGTTTAGAAAAGGCTTTGGCCAAAATGCTACCCTACCAAATAGGCGCAAAAGGCCAACTTCAGGAATGGTATTTCGACTGGGAGGACACCGATCCTAAACATAGACATCAATCACATTTGTACGGTCTCTACCCAGGAACACACGTGACAGTAGCGGAAACACCCGCCATCGCCGCAGCCTCGAAAAAGACCTTAGAAATCAAGGGGGATGAAACAACAGGTTGGTCCAAAGGCTGGCGCATCAACCTCTGGGCGCGCTTACGGGATGGAGATCATGCCTACAAAATGTACCGCGAACTCTTAAAATACGTGGAACCCGACGGCGTAAAAATAAATTACGCCCGTGGCGGAGGAACCTACCCGAACTTATTCGACGCACACCCTCCCTTCCAAATCGATGGAAACTTTGGTGGATCTGCGGCTGTGGCTGAAATGCTCATTCAATCTTCCCCAGAATTAATCGAAACCTTACCTGCATTACCCACAGCATGGGCTTCTCAAGGCTCCGTTTCTGGCTTAAAAACCCGCGGTGGATTCGAAGTATCAATGAGTTGGAAAGACGGAAAAGTAACGTCTTTGCACCTGAAAGGGCTAAAAGGAAGCACGGCACGCGTGAAGGTGAACGGCGAAATTAAAAGTTTGTTGATAAAAACGGGAGAAGTTCACGTTTTGTGAAGTTTTAGTGGTAGGTTTGTGAAGGATTAGTGCTAGGTTTGTTTTTTACGAATACACCTAACCACATGAAAGTCCATTTAATTAAAGAAAAGACGATCTATCTTTTTTCGATTAATCACACGAACTGCTATTTCCCCTTGGAAGATTGGGTAGATAAAATCAGGAACGCGGATTGGGAGAAACCAGACGATATTTTATTTACCTTTCCCTCCTGCGACCTATTGGGCAATGGATCGAGCCGCGCGATTTTCAATATCAAAGGAAATCAATTTCGACTGATTGGTAAATACGGATTTGGCCTAAGTCAAGTCCACCTATTCATCTGCTGGATAGGAAGTCATGCAGACTACTCGAAGCTCTGCGCGAAAGGATTGCAATACACAATTAGTAGCTACTAATGCCATGAAATACCGCGTTATTGACTCCGATACCTTATATGAAAACTACTGCGATGTGCTCGAAAAACTCGTCTTTAGTTCCCCTATCACGCCAGAAATTCAAGATGAAATAAATCTCTTGACTTTACTTATTGAGACCTACGATAAACAAAATAGTCACTTTCGAAACCTCGATCCAGTTCAGCTATTAAAATCTTTAATGGCAGAACATAAAATGAAAGCAGCGGATTTAGCCCGTAAACTACACGTTAGCGAAGGCTTGATTTCTGATATTTTAAAATATAAAAAAGGGATGTCAAAAAAGACCATTCGCGGTATCGCGGAACTATTTAAAATACAGCAAGAGGCCCTTAACCGGCCTTACGCCGCATCTTCTAAAAGCGAATTCACCCAATCCTGAAATAACTCAGACTCAATCTGCACGGCTACTGCCGCGTGTTTCTCCCAGTCTGGCCAGGTAGACTTTAGCTGAGAAATCATTTCCTCTAAATGACCTTCCTCTTCGACGATGATGGATTTCACTTGGACTCTCGATTTCGTCTCCGTGAGAATTTGCTGGTAAATCGGATACAATTCGTCCGCGCGTAATTCAATGGCGTAGGTAACTAATAAATAGGCCGCCCATTTCACGTCATAGCCCGAAAGACCGAGGTTTTTCTTTGCATATTGGCTGACACGCAGATCTAACACATCTAGGTAAAAACGAGAGGTTCGCGGGTTGATCAGAAACGCATCATCATAGGTTTCGAAGCCGGACGGAACTAATTTGCTGATCTGCTTTTTTAGGTAATAGGCGTGACGGTGCTCTTCCGCAGCGTGTTTTAAGATGAGTAAGCTGACCTCTTTCTTATGTTCAAATTTAGAAATTTTGCGCGCGCCGGAATTTTCCATGAAGGAAAGGGTGTTCAAAAAACGGGCATGAGACTCAGGATTCGCGACTAATTGTGCGATTGTATTAGTGGTATTCATGATGGACTTAGGCAAATAGTGTAGACAAAGATAGGCACTACACAAAATTTTTCTATCTTTAAAGTCTAACAATAATTCATCGAATGAAAAAATTCTACACCTATTACCTGGGCGTCCTGTTCCTCTTGATGAGCAGCCCGCTATTTTCCCAGGTTACTTTCCCGTTAAATGACGTTGCAAGTCCGTCGAATGGCTATTATGCCTTCACGAACGCGACCATCGTGAAAGATGCAAAAACGACTTTGACTAAAGCGACTTTGGTCATTAAAAATGGCAAGATCGAATCAATCGGAGCCGTGGCAGTCCCTAAAGATGCGATTGTGATTGATTGCGGCGGAAAATACATTTATCCGTCTTTCATTGATCTTTACAGTGATTACGGCATGAGCCCTGTAGCACCAGGTGGTGGCGGTTTCCGCTCCCCTTCCCAAATGATTTCGAACACAAAAGGTCCTTATTCCTGGAATCAGGCTATCAAATCGGAAGTTTCGCATGCGAAATTATTCGAGGTGAATGATGCAAAGGCGAAAGAATTGCGCAAGCTGGGCTTCGGCACCGTTTTAACACACCACATGGATGGAATCTCCCGTGGAGCGGGTGTTTTTGTGAGCTTAGCCAAGCAAAAGGAGAATTTGGTAGTTTTAAAAGAGAAGGCATCCGCGCATTATTCCTTTAACAAAGGATCCTCTTCTCAGGATTATCCAGGTTCATTGATGGGTTCGATTGCGTTATTGCGCCAAAACTTCTTAGACGCATCTTGGTACAAGTCGAAGCCCGCGAAAGAAGGAACAAATTTATCTTTAGCCTCATTTAATGAGATTCAAGGTCTTCCACAAATCTTCGAGGTAACCGACAAGTGGTCTGTTTTACGTGCGGATAAAATCGGCGATGAGTTTGGCGTTCAATACATTATCAAAGCAAGCGGTAATGAATACCAGCGCATCGATGAAATGAAAGCAACGAAGGCAAACTTCATTTTGCCTCTAGAATTCCCTCAAGCGATGGATTTAGAAGATCCTACAGATGCGCGTTTTATTAACGTAGCTGATATGAAACACTGGGAATTAGCACCTACGAATCCGGCGAGTTTCGAGAAGGCGGGTCTATCCTTTGCTTTAACGGCAAACGGTTTGAAAGACGTAAATAGCTTCATGCCTAACCTTCGCAAGGCTATTCAATATGGCTTAAGCGAGCAAAAAGCATTAGAAGCATTGACAACGACACCAGCAGCCATTTTAGGTGTTTCGGATATGGTTGGAAGCTTAGATGCAGGAAAATTAGCCAACTTCGTCATCACGAATGGTCCTATTTTCGCAGATAAAACGAGCATCATCGAAAACTGGATTCAAGGCGATGGCTATACCATTTCTAAGGATCAATGGAGCTCAATCGCTGGGAAATACGCCCTTAAGTTAGGAGCGATGTCTGCTACCTTAAGCATCTCTGGTGAGCCAGGAGGCTATAAAGTACAGATTTTGGGAAAAGACACGACTTCTGTTGATTTCTCCCAAAAAGAATCTTTAATCAATCTAAGCTTCGCTTCAAAAGCAGACAAAGGCAAGCGTACCCGCTTAAGTGGTACGTTCGCAGACGCTGCCTTCACTGGAACAGGTCAATTGGCGAATGGAGAGTGGGTTTCTTGGAAAGCGACTGCTTCCGCAGCAGCTGATACAGTAGCGAAAAAAGCAGCAAAGAAAGAAGATAAATTAGATTTAGGTTCCGTTATTTATCCATTTGCAGGATATGGAACGCCTAAACCAGCAGCGGGTGAAACAATCTTGATCAAGAATGCGACGGTTTGGACCAATGAGAAATCAGGTGTTTTAAAAAATAGCGATGTCTTATTAAAGAATGGAAAAATCGCAGCGATCGGTAAAGGATTAAAAGATCAATCGGCACGCGTCATCGACGCAACAGGCAAACACGTGACGGCGGGAATCATCGATGAACACTCGCACATTGCGGGTACGGGTGGCATTAACGAATGTTCACAATCCGTAACGGCTGAGGTGCGTATTCAAGACGTAATCGATCCAGATGACGTAGATATCTACCGTCAATTAAGTGGTGGTGTGACGTCTAGCCATATCCTACACGGATCTTGTAACACAATTGGTGGCCAAACACAATTACTAAAATTACGTTGGGGTGCTAACGCAGAAGGATTGAAGTTTGCGAACTGGGATCCGTTCATCAAATTCGCTTTAGGAGAGAACGTAAAACGTTCATACAACACTTCGAATCCACGTTTCCCAGACTCAAGAATGGGTGTGGAGCAGGTGCTAATGGATGCCTTTACTCGCGCAAGAGACTATGAAAAGCAAGGTCCAGGCAAGCGTATTGATTTAGAATTAGAGACCTTAGTTGAGATTCTAAACCACAAGCGTTTCATCACTTGTCACTCGTATGTTCAGAGCGAGATTAACGCGATGATGAAAGTGGCGGATCATTTTGGATTCACGGTAAATACATTTACTCACATTTTAGAGGGTTATAAAGTAGCTGATATTATGGCCAAACACGGCGCCAGTGCCTCTACATTCTCGGATTGGTGGAGCTATAAAATGGAGGTTACAGATGCGATCCCACAAAATGCGTATTTAATGCAAAAGACGGGTGTGAACGTAGGTATTAACTCGGATGATGCGGAAATGGCCCGTCGTTTGAACCAAGAAGCGGCGAAATCGGTGAAATACGCGGGTATGAGTGAGGAGGATGCCTTGAAAATGGTGACCTTAAATCCTGCCAAAATGTTACACGTAGCTGACCGCGTCGGTTCCATCAAGGAAGGCAAGGATGCAGATATCGTGGTTTGGTCAGACAATCCTCTCTCTATTTATGCTAAATCAGAGCACACGATTGTAGACGGCGCAGTCGTATTCGATCGCGCAGCTGACTTGATTCGTCAGGCAGAATTAAAAGCAGAGAAACAACGCTTAGTTCACAAGATGATAGGCGCGAAAAAAGGCGGCGCACCTACTCGCCCAGCCACACCATCTTATAAAGAAGAAAACGAGTGCGAGGTGGATCACCACCACGGAAACAGCATTTGGGACCGTATTTCGAGCCGTTGGGATAACACTGAAAACTAAGATTCAAGATGAAAAAACAGATCATATATACCCTTTTCTTTGTGCTTAACGGCTTTGCAGCTCTTGCGCAAGAAACCATGCACCCATCCCCTGCCCAAAGCAAAACGATCGTCATTTCCGGCGGTACTATCCACGTAGGCAACGGGACCATCATCGAAAACGGAACAGTCGTTCTCGAGAAAGGCAAAATCAAATCCGTATCCGCTTCCCCTGTGTCTATCACAGGTGACGTTGAACGCATCGATGCCACAGGCAAGCAAGTTTATCCAGGCTTAATCGCCTCTAACTCGAGCTTAGGTTTAGTGGAATTTGTTTCCACAAAATCAACCGTAGATATCCAAGAACTAGGCGAAATGAACCCGAACATCCGTTCCATCGTAGCCTATAATACCGATTCGAAAATCATCAATACGGTTCGCTCGAATGGTATTTTGTTCGCTCAAATCACACCACAAGGTGGCATGATTCCAGGTTCTTCCAGCGTCGTGCAACTCGATGCGTGGAACTGGCAAGATGCCGCTTACGCGATGGACAATGGCATTCACTTTAAAATGCCGGCCTTAATTAACCGTCCATCGGCTTTCCAAAGAAGAGGGGCGAATGCGGATCCGGTGGCGGCAGGTTTGGCGCGCCTCGAAGAGGCGCGGTCCTTTTTCCAGGAAGCGAAGGTTTATTTGAACGAGAAGACACACACAGCTACTAACTTAAAGTTCGAAGCCACGAGAGGATTATTCGACGGCACGAAGCCCTTTTTCGTTCATTGCGACCTTGTGAAGGAAATGTTAACCGCGATTCATTTTGCTAAAGAATTCAACTTCAAACTAGTGCTCGTAGGAGCCACAGACAGCTGGATGATTGCAGACATCTTGAAAGAGAACAACGTAGCAGTGATTCTAGGTGAAATCCATAGCCTACCAGCTACGGAAGACGATGCGGTAGATCAACCGTATAAAACCCCGGGCATGCTTCAAAAAGCAGGCGTCCTATTCACGATGGGATTCGAAGGAAGTGATGGCAACTGGCGCCAGCGCGACCTTCCTTTCCACGCTGGAACGATGGCCGCATATGGTATGACGAAAGAAGAAGCCTTATCAGCAATCACGTTGAACGCCGCTAAAATCCTACACATTGCTGACCGAACTGGCAGCATTGAAGCTGGAAAGGATGCGAACATCGTGATCAGCACAGGCGACATTTTAGATATGCGTACCAGCGTCTTGACGAATGCCTTTATTCAAGGTCGTGCGTTGAACTTAGACAACAAACACTCGCAATTATTTGAGCGTTATAAGTACAAGTACAACGTAAAATAATTTGAATTAAAGTTTAGAGCAAAAAGTCCTCAAAAGCCAATTTTGTCTTTTGAGGACTTTTTATATACTCTCATTGCGCATCATTATCAGTGTTTTTATAATCTTCTGTGATATAGTAGATTAAGTTTTGTTTTTGCATTTATTCTCTGAATATTATCAAAAATATCACTGTAACCACTAATAATTATGAAAACCAAACTAGTCTTTTCGACCGTTTTGATCAAGTCCCGCTTGACTTTACGGATGACACAATCACAGGTAGCTTCCGCCGTAGGAGTTTCCCAAAGCGCCTACAATTATTGGGAATCCGGAAAACATTACCCGAACGCCACCAAAATTTACCTTCTCATCAAGGTCCTGAAGATTCCCATCGAGGATGTATTCTCGGCCTAAAATTTTCTTACCTTTGGGGGGATGATTCGCCTCAGCATTTTACTTTTTTTCACTCTACTTGCTTGCACCAGCTCCCCTGAGCCGGTGAATCATTTTTACGATTGGAAAAAAGAGCTAAATCAACTTTCATCATCCCCCCTTTTGATAAAAAAGACCGTCATCCTCGACGGCAGTACGGAAGTAATCGATTCCGTTCAGGTGGATTTAATAAAAGAATGGGCACTCTTTGAGGAAGCCGATCTCAACAAGCCCGCCTACGCCCTCAGTTACGAAGATCGCTCAGTTCCAGGCATCATACAGTATATTTTGAAAAAAGGAGAAGATCTCCCTGTACGATCATTTAAGATTGAATTAGATTCCTTAGGCCGTCCTTCTTCTGTTGATTTTGTGATTTCATCTGAGAATTTAATTTATAGTACGTCCAAAAAACTATCAATGCGCCTTTTTGCAGGTCGTGTCGTTTCCTATTCCATTTCAGGTTCTCAAGCTTTGCGCTGGTTTTCGACGCCTACGCGCTATTCAGTTAGGGGGGAAATACTTTCAAAGCACTAAATGGCATTTTCAGGTATTGACACTTTTAGTCAATACCTGAAAAGCGCGTTTACCCCCGAACGATTTATTTCACAACACGACGTTTCAGAACAATCAGAGCCTGTAAAGCGTTTACGGGGCATGCCCATTTAAAACCAAAAGAAAAAACATCGAAATAATTCGTATTTTTAGGGCATGATTTTACGGACAGAGAATTTAGTCAAGAAATACGGAGAACGATTAGTGAATGATCACATATCGTATCAAGTAGCGCAAGGTGAAATTGTCGGATTATTAGGGCCAAATGGCGCAGGTAAAACCACTTCCTTCTATATTGCTACAGGATTAGTGAAGCCGAATGAAGGGAAAGTGTTTTTAGGGGATTTGGACGTAACTGACTTGCCTATGTACAAAAGGGCGAGATTAGGCATCGGATATTTAGCACAAGAGGCATCCGTTTTCAGGACATTAAGCGTGGAAGAAAACATCCAGGCGGTCTTAGAAATGACGGATTTGTCGAAAGCCGCGCAAAAAGAAAAGGTGGAAAGCCTTTTGGAAGAATTCTCTTTAACCCACGTTCGTAAAAGTTTAGGGCAGGTGCTTTCAGGTGGCGAACGCAGAAGAACAGAAATCGCGAGAGCACTAGCGGTAGACCCTAAATTCATCTTGTTAGACGAACCATTCGCGGGGGTCGATCCCATCGCAGTGGAGGAAATTCAGACGATCGTTTCCAAATTGAAATACAGAAATATCGGGATCTTGATCACTGATCACAACGTGGATGAGACTTTGTCCATTACAGATAGAGCTTATTTACTTTTTGAAGGAAAGATTTTGAAGGCAGGAACGCCAAAAGAATTAGCAGATGACGAACAAGTTCGTCGACTCTATTTAGGTAAAAACTTTAAATTGAGAGAATAAGTAGGATGAAAAAGGAGACGATTGCGGTACATGGGAGTCATTTGAAGGATGAGACAGCGGGGTCGATTTCGGCACCCATTTTTTTGACAACTACTTTTGAACGGGCTTTGGATGGAACTTATCCGAAAGGCCACATGTATTCTCGCAACTCGAATCCAAATCGTACTGCCCTCGAAAAAGGCCTAGCGGCCTTAGAAGGAGCGTCGCGAGGCTTCGCTTTCGGCTCAGGCCTCGCCGCCGTAAATGCCGTCTTCCAGTGTCTCCAGTCCGGAGATCACATCCTACTGCCCGAAGTAGGCTATTACGCCTCCTACAAACTAGCGGAAGAAATTCTAGGCCCTTGGGGATTAGAAGTAACACAGGTGGATATGACAGACCTAGCGAAAGTAGAGAAGGCGATTCAAAAGAACACGAAGCTCATCTGGGCGGAGACTCCGGCGAATCCAATGCTTTGCTTGACAGATATTAAAGGACTTGCAGAGATTGCAAAAAAACACGGTCTAAAATTAGGGGTAGATAACACATTAGCTACCCCGATCATCCAAAATCCCCTGACCTTAGGTGCCGACTTTGTCATGCACGCGACGACAAAATACATCGGTGGTCACTCCGACATTATGGGTG
Source organism: Bacteroidota bacterium (assembly GCA_041157105.1). GTDB lineage: Bacteria > Bacteroidota > Bacteroidia > Cytophagales > Spirosomataceae > Aquirufa. The sequence goes on along the minus strand of JBEBDF010000004.1, from coordinate 18,379 downwards.
GAGCGGTACTTGTGAAGGAAGATGACGACTGGGCAAAGCGCATGGAGCGGGTACAAATTTTGATGGGAGCGACGCCTAATCCTTTGGACTGTTACTTATTAGCCCGAGGTTTAAAGACTTTACCGCTGAGAATGCGCGAACATAGTGCCACGGCTTTGGAACTAGCTAAACGTTTAGAAAAACACCCTAAGGTAGAAAAAGTACACTATCCAGGCTTGGAATCCCACCCACAGCATACGCTTGCAAAGGCACAAATGAACCAAGGTTTCAGTGGTATGATTGCATTACAAGTAAAAACAGGAGAAACAGAAACCCGAGATATGGCAGGGAAATTGCAGCTATTTCAACAAGCTACGAGTTTAGGCGGAGTGGAATCACTTGTGGAACACCGTAAATCCATCGAAGGGCCACAAAGCACAACTCCCGGAAACCTGTTACGCTTCTCGATCGGCCTAGAACACGTCGATGATTTGTGGGCGGACTTAGACCAAGCCCTGAATACTATTTAGAGATCTCTTTCTCTAATTTTACTTCGATTTCTTTATCGATTCCTTTCAATTCGACGCGCTGACGCTTAAAGCCAGACTTCGAAATCGAAATAAAATTGTATTGTTTTTCATCGATCTTAATTTCGATAGGAGTCTTTCCTACAAAGTAACCGTTTAATATCACTTCAGCGCCTATTGGATCACTTTTAACTAAAATAGTCTTAGTTGCCGAAGGTGTAAATGAAGTTAAAAAGCTGATTAATAAGACAATAGCAAAATTTTTCATAATAAATATTGAATGAACAATTCAAATTTACCATAAAATACATGAATCTGTACCCTGAGGACTAAAAATATCTAGTTGCTGATAATTGGAGTTGTGTATTTAATTTAACCTTATCCAATACCCATTGGTAATTTCTAATGAGGGCAAAATTCAATTTAGCGGATATGACGACTTGCTTCATTCTACGTTGGTAATATCCTCCAAAATGTATATCCACCCACTTAGGATCCCATATTTTAAACGCATCATAAAAATAATCCATATTGTGCGCATATCGCTCAATTGTAAATCCAGCAATAGTAGCGGGGCGCACAAAGGCTACATCGAAAGTTTGAAGATTAGAACCGGGTCCAATGCCAGCACCTAGTACTTGGCCCTCATTGGTATATCCATGACGGACAAAATCATGGCGATACCAAGGTCCATTATTTCTAACCATTCTATCGGCAGTCATTTCCATGGCCGTATTTTCTATAGCCAAGCGAACATATTTTCCAGGGGACTGCAAAAATACTTTGCGAATTCCATATAAATAAGCCCTTGAATGCTCTAAAGATATGTACCAATCAATTAAACTATTCTTGTAATCATTCCAACCCACTTCACCATACATCTCTAATTGCGAAGCAGGAAAGACCCAGCGAGCTGAAATAGAAGCTAATTGGTCCCTGCGTTTCCCATCCTCTAGAGGGACTCTTTTCTTCTCCAAAGGCAAGAAAAATGGGAAAATATCTGAAAAGCCCCTGCCTAGATCCGAAGTATACAGATGAAAGGAACGTGAAACACCTAGGAATAATCCCGGTATCCAACGCGGCTGGTAATTCACAGTAATGCCCGTAAAATAGCGCGTCCCTGGCACCGGTTTTGGCTCTAAATAATTAATCCCATTCACAATGTATTCATTCGGATTAGGCTGCACACCTGAACCTTCTAATCGGCCTGCCACCCATTGAAATTCGAATGAACCCATAAAAGTTTTAAGCGGCTTCACACTATTAAATGTGCCGTGTAAGAATCCGGGGGCATTATTTGACATCAATAAAGAATTTCGAAAACCAGGTCCCCACCAGAGATTCTCTGTTGAAATTCCGACCGAAACAGAAGGAGAGGAAAGTCGAAGAGCTGTTTGGCCTAAACGTAAACGGGTATAAGTGGAGGTCCCAAAACGTTCCGGAATATCCGTACTATTCCATAAGACTATCATGGGCGCTCGCAAAGACCCCTGCAAAGAAAAAGTCTCAAAATCCTTATTCTCTGCCACGAATAACTCTGGCTTTACTTGTAAACTCAAACCCTTGTATTTCGTGAAAAAACCAGCCGTAAAATAGGTTTGTAAGCCTCTCGCTGGGATCATGGCGCCGTCATTCCAGCCCATGGGAACCAGAGAATTATATGAAGTCAAGATAGAAACAGGCAGTATACGTGGCTTAGTGGTGTCTGTTACAGGCCTAATAGTAAACGAATTATGAGCTCCTGAAATCAATTGCTGATTGCGCAAACGCTCTTCAGAATAATCCGGCATACCCACTGGAACAGTCTGGGCATAGATTTGGGTCGTCAAAAAGAAAAAAAAGATCCGTTTTAGCATGAACAAATTTAGGGAGGATTAAGCGCAATGTTGTAAATTTGAGTATTAAAGATTTTTATGAACAAAAAGTCCAATCGTTATGTGCTGATTCGCTATGTGAACGATGCCCTTGTGGTCATCGCGGCGTATTTAGTGACACTTTGGAACACCGGACATTTCAATCAGTGGAATCCAGCCTTTGGATTATTGGCCTTAGTTCTATGGTATTTTGTCTCTTCATTTTCCAAATTATATGCGGACAGACGCTCTAATAAGTTCGCTGAAGAGATCATTTTCATCATTTATCACTTGATTTTATTTACCATTCTACTCAGCTCCAGTCTCTTCTTTTTGAAGCCGAGTGGAGCATATGATTTCCTGTTTTTTGTCTATTTTATTGGGGCCAATTTTGTCTTGGCTGCCGTTACAAAGTATATTTTACGAAAAAATCGCCACGCAGCATTTTACCAAGGACGAATGAATGATGTGGTTTTACTTATAGGGGCAACAGCCGCGGCGAAGAACTTCTTTGATACAGTACAGAAATACTATTATTATGGCTATAAGGTGGAGGGAATCATCGATGATGAAATGAATAATATCCAGGGTTGTGATTATTTAGGTAAAATCAGCCAGCTAGACCTTATTTTAAAATCTCGGTATATTGATGAGGTGGTCATAGCCTTACCCACAGACGATTATTCCACAATACAGCGCTGCATCAACATTTGTGATTACTATCGGACTAAAGTTCGTATTTTACCTGACTTCCAACAATACGCCACCTCTTCGATTAGTATACAAACCATCGGTCAAGTACCCGTTGTTAATGTGGGACGTTTACCCCTGGATCGCCTGGAAAATCGTATTTTGAAGCGCATATTTGATGTGACATTCTCGGTGTTGTTCTTCTGTACTTTCGGGTTGATTTTGTTTCCGCTGATTGCTTTGTTGATTAAGTTGACGTCCAAAGGGCCCGTCATCTTCAAACAAGAACGTTGGGGCTTGAATAACGAGACCTTGATCTGCTATAAGTTTCGGACGATGGTGCAGGAAAGTGAAGACGTGGATGAAGAAGGAAATTACCAGCAGGCACACAAAGATGACCCGCGCATCACGCGTATTGGGGCTTTCTTACGGAAGACGAACTTAGATGAGATTCCGCAGTTTTGGAATGTATTGATGGGCGATATGTCTGTGGTGGGACCTCGTCCGCACCCAACTCCGCTGAACATCGAATCGATGAATACAGTGGATAATTATATGTTACGCCACATTGTTTTGCCAGGAATTAGCGGCTGGGCGCAGGTAAACGGCTGCCGTGGGGAAACGCGTACGACGGAAGACATGCAGGAACGTGTGGACTTTGATTTGAGTTATATTCACCGCTGGTCGTTTTGGTTAGATTGCCAAATCATCCTCCAGACGGTCATCAACTTCTTCAGAGGCGACCAGAACGCTTACTAAGTTTTTGTTGAATGATGAGCGGAATGAACACCGGCGCCTCCACGAAATAGCGTTTAAACATACGCTTAGGCTCCTGCAAGAAGCGATAAAACCATTCCAAACCGGCCTTCTGCATCCATACTGGCGCTCTTTTGATCATTCCAGCTGCCACTTCGAAGGCTCCGCCTATTCCAATCGCTAGATGCGTATCCAATTTCGCTAGATTATCCGCAATCCAAATATCCTGTTTTGGTGCCGTCAGACTCACCAATACTATATCCGGTTTCACGGCATTGATCGCTTGAATCATCTGCTCATTTTCTTCCTGTGAAAAGACCACTCTGAACGGCGGCACGAAGGTTCCCACAATTTTTACTCCTGGGTATTTTGCCTCCATCACTTGCTTTAGTTTTTCCGCGACTCCCGGCGAAGCGCCGAGCAAAAAGATGGAGAAATCGTTCTTTAAGGCAAACGGAAATATCTTTGGCAACACCTCCAACCCCGTAATCCGTTGCTTAATAGGCGTTCCGAGGTACTCAGAGGCCCATTTCACCGGGACTCCATCGCAAAGAACATAATCAGCGTTCTTGTAGATGGTTTGAACGCGCGCTGTCGCGCGCGCCGCCAAAATCGAATTCACAGGCGTAATACAAACCTGGGCTTTTTGGCCCTGCTGAATCACAGCCTCCCAATCGCTGAACAATTCGTCCATCGTCAGCGAGGAAACTGGAGTGCCTAAAATATCAACTTTGTGGTGCTTCATCCAATTCTGGTTCTGGGAAGAAATCCCCTAAAAAATACAAGCCCACCCAGGTCCAGAACGGGAAAGCGCCCATAGGTCCTTCTAAGAACACATCGAAGCTTCCATTCAACCAAAAAGTGAATAATACGCAAGAAATCATCAGCTGCTGGTCGTTCAACTGCCGTTTAAACATGGGCTTAAACAGACACAAAAGCCAATAGGCCCATAACAAGAACAGCGGCCAGCCGAAACGCGCTAAAATTGTCAAATTAAAATTATGCGGCGACCGTAAATCTTCCACATCGGTATTAATATCATCACTTTCCGCCAAACTCATCCCCAGACCCTTGCCCTGCACCGCATATTCCGGCGTCACACTATAATCAATAATATTCGCCCACCAAATCAAGCGCCAAACCTTGTTCTTGTCCAAGGTCGCATCCTTACTCACCCCAAATATCGAACCCACATTTTCCACTAATTGCTCCATCCCCACCTTACGACCCTGGAAGTTTTCCTTCACCTTAATTGAAGCATACAATGGCAATACGATCAGCAAGATAATAGGCAAATAACGTGCATATTGTTTGAATAAAACCCGCATCTCCTCGCGCTTCGTGTAGAACACAAAAAGACCTAAACTAATCAAATAGGCGAGCATTCCGGATCGAGAATAGGCCGTAATAATCAATAAATTCAACAGAATCGCCACGGCTAATGTCACCTGAAAACGTATCGATCGGTGGTTTAAATACAGCATCAATACCAACGAAGAGATCAATAAATGCACCCCCATATCGCCGTATTTATAGAGGGCGAAGGGCACGGAGCCGAAGAGGATGAATTTCTCGAAGAATTCGGAGAAGTTTTGGAGGTAAAAATTCAATAAGGCGAAAAACGGGAAATAAGTATAGATTTTAATGATAGACTTCCACATTTGCGCGCGCAAATCTTTAAAAAGAAACACAAAAAACGCGAACCAGGCATATTGGATCACAAAAGAGTCGCGAATCACATCAAACAGGGCATAAGAACGCAATCCCCAGCCGATATAGCCCACCGTAACCGCCAGAAAAAAAGCCAAAATCTTTGTCCGCTTATCCCACCCGAAGGCATACGATTTACGCGTTAGAAACAAGACAATGAAACCACCAGCCCACAAAGCCTCCGCCAAAAAACTGTATGCAATCCCTTTATTGAAGAACACATAGAGTGCCATCACGAAAAAATACGCCTGCAAATACAGCTTCTTAACGGCGTCCATTGATTTGGTATTTTAAGGAAACCTGCCACTGCTGGTTCATGTAATCCGACTTAGTAGAGGATTCTGACCAATCTGCGATTTCATCCTCGATGCGCACCCAGCCTAAATTATTCACCGTAGTTTGCAAGTAAGAACCACCCAAAATCAAGTTTTTCGTTAGTCCGATTTGAGCTTCGACGCCTAACATAATATTTACCCAATAGCGGTTCTCGTAACCAGATCCATAATATTGGTACACGTAAAAATCATTGTTTTTTGCCCACCGTTCTGCGTGCAAACGTAACAAACTACGGTCATGGTGATAACTCAGGTAAATCGATTGACTATTCGAACCAGGACCGATGGAAGCTCCTAGCATTTTAGCATTCTGCGTATAACCCTGACGCACCTGCGTACTCGTGTACCAGCTAAGGCGCAGCGGTTCGCCCCCCGGTTGCGTATTATCGATCACTAAGCCCGGATCCATCAATTGCAATTGCGTGAATTCGATGCCTAGCTGCAAGTAGGATTTTTGTTTTTTGCCCAAAGGAAATAACTTCCGCCCCCCTATCACAAAACCCGTCTTCGTGGAATCCCCAAAGAAACTCGCAGGACCTAAAAGTTTATCCGGTTGACCTAATTCTGCATAGAATTCCGCATGGTCTTTTGGCAAAGCAAAGCGGAAGAGGAAGGCCCCTAATTGCATCTTGGGGTTCTCTACAAACGGCTTGCCCGGTTTCGGGTCTTCGTTTTCGAAGTAGGTTTGATGTGCGTAAGAATAACCTAAGTAAAAGTTAGGCATCCACTTAGGCTGCCAGTTCACGATAAAGGCCTGAAGCATACGCCCTGAATTGTTTTTATTCTCAATTCCTCCCGCCCAGATCGGTCTGAAGTTCTTGTCCTCCGGAGATAAATAGCTAGAATTCTCTAACATCCCGATGAGTCCTTTGCCCTCGAAAGTTCCGATGGGCGTGATGACAGGTTTTCGGTTTTGGACAAAATAATGCAAGAAACCAGACGCCTCGTTCGTCAGAACTAGACTATTTCTAAACCCTGGTCCCCACCAATTATTCTCCGTCGAAACACCCGTCGAGACATTCCCTAACTTCAAGGCTATGCGAGACTGGCCCGGGTAAAAGTAATGCAAGGGCTCCTCGCCAAAACGGCTGTATTGATCAATGTTATTGTTAATAATAAAGAAAACCCGCGTCCAATAATTCCCATCCTGCGGACTACCCGCAAAGGGAACCGTAGGCAAATTCTCTGCTTCCACATATTCTGGTTGCAGATTCACATCAAGGAATTTCCAAGAGAAATGCACCCCTAAACTCCAACGACGCTGAAAACCCACAGACGGAAACATCGTTCCCTGATTAAATCCAAAAGGCATCTTGCTGTTATTCTGGGTCGTATGACGTAGCGAAATACGTTGGATTTTAAACTTATCGCTAGTGTTCGTTTCCAGTTCCTGAAGCGCGGAAGTCGAGCGAATCAGAAACGATTGATTCGCATATTTCACCGAATCCGTGTTCATTAACTGCGCATTACGCTGCACATCCTGCAGACTAATATCATCCAGCAAAGTCGTTTGCGCAAAGACCGAACACGAAAGCAATAAGAGGCCTATAACGTACTTTACCATAAGAAAATCGTATTAATGAAGGCAAACACATTCGATTTCGAATGATCCTTTTCCCATAAATAATTACTCGAATTCACCCATTTCACATCCCCTGTAAATAAGAGTTTTTTATATCGGTAACCCCCTTGTAGACCGAAGGCATAGTCATCCCATTTTACAGCGCGCGTGTAGACTGCAGTTCCCCCGGCGGTAGTCGTCGGTCGATTCGCCACATGTTGAAAAGTCAGGCCTATTTTTGTCCAACCCTGATTCCAGCTAATCGCAAAGGATTGCGCATCATTTCCGTGGCCTATTCCGTTCGCAATAATCTGGTTATTATTCGTAAAACCTTCATATACCTGCCCGTGTTCGTACCAGTTCCCCGCACCTCGAAATAAATAAGACGGCGTTTCGGACATCTTCGTCGCCTCTGCTTGCAGGGAAATAAAGGTCCGCGAATTAAGTGGATGTAATTTTTTAAATCCGACTACCCAAGCCGCCGAATGAGACATGTCAAGTAAGAGGTCTCGGAGGTTTTGTTTTGCATCATTATAGCCAAATTCAGCGTAGACCTCCGCGTGATTTTTCGGCATTAACCAGCGTGTTGAAATGCTTAAAATCTGGTCCTTGCTCAGCGTATCATCATTATAATCGCTCTTAAACAAGTTATTCAATACGGGTAAATAGGTATTCATGAATCTAGCGCCCGGGCGATCCACCTCGTAGTTTTGGAAAGCTCTGGAAACGGAGAAGAACACATTCTTCATGAACCGCGGCTGGTAGGTCAAAATGATCCCATTGTACTGACGATTCTTCGGGCTCGCAGACAAATCACGTTGTTTTAATAAGTTATTCTCGAAGCCTTGAAGCGAATCACGTGTCATGCGGCCTAAAATCAATTGAAACTCAAAGGATCCGATAGGTGTCTTCAATGGACGTGTTGTGTTCAAGCTGTAATGCAAAAATCCCGCCGCATTATTGGTCATCAATAAGGAAGAATAATGTCCTGGGCCCCACCACAGATTTTGGTTCGAAACACCCACTGAAATTCCACCTGCCTCTAAGCGAACGGAAGATTGGCCTAAGCTCAAACGATTCAATGACGGATTCACTTGACCCCAGGCATCACTCGTTTCATAATCTGCTGAACCTGTGTGAACAAATTCCGGTTTGAATTGCAAGTGCAGGATGCTAAATCGGGCGTAAATACCGGCACTGGCCTGCATTTGATAGCCATTCGAATTCGACATCGCTTGGTCGTTCCAGCCGTATGGACGGGAGGTATTTAGTTTTTGGGTCAAAGAAGCAGGCAATAAAATGGCCTGAAATAGCCCTTTTTTATAGCTTTTGATGGAGTCGTTTGCGGAAGGATCGATTAAACGATACAAATCCTGCATACTTTGCTTCCCCGTAGAATAAAAGGGACGGGCGAGCATGGACTGATTTGCGTCTACTTTGCCTAGTAATTGCAGGTTGCGGACTTGTTCATCGATGTCGGAGAAACCGACGGGGATGGCGTTTTGGGCCATCGTAGCGGATGCTAAAAGCAGGAAAACACAACAAAGCGAGACAAGAAACTTCATAAACAAAGTTAGGAATATTCCGGCGCTGAACAAAAGAGGGGAATTCTGCCTATAAAATAAAGTGTGCATTACTAATATATAAAAGTGTATATTTGTAATGTAAACTATTTGATACCATGTTACAAGACGAGCTAAAATCCCTTTTGGAAGATCAGCGCCTTTATTTTAAGGAGCAGCTGGAGACCATTGATCGCGAGATTAGCTCGGAAATTCGACTAGATGTTCCTCTGGCCGTTATTCTAACGGGCATCCGAAGAGCTGGGAAAAGCACTTTACTGAAGCAATTGATGAAAGATAAGTCCAAAGTGGGCTATGTACATTTTGACGATCCTCGATTCAGTGCGTTTGAAGTGGCAGATTTTTATAAAATAGAGCAAATTTGGCCTAACATTCATCAGTTCCAATTTGATGAAATACAACAAATCGATGGCTGGGAAAGCTACGTGAGACAAGGTTTAGAACGTGGGAATCGGTATGCGATCACAGGTTCTAACGCTAAGCTATTGAGCTTAGAACTAGGAACCCTGCTAACTGGGAGGCACATAACCCATGAGGTTTTTCCATTTTCTTTTCGGGAATTTTGCCGTTTCAGAGAACAAAAAGCAAGCCTAGATTCCTTCCAGGAATACTTGGCTATGGGTGGTTTCCCTGAATTTGTGGCCTATGACATCCCGCGCTATCACACGGAATTATTTAAGGATATCATTCAGCGGGACATCGCTGTTCGCAATGGCATCCGAAACGTGCAAGAATTGACCCTTGTCGCTTTGCACCTATTGAATAACATCGCTAGACCCTATACACTTAATAAGCTAGCCAAAAGCTATGGCATAAAATCTACCAATACCGTTTCTAATTTTGTCAAATTTTATGAGGACAGCTACCTCCTATTCTCCGTACCTAAATTTGATTTTAGCTTCAAAAAGCAGCAGGTAAACGAGAAGAAAATTTATGCCATTGATGCGAAGTTTGCACAACAAAACTCGACGCAATTGCAAGAGGATACGGGCCGTATATTAGAAAATTTAGTCTTCTTGGAAATCCGCCGGAAGACGACGCAGATTTGGTATTATAAAAAAACCCATGAATGTGATTTTATCTATCAGCTGGACGGAAAATACCATGCAGTTCAGGTCTGCCATCAATTGAACGCGGATAATATAGTACGTGAAACCGCAGGAATGCAAGAAGCAATGGCAGATTTGGAATTAGCTTCCACTACCTTCGTCACGACGAATCAAACAGAGGATTTACACATCGCAAACAAAAAAGTGGCGTGTATTCCCTTTTTTGATTGGGCTAAGTAAGTACATTTGTATCGATGAAACTATCTGTATCCATGATCACCTTCCAGGGTGCGGCTTATCTAAAGGCGCAGATGGATTCGATTTTAGGCCAAAGTCTCTCCGTCCACGAGATTATCGTTTGCGATGACGGTTCCACAGACGGAACCCGCGAAATTTTAGCGGATTATGCCGCGGCACACCCCCAAATAAAACTGCAGTTTAATACCGAAAATCTAGGCACCATCGCGAATATGCAGCAATGCCTTCGTCTAAGCACAGGGGATGTTATTTTCTTAGCGGATCAGGATGATGTTTGGCTGCCAAACAAGGTGGAGAAAACGCTAGCCTTTTTTGAACAAAACCCGACTGCTGAGGCCGTATTCAGCAACGCAGAAATTATTGACGAAGTAGGGGAAACGCAATTCGGGATGACTTTGTGGGACATTATTGGATTTCCCTACGGTAAAGTTGAATTAACAGATTTCGAAACAAGGGTGGATAATGTGGTGACAGGAGCGGGCTTGGCGATGAAACGAGATGCTAAACTGTTAGCTATGGACATCCCAGTTCTTCCAGGTCTATTACACGATGGATGGATCGGTCTTTATTTTGCCACCAAGAATGCATTAATGGCAAATTCTGAAACACTTTTTCAGTACCGCAGTCATGCAAACCAACAAGTGGGAGGTAAAGTAGCCGAGAGGTCTCAACTACTTGATTTTAATCTTGCCTTGTATGACGGTGTTCCCGTTATGAAGGATTTCAAAACCTGGAAAGAGGCTATGAAGAGGCTTTATACGAACTTGACTTTGCCTTATATGCAGACGGAGAAAATTCAGGAGCAGATTGATTCATATGCGGAATACGGGAAGACCTATTTCCAGCTACGCGCGAGTCTATTCCTCTTTATGAAGGCGATCCGCTAAGCGATTCCATTGCGCCCGGAAAATCGTATCCGGCAAAATAAACAGCTGCAATACCACAAACCAAGCCAACGAAAATACTCCTATCACCAGTAAACGCAATAAAAGCGTGGGCACAAATAGTTTAAACAAGAACACGATTCCCAAATACGGAATCAAACCCAGCAATTGCTGGAAAAACACTAGCGTATAATTCGAAAGCGATATTTCCTTTCTCGTAAAGAAGACGAAAGCCGTGCAAACCGCTAATTCAGTTACCAAAATGGTAATCGCGGCACCTATTTCCTGTTGGGAAGGCACTAATAAAAAGGCCAAAACGATACTAATAAACATCCCGATAAATGCAGAAATGAGGATCGATTTATCTTTACCCACGGCACTTAGAATTTGGAAGCCAAAAATCCCCGACATACTGATAATCAAGATTAGCGGTGCCGTGATTTGTAAAGGAAGAATAGCACGATCGAAGGCTGTTCCTAGCAAGATATGAATGATCTCCGGCGCACAGGTGATGATTCCCACGACCAAAGGCATCGCTAGACTCACGAGCACATAAAAACATTGCTTCACTAGCAACACAAAGGCATCTTTTTCCCCCTTGTGGTATAAACTCACTAAACCTGGGAACATCGCTACCGAAATAGCGCTTAACACCCCGATGAAAAGTCGATTCAATTTTAAGGCAGAGGAGTAATAACCCACGCTTTCATTGTTCGCTAGAAAGCCCAATAAAATAGTATCTAAGGAGAAATACACCGAAATCGTGAAGATGGTCAGGAACAACAAGGCCATCGGCTTCAGGTGTTTTTTCAGTTCTAAACTTTTCAATGAGAGGCTGGAGAAATCCAATAATTCCCACAAGCGTTTTGCATTAAAGGCTGCCAGAACGACTGCTAGGCCCACTTGCATTTGGAAGTAATGCTCGTAATCGTCTGTGCTTCGGATGAATAAAAACACGGCGGCGATGAAGCAGAGGCGGATGACTAGAGAGCGAATCGCGATGAATTTGAATTGATTCATCCCAGAGAAGAACCACTCCAATTGGAAGACTTGCAAGATGAAATAGGCCAAAGCCCATTGGAAAAGCGATTTCTCCGCGGCTAATTGTGGTAAAACGAAGATAAACACGAGAAAAATTACGCTTAAAAGCAGTGTTCCTAAGGCGTTGATTATGAAAATTTCAGTGGCCGTTTTCGTTAACTGAACACGGTCTGAGGCTACTTTAGCCACTTCGCGTACGCCATAAATGGGTATGCCTAAAGCGGCTAAGAGAACGAAGTATTTCGCGAAACTTTCGGCAAAATTTAATACCCCCACGTGTTCTGGACCTAGGGTTCTAGCTAAATAAGGAAACGTAATCAGCGGGAATAAAACCTGCGAAATCGCTAGCAGCACATTATAAAAGACATTTTTCCGGGTCTCCATTAGCGGTAACTAGCGTCTACGATCAGTTTATACAAGTTGCGAAGCATCCGGGGAATGCGTTGGATTTTATAGGCCAAAGGCACCCCGTGTACATACCGTCTATCCAACACATGGAAATGAAATTCCGAATCAAAAAGTTCCGGTTTTTCCGCGGCCATGGCACGGCAAACTCCTTGCACGTAGCGAATCTCCTCTAAGTTTGTCTTCCCATTCGAGAACACCCGGTTGTCCGTTCTTATCGGACGCGCGTGTTTTAATTGCACACCATGCACCACGGCTGTCTTCGTCTTTCCTATCAAGCGTTGAATCGTAGGAATCAAATAGACATCCAATCCCGTTCCGGAAATTGAATGTTTGAAATGCGGTCCAGCAGCCTTAAAAACGGCCTCGCTGTAGAATGGGGACATGATTTCCACCCACCAAGTATCTTGAACTAAGTAACCCGATTTGTGTAAAAACTGGCGCAGGTTATAATAAGAATCGTGGTTCAAGCTAGGTTGAAATACGTCTAATTTTTCTAAAGCCGCGATGAAAAATAGCTTGTTCAGGTCTGATACGGAGATGATTTGGTCATCATCAAGAAACCCTATGTAAGTTAAAGGAGTAGACTGTAAAGAGGCGTAGATATTTTGCATCACATCTCCCTTGCACTCTGATTTCTGCGAAATATAGTGCTTAACAGGCATCGGAGACTCCTCTATTGCGCCACTGTAATCATAGAGCAACCAATCGAAAGCCGGCTCCGCATCGAAATGGATGTGGTCCATGGGGCTGGATTTCCCGTCCCAGGTAATGGCTACGATAGAAGCTGGTTGACTCATATTAACAAAAGTACGATTGTATCGTGTTTCGGCAATAGAAAATCAGCCGAATTAATTCAGCGGTCAAAAGATGTCCGCGACTCTCCTTTCGAATCAAGGAATCCGAGGTACGCCAAGTCGAAATGACTTCCGGCACAATGGCCCCCAAAGAAATTTCCGCCGGATCCACAAATCGCTTGTACATATCCACCGGATAGGCCACCTGCGCCGTATTTTTCAATAGATAAGCCGCCGCCTTTGAGTTCAGTGAATAGCCATAGGCGCCATAAACGGATTTAATTAAAGGTTCGCCTACTCCATTTTGAACTGATGATCGCTTCAAACTCGCATAGCCATTCCAAGCTCCCCAGAAAAACAGATCGTATTTCTCTGCCGTTTCAGACTTTAATAGTTCTGGTTTAAGAATTCGGCTATCGGATTCTAGCACTAAAAAGTGATCATTCGTTTTCTCTTTAGCGATATTAGCCCAGATCTTGCGATGACTTAAAATCACCCCTATTTCTGTAGGCAATAAGGCTTTGCCAGTCCTTGCGCGAGATTTCTCCACCATAGCCTCTAAAAAAGGCACATGGATTCGCGATGGGAATACCGGCTCTACAACCTCTAATGCAGGCAAAACAGCACGCAATGCCTCTAAATGCTTAGTGCGCTCCATTTCATGTTCCGCAAAAAGGACAAAGGCGCGCTTAAACATAGGTAAACTGGTTAAACGTGCTGTAAGAACCAGACGCTAAGGCGTCAGGCGTAAAGAAGTCTAGCTTTCCACCCTCTGGATATAAAATATAGTGGGGCTTAGAACACAAGTAAGCTAAGTGCAAAGGCAGGGAATCCGCCGCATAGATATAATCCGCAGATTGGATTAGGTCGATTAATTCTTCAAAGGTTTTGTAATCTTTCCCGAAACGAACTACTCGTCCTGGAATTTGCGCCATAATACTTGAAGGAATTTCTCTTTTCTTTAATCGAGCGTCCGGGAAGATTAAAACACTTCCTTTCCCCACGCTGAGGCCATGTGCCTGCAGACCATACGCCTCATACACCGGCTTCCCCGTTTCGAAAAGGGCTTTAAATGAATGGCCTGTACAAAAATTCAAAAGACCTAATCGAGCACTTTGCTCCACGAAGTCATTAGAGCCAGGATTCGCGCGCGTATATTTTTTGATTTTCGATAATTGAAACAACGTGTCAATATCGAAAAAGTCCTTGTTCGTAAATAGGTTTAATTGTGAACCCGTGATGCCGAAATCAACAAAGTCGATTGAACGCGGCGAAATACAACCGAGGGACAGCAAAGCATCGTACAATGGTTTCAAATGCAAGGACGCAATGATCTGGTCCGATGAAGGCAGGGCTTGTACCGCTATCGCAAAATCTCCGTAAGCGCGCAATAGAAACACCCGACGCATTATTTATCCGTATAAAGGTAGAGGCAAAGGAAAATGGCCGCGAAAATACCCGCGATAAAACCGACCAAACCAAGGAAAAGGTAGGACTTGCGGTCATCCATCAAAGGATACTTCGGCACGTCTAATAATTGAATTACCGGTGTCTGAGATACCAGCGCGATGCGGCTCATCTCTAAGTTCTTCGTCACTTCCGCATAAATGCTGAAGACAATAGACTTGTCACGTGAGCTAACTTCCGCCGGAACGGACATCGATTTAAAGGCCACGTTAGGATCTAGAATCTGGAAAGACGCTGCGTTATAAGACTTGGCATTCAACACCCGCAATAAGGAATCACCACGCGCCTGCAAGCGCTTCACATTTGCTGCTGCAGTGCTTGTCTTCACATTCACGTAATAGGTCGTCGTCTCTTTTAATAAACGTTCTGCGAAGTTCTTCGAGAAAACTTGGTTTTGAGACACTGTGATGATTTTGAAGATGGAGCCCTTCTTATTTAGGCGATCCACTGACACGTTCTTCTTCGCGATTTGATCATACATCACATACAATACCGAATCTTGATACACCGTATGAGCTACTGAAGGAGAAGTAAAAGAAACCGGAGCCGGCAGCTTTTCTCCCATACCAGAAAACTCTAGATATAAATCTGCCAACGTCTTACCAGAATTACCCGAAATAGGCGTCAATAATACTTTTTCAATAATCACGCGAGACTTGATGATGTCCAAAATATTATCACCAGTAAACAAATTTGAACCGCTACCTAAACTACCCAAGTCTAATCCCACTTGAGAAGCGATCCCCGCCAGGCCTCCACCCGTTGCAGATTTTTCCTCTAAAATAAAGGTGGTAGAAGCCGCGTAAGCCGGCTTTTGTAAAGCGCGGTAGATCAGTGGCAAGACTAAACCTAAAAGCCCACACAACGCAATCAACTTACTTTGTGAGCGCAGATAGCTAAAGAATCGCTTTATCGATTCAATGACATCTCCTAGAACGATGGTCTTTTTATCTGCCATTATTTTACCGTGTTAATTAATGCGATGATTAAACCGCCCAAAGAAGCTAAACCCGTTCCCATCGCGATGTATTCTGGCGTTGAAATCGGTTTCTTGTCTTTCTTAGCTGGCACATATACTTCCGCTCCCGGCTCAAGGCTAGGGTAGAAGCGGAAGAATAGAAAACGTTTCGTCGTTTTGATTTCACCGTTAGGACGCACCATATAGGCGTAGCGTCGTGAGGCATTAGGCGCAAACCAACCTGATTCTGAGATCAAACGGCGGAAACCTAAACCGCTGTGGTAGGCTACTTGGCGAGGCACATTCACTGCCCCAAAAGTCTGCACCGTCTGTGTTAACTTAGGCACCTTGATGACATCGCCCTCCTCTAAAATGATATCGTATAAAGACCCTGGCTTCTCCATCGCTTCAGCAAGACGAATGCCCACCGGCTTTTGATCTACCAATAATCCGTTTACATTCGAAGCAATTTTTGCCGTATCCGATGGGGCAAAAGAATTATTTGAACTACGCTTCGATTGATTTGAAATCGTATTAATCTTCGAAGAGAACAAAGCCTCATCCGTCGCCGTCTGATTCGCTCGCGTCTTACGTAATAAGATCGCACCCGTCGCATAGCCTGTTTGTTTCAAGCCACCAGCACGCGCAATAATATCTGAAAGTCGCTCTTTATTACCTGCTAACGTATAATTACCCGGATAAAGCACCTCTCCCTCCACAGAAACACTAATTTGCGAACGATACGTAGGGGATTTACGTACGGAAACAATATCAAAAGGCTGTAAAACAAAGTTCAAATCTTGCGGAGAAGATGAACCTAAATCAATCGTTTGAATTATAGAATAAGCTGTCGTATCTGAAGTCGATTTAGACGAAAGACGACGCGAAACCTCGATGCGCGAACGAGACGCCCCCTCTTTAAATCCATCCGCTAACAGGATTAAATCCTGAACACGCATATTATCCGCAAAGGCAAAAGTCGCCGGACGATTCACCTCCCCATTAATGGTCACCGAATAGTTCTCCCGCAAGGCGGTCAGCGAATAAATGTGAATCTTATCCTCCCTTTGCAAGCGAATTTCTGTTTTCCCAGCCAGCACATCCTTCACATTAAAATGCAACATCGCAGGAGTCAAATCCGGATTCAACCGACTTAACAGCGCCCGATCCGTCGATGCATTTTCCTTCACACGCACGGCCAGTAATAAGTCTTTCAAGTTCGAAAACTCATTTAAGCCATATTCCCCTGGATAATAAACCGCACCATCGATTGTGGTACGATTGGTATAAGTATTGGCCAAAGCATCCACTACCAACGTATCCCCCGAATGTAAATTAAACGCTGCAAGCGCCTCGGCTTTCACGGATTGAATTTCAAAACCAGTCACCCCCATGCGCTTCACACGAACACGCTCCTTAAATGCTCCATCCGCAAAACCACCTGCATAACGTAAGATATCCGCCGCATTTTCTCCTTTCTTCAAGTCAAACAAAGCATTCTTCTTCGCTGCACCCGATACGGCCACGCGAGACTCATAGGTCCCCACGCGAATCACGTCATCATCTTGCAGAATTCTATTCTTCGATAAATCTCCCTTTAACAGGAAGTCG
Organism: Bacteroidota bacterium; assembly: GCA_041157105.1. Lineage (GTDB taxonomy): Bacteria > Bacteroidota > Bacteroidia > Cytophagales > Spirosomataceae > Aquirufa. Next base: position 915 of record JBEBDF010000004.1, on the reverse strand, counting down.
TATAAATCTAAAGTCGTGATCGTTTTGCCATTACGTACTAATTCAATCTTACGGAACGAACCTAAGTCCGATGGCCCTCCAGATGCATACAAGGCATTCATCAAGGTAGAAAGTGAGGAAACGGAATAGTTACCCGGCTTCTTTACCTCTCCCACCAAGGTCACACGAATAGAGCGTAATTGCCCTAAGGAAACCATCACTTTCGTACTTCCGCCCGCAATGGTGGTATAGATTTTAGCCGCTGATTCACGGATACGTACTTGCGCCTCTTCGATCGTTAAACCACTCACTTTAATCGGTCCTAGGTTAGGGAAACGAATATAACCTTCTGTACTCACCTTTAATTTTTTCGTGCTTTCGCTTAGACCATAGATGTCTACGATTAACTCATCTCCCACGCCTATCACGTAATTGCGAGGCGTAGAAATAGTCAAATTTGGTTCAAAGCTAAGGTTTTGATTTTCGAAAATTTCCGCACCGAAAATAGGCAAGCCCACACGAGCAGTAGGACCCGTGATTTCAATTTTCTTACGAGGAACCGTGATTTCGTCCTTCGTTTTGGTCTTGTAGGCGTTAATGGAAGTCGCCGTTAACGGATCCATCTCCGCTATGCGGCGGTTAAGAATGATGATCTGTTCAGGCGGGAGACCTTTTGCCTTCATAATCTGCTCAATCTCATCCGGAGATTTTCCCTGTAACTGGTAGCGCACCATAATCTGCGCTAATTGCTGATCGCTGATGTTATTGATGTCCACGGGAATCTCCTGGGCAAACGCGGGAATAGCCAAAATCAATAATATAAGTAGGCGTAATGCTTTCATCTCTGTTTTATTTAGGTCAAGTCCGAAGACAAAAAACCAGTCTATAAAATTACTATTTTATTTTATAAGATGATTGATAATTTATCCAAAGGGA
>JBEBDF010000003.1:0-66934 GCA_041157105.1 Bacteroidota bacterium | reverse complement strand
TCGAATCCGATTCCGGTTCCGCCGCCCGTGATGAGCGCCACGCGCCCCTGTAATGAGAATGGTTGTTGCATCTTATTTCAGTTGGTAAATACGTACAATTTCTTTTATTTCTGCCAAAGTCCGCGCAGGCGTCCCGTAGCTAATCGGTAATTTCGAATAGGTTTGGAAGTACAATAAATGCGCATCGCGCCACAAAACAGACTCCCGTTGTTGTGCGGCCAAACGTCCGCGAACGTCCGCAAAAATCTCTGGATCCACCTTGCCTTGCAGCGAATCCCATTCCTTTTGTAAATCCTTCACCTCCTGCAAACCGGTATTCATGCGGTAGCAGAATTCATCCCAAAGCGTGCGCCCAGAAGACAATTTTTCCTTCCAACCCACGTGATGGAACCACAATAAGTAATTCAAATCCGTTTTTGCCGGATCGAGCCACTGTTGTGCCACCGACGGGTGGTATAAACTCAAGGCATTGCTGCCTGTAGATTTTCTGTCAAAACCCAAGCCCACCGAATCAGCACGGTGGTAATAAATCGATGTCCAATCCGGACGTTGGCTGCGCTCTAACCACGGCTCAGGACCCCAGTGGATACTTTGGCCCATTACATGGTGCAAGCCTAAGGGCGTAGTAAAATTCACATAGGTATCGCGGGATTTCATCAGAATACCTGCGGCCGTTTTCGAGGCTGTTGCATCGCGAGTCAAAGTTTGCTTCACCCATTCATCGGCGATTTGTACTGAGCTCAACGTGTGATCCCATGCCAAACGACCGAAGGCATACCAGTTCGCCTGCGATAGTAAATGACCCGTCCAATTTCGGTCTGATCCCGTGTTCGCTACGCCGGCCATCATCGTGATTTGGTCGTTGCCTAAACTGCCGTCGATGACCTTTGCGACGGTGGATCCTTTGCCGTTTTGGTAGGTATCCGAATCCAAACATTCCTTGAACAAAATCGACTGATAAAAGACGTTCGTGCTGAAGCCCGTGTACTCCTGAGTAATTTGGAATTCTAAGGCCAAAGGTGTCTTCTGCATCGCTCCGAAAAGCGGATGAAATGGCTCCCGCGGCTGGAAGTCAATCGGTCCATTTTTCACCTGAACAATCACGTTTTTCGAGAAGGTTCCGTCCAACGGTTTGAAGTCGTTATAAGCCTCCTTAAAGCGATCGCCTTTCGGATTAGGCTCATAAACGAAGGCCCGCCAAATGACCATTCCATTAAAGGGTTTCACCGCCTCTGCTAACATATTCGCTCCATCCGCGTGCGTACGGCCATATTCCTGTGGTCCAGGCTCGCCTTCGGAATTCGCTTTCACTAAAAATCCACCAAAATCCGGAATATAACTATACACCTCTTTCGTCTTCACCGCCCACCATGCGCGCACCTCTAGATCCAACGGATCTGACGTTTTCAGTCGACCTAAAATCTTAGGCGAAGCGAAGTTCACCGATAAAAACAATTTGATTCCATAAGGACGAAACACGTCCGCTAAAGCTTTCACTTTTGCCAAATATTCCGGCGTTAAAAACCGCGCCGACGCATTCACATTATTGACTGAAACGGCGTTGATTCCGATGGACGCGTTTGCCCGGGCGTAATCCGTGTAGCGCGGGTCGACCGTCTCCGGCAATTCGTACCATTTCCACAGCGATTGCCCGGCATATCCGCGCTCGATCGTGCCCATCACGTTGTCCCAGTGGTTCAACATGCGGAATTTGACTTTGGGCGATGAGGATATGTTTGCCAAAGGTTTCTCCTGCTGAATCGTTCTTAATAATTCAAAAACACCGTACAAAATGCCTCGGTCAGAGCTGGCTTTAATTTGAATTTGCGATCCGGTAATGATGCTGAAAGCTTCTTCTTTTAGGCTAGCGTCTTTCACGAATTGAATAGACCCTTTAGTCGCGCTGATGGGTGCTACCCCCGTCAAACCCTTCAATCCGTTCGCTAACTCCTTGCGAGCCGTCTCTAAAATAGGTGTGGATGGAAACTCCGATGAAACAGAAGAAGCATATGGCGCATAGCGAGCAGCGCTTGCCACCTTGTCAAACTTCAACCACAAACGGTAGCCATCATCTGCCTTTAATGCGAAACTGCAGACGACAAAAAACACCGCTAAAAAGGAGCGGATCGCTAATTCCAGTCCACGGATTTCCGCTAAACCGCGCAATCTTCCGATCGCCGAATAACCCGGATACGTTTTCTTTTTCAAATCATCTAACATTTGGTGGCCGTGATCTGGGCGCATTGGAATTTCTGCTCCTCCCCGTCTTTTTTCTTCTTCCACCACGGCCTTCACCACCTCAAACATATCCACATCGCCCGTTAAATGTGGTGCCTCGTGGAAGATTAATGGATCATTTTGTTCCCGGAAAGTAGCCCGTAGATGCAGGAAGTGAATGCGGTCCGCAAAGCTTCGAACCATATGTGGTAAATCATTATCCGCTCTAACTCCTAAAGAGCCCGTGCAAAAGGTAATTCCGTTCGCACGCTCTGGTGATGCCTCCATCAATGCCGCCAGATCCGCCTCCGTACTCACCACTCGTGGCAAGCCCAATAAAGGGAAAGGAGGATCATCCGGATGGATGCATAAATTAATGCCTAATTCCTGTGCCAAAGGCGCGATAGAACGCACAAAAAAGTGCAAGTTTTCGCGCAATTGATCCGCTGAAATGTCGCGGTATTCGTCTAATAGACTTTGGAAATTCTCTAAATGAAACGCCTCCTCTGAACCCGGAAGGCCTAATAATGCCGTATTTTTTAACTCTTCTTTCTCCTCGTTCGTCATTGCAGAGAAACGCTGAGCCGCCGTCTCTTGCACCGCCTGAGTATAATCCGCAGCAGCCCCTGGCCGCTGTAAAATATGCAAATCAAACACCGCGAAATCGGTCCAAACAAAGCGCAAAGCCCGAGCCCCATCCGGCATCTCGAAATTCAATTTCGTCCGCGACCAATCCAAGACCGGCATGAAATTATAGCAAACCGTTTTGATCCCGCAAGCCGCTAGATTTCGCAAAGAAGTTTTGTAATTTTCAATCAGCTGAGCGCGTGATGGCAAGGCTTTCTTAATCCCCTCGTGCACCGGAAGTGATTCCACGACCGACCAATGCAAAGGTGTCCAGTCCTTATTCCCCGCTTCAATAATGGAAATGCGTTCTTGAATAGCTTCAATAGGCCAAACTTCCCCCACCGGGATTTGGTGCAAGGCGGTGACGACTCCCGTGCATCCGGCTTGACGAATATCCATCAAGGAAACCGGGTCGTTCGGGCCGAACCAACGCATCGTGTGTATCATGTAAATTAGTTTAGAGGCTTACGCCTTTGAAAGCGCAAAATGCACAAAATTTACTGAATTTCTAGGGGGATTAGAGGGGTACATCAGCAAAGGCCTTCGGTATACGGAATCGGATATTTCGTTACCTTTTTATATAAATTAGTAACAAATGAACTAAAATAACATACCTTTGACCTATGAGCGTTCATCAAGATATAGCGGATAACATAGAATCAAGAGCAGCAGGAGAGATTTTTTTCCCGGCAGAGTTTCGCATACTCGGCACGGACGATGCCATTAAAATGGCACTTTCACGATTAGTGAAAGAGAATAGAATCGATCGGTTATCGCACGGAATCTATTATAAGCCTAAAAATCATGCACTTTTGGGAAACCTTAAACCATCTCTAGAAATGGTTGCACAGGCGATTGCGCAAAGAGACCAAGTGATTATCAAGCCGACCGGCATCAGTGCATTAAATAAGTTAGGCCTATCAGAACAAGTTCCCACTAAGCATGTATACATCACGAATGGACAGCCTCGCAACTATAAGATTGAGGAAAATGAAATACATTTTAAAAGTGCCAGCCCTAAAAAACTAGCCCTTAAAGGCCCTATAAGTTCACTCGTTATTCTTGCTATGGAAGAATTAGGTCCTGTATTTTTTGATGTAAATGCGGCGATTAAAATAAAAGAATTACTACAAAAAGAAGACCGCGAGAATCTAGAAAATGATATGAAGTTAGCCCCCTCTTGGATTGCAAAAGAGCTTTATAAATTAATGCTTACTAACTCGTAAAACACAAAGCATATGAACTGGTTTAAGCTGCAAATGGAAGACCAAATGGTCATTTTACAACAGGCTAGTGTTTTAAGTGGTATTAATGAAAAGGCTTTAGAAAAAGACCTTTGGGTGACCCTTGTTTTAAATGCTACATTTAAAACATCTTATGCACAGCATTTACATTTCAAAGGAGGAACCTCATTAAGCAAGGCATGGGATGTAATTGAACGATTTTCTGAAGATATAGATCTATCTATTAATAGAGCCTTCTATGGTTTTTCTGAAGACTTATCATTTTCCCAAATCAAAAAGCTTAAACGTATTTCTAGTGAATTTGTCAGCGCTGAATTTAAAGCGGAATTGGCAAAAACTTTATGCGAAATGGGAGTGCCTGCACAGCTATTTAGATGCGTGGCGGCGCCTATTCTAGAAACGATGAAAGACACGGTCGACCCTCAAGAACTTAGTATTGAATATGTGTCTATTTTAGAAAATGTTGAATACTTGCCCAATACAATAAAAGTAGAAATAAGCGCAAGATCCATAAAAGAAGCTACTCAGCTTAGAGATGTCCATTCGATTACCGAAGGCTTGCTACCTAAAATCGAACTCCTAGGAAGCTTATTTCAAGTTCGTGCCATAGAACCCCAAATTACCCTTCTAGAAAAAATATGCTTGTTGCACGAAGAATTTACAAAGCCTATTCCTGCTATACGCCACTTGAGAATGTCCAGGCATCTGTATGATTTAAGTAAACTGAGCGACTCTATTTATGCTGACATTGCCATACAGGATGATGCCCTCTTTAATAGGATAGTTACACATAGAAAACGCTATATCAGGCAAACCGGAATAGACTATAGTAACCTTGACAAGCAAAACCTTTCATTTATTCCTCCTTCTCACATTATTGAGAATTATAAAACTGATTATGAAAAAATGAAGCTGAATATGATTTATGGCAAGGCTCCTGCATTTGAAGAATTAATCAGTAAGCTAATTTCAATGCAAGAGGCCATTAGGTAACCTACAAATTCTCCTTTATCCACTCAATGGGCGTCACGCCATATTCCGCCTTAAAGGCCATGTAAAAAGTGGAGATGCTTTTAAAGCCTGATTTCAGGGCGATGCCTTCGATTGACATGTGTAAATGTGCGCCATCACGGAGCAAAGAAGTCGCGTACTGGACGCGAAGTTTGTTGCGGTAGATGGGGAAGGAAATTTTCAATTGCTTATTAAAACAATTCGTGACACGCACATGCGGAATGTTAATTGAACGTGAAATGTCGTGCAATGAGAAATTGTCTTTAAGGTATGGTTTGCTGTCTTCGATGAAGAAGATGATGCGGTCTAGGTCATCTGTTTTGGGGATAGTATTTTGGGCGCTACTATGCTCTGTATTCAGTAGACTTTTCAGATTCTCATAGAATCGATCTAATTTATTTCGGCTGTCCGCTTCGCCATAGAGCATGGATGGTGACAGGAAAAAGCTGATAGGTAGAATCAACGTAACTAAATAGAAATAGGGATTATTTCGAAATAGAATATTCGTAACGGCAAAGGTAAATTCATGGGAAGCTATGGATGCCTGAATGGAAGAATAGGTTACTAACAATAAAGTGGGTAACATATTAAAGGCAATAATAAGCATTACCCGATTCAAAATAAGTTCTACTTTTTTCTTTATGTAGACGTTCCCCTCCTTTTTAATTTTAAAGCCGAAAAATAGAAAGAACGTGTAATAGCTAGTACTTATGATGGGTAGAAGGGCTTTTTGGAACTTATAACTAAACAATAGATGAGGGAAATTATCTACATCCGCCTCGGAATCTACAACCACATGTTTCACAAATTCCAATTTTAATTCATAGGGTATTGTAAAATAGGGAATCGTATTGATGAACACGATTATGGCAGGTAAAAGATGTAGCAACATATAAGGCTGAAACTCAAACTTATTAAAAATTAAACTCCGTAAAAAAAACATAAAAGCAACCGGCATTAGACAAACAAAGGGATCCGTATGTAAAAACAAAATAGTTAGTACATCAAAATCCGTCTGGATATTAATGAGCAAAAAAGTAAGTATACGAATGCTGGCAAAAAGTAAGGCGAAGACTAATAAGACAATTCCCTTATTTTGTTTCCAATGATTAAAAACTAAAATAAGGGAGATTAGAAGAATTAAGAGGATCGATGTATAAATCATAAGGCTGTCATTCAGAAGGACAATTGAAATTACTACTAAAAAAAATTTATCGCATAGTGTCTCCTATTTCTTGTTCTACGAAATAATTTTTTTACTAGTAGTTATTAGAAGGATTGCCAAGATAAGCTTTCATAAGGTATTTCATTTGTAGTAATAGATTCGTCTTGAGACTCGAATGCACCCATCCATGAAAAGAATATTACTACTAATCATCCTAAGTTTCCCTACTTTTTCACAGAATTATAAATTCTCGGTAGGCTCAAACATCACTAGTTACGAGTTTGCAAACTCCGCTGGAACGAATCCTATTTCCTTGCGCTCAGAATCGGGTCTTGCTTTAGGCCTTTCTCGGGAATTCTCGCTTTCGAAAGTATTTGTTCTTGATCTAGGTCTTTCCTACAACCAGTTCAATGCCGTGGGGGATATTCAAAACATTCCGCTGGCTTATTCGACTGACTTCATTGGTCTATCTGTAGGCATAGGACCTTCACTTAATCTTGGCAAAGGATTCTCCTTTAATGCCAAAGCTGTCGCTAATGCCTCGAGCATGGTGAAAGGAAATCAGTTCATTCAGAATCGTTATGTCGATCTGTTTGCTGATAAACAGTTCAACTCGCTTCGTACGCTATATGGTTACAGCTTTGAAATCAACAAGCAGATCAATGAGCAGGTCGCTGTGTTTGTGAAATACCAGCATCTGGATAGCTACAATTTTGGTAGCTCCACTTTAAACTTTATCCCATCGACATTCAGCATAGGCCTCAGCCTTAGCAAATAATAGCTTATGAAAAAGTACCTGTTCTCCCTGATTTTACTATTAATATCTTATGTTGGTTTTGCCCAAAAGGGTCTCTCCTACCAGGCTGTCATCTTAGATCCTAATCCCATAGAAGCACCGGGCCTTGACATCTCTGGTCAACCCTTTGTGAATGGAGAGGTTTGGATCAAGTTTAGTATTTACGGTTCCGCTTTACAATATGAAGAAGTCCAAAAAACGAAAACAGACGCCTATGGTTTAGTGAATCTAGTAATTGGCTCCGTAACGCCTGCTGCGTTTAATTCTTTGGTATGGGATAGCGCACAAAAAACATTGCAAGTGTATGTCAGCTTTAATCAAGGGGCAGCTTTCACAAAAGTTTCAGATCAAAAGCTAACCTATAATCCATATGCGCTTTTCGCTGAGACGGCGAGTAAGTTAGGAGGAACACTGCCTATTTCTGGTGGTGGAACAGGAGCTACAACTCTAGTTGATGCACGCGTTAATTTAGGTATTGATAAAGTAGATAATACTTCGGATACACAGAAACCTGTTTCTACAGCAACGCTTGTGGCGCTGGATTTGAAGGCGAATACCGCGGATTTGATAGCTGGTTTAGCTGGAAAGGCTGATACTTCCTCTATTAAAACATTCGTAGTAAATCAAGTCGCTACAGCTACAATCACTGATGCAGATGTAAATACAAAAGGTAAGATTCAATTAGCCGGAGATTTAAGCGGGACAGCAGCGGCACCTACTGTACCGGGCTTAGCATTGAAAGCGAATACGTCAGATGTTGCAACAGATTTGGCATTAAAATTAGACGCAAATCAAAAAGGAGCCGCAAATGGAGTTGCTACACTAAACTCATTAGGAATTATCCCTTCTAATCAATTGCCTCCTGTTACTTTATCATCAACCAATGTGGTGGGAAGTGATGCCGCAATGACAGCTTTAGCGAGTGCTACAGTAGGAAGTATTGCCATAAGAACAGATGCAAATAAAAACTATGTTTTAAGTGCCTTACCGGCTAGTACACTAACGAATTGGGTCGAGTTATTAACACCAGCAGCTCCGGTTCAAGTTGTAAATGGGTATACTGGATCGGTAAATTTAACAAAAACTGATTTAGGCTTAAGTGATGTAAGTAACACTTCAGATCTCAACAAGCCTATTTCCATAGCGACACAAAATGCATTAAATCTAAAAGCAAATACAAAGGATGTAAATGCTTCGCTAAACCTAAAAGCTAATGTTGCGGATATGAACTCTGCGCTAGCATCTAAAGCAACTATCGCAGCCCTAACTGCAGCTTTGGTGCCCAAGGCCAATACAACTGAGGTCGATCAGGCCTTAAACTTAAAATTGGATGCCAATAAATTGGGAGTACCCAATGGTACGGCTAGTTTAAATAACCTAGGGAAAATTCCTACGGATCAAATACCCGCTATCTCCTTTTCTAGCGTCAAGGTATTAGGAAGCCAAGTGGACATGTTGGCTTTGAGCAGTGCCGTGGTGGGGAGTGTGGTGATTCGTACCGATGTGAATAAAAACTATGTGTTGGCTGCGTCTGATCCAGCTGTGCTTACTAATTGGATTGAACTCTTGACTCCAGCTCCTCCAGTGCAGACAGTCAATGGATATACGGGAACCGTGTCTCTTTCCAAATCGGACCTGGGTTTGTCTAGCGTGGACAATACCTCCGATGCGGCTAAGCCGATTTCTACTGCTACTCAAAGTGCTTTATCACTCAAAGCAAATTCATCAGCCCTGGCTACTGTGGCCACTTCAGGCAGCTACACTGATCTAGTCAATGTTCCCACCACTGTGAGTGTTGCCTCCCTTTCCGGGATTGTGTCCATTGCCAATGGAGGTACAGGCGCCAGTACTGCTGCGGGAGCGATTGCCAACTTGGGAGCAGAAAATACTTCCAATAAAAGCACTAACATCCAAACGGATGCTGAGTCTACTTCCAAGTATCCCAGTGTGAAACTGATTAAAGATTATGTAGACCAAAGCATCTCCTCTCCTGCTGTGCTAGACTCCCCTGCCTTTACTGGGGTTCCTACCGCACCTACAGCGGCAATAGGCACGGCTACTACTCAACTGGCAACTACTGCTTTTGTCAAGAACACGGTAGAGGCCCCAAGAAACAATTTTTACATTGGGGTAAATGAAAACTTGGGGCTAGGAGCATTTACCGCCCTTCCTATCCAGGGGGGCACAAAAAACACCCTTATAGGAAATTTTACCTTGCAAAGTAAAAATGCGGGTGACAATACCACCGCACTAGGGTATGCAGCGGGCAATTATTTTGGTGTGGGGAGTAGTTTGGTTACTACCGTCAACCGAGGAGTCTATATAGGCGCCTATGCAAGGGCTAACGCAAATAATCAAACCAATGAGATTGTGATAGGAGCAGATGCTTTGGGAAATGGTTCCAATACGATACAGTTGGGAAATACGGCCATTACCAATACCAAAACCAGTGGAACCCTGACCGCCGGAGCGGTGACCTATCCCAATACACATGGCACAGCCAATCAGGTGTTGACCACCAATGGAAGTGGAGCACTGACCTGGTCTACAGTTTCAGGTGCTGCAAATGCAGGCAGCCTTTCGGGAACAGTGGGGGTCGCTAACGGAGGTACAGGCGCCAGCACTGCAGCCGCAGCTAGAACTAATTTAGGACTTGTAATTGGCACAGATGTACAAGCTCCCTTGATCGCAGGTACAGACTATTTAGCGCCTAATGGAAGCGCTGCGAGTTTAACTAATTTTCCAACCTTCAATCAAAACACCACCGGGAATGCGGCCACGGCCAGCTTAGCAACGAATGTTTCAGGCATAGTTGTGGGAGCAAATGGAGGGACGGGGGTCGCGAATAGCGGAAAGACTATCACCTTGGCAGGAAATTTTCAGACCACTGGAGGACATGCACTCACACTGACTACAACCGCAATAACCAATGTTACCCTTCCGTCATCAGGAACTTTAGCTACGGTGCAGCAGGTGGATGCAAAAGCAACGCTGGCATCTCCAGCCTTCACGGGAACGCCCACAGCACCCACAGCTGCCACAGCTGACAACTCCACCAAAATTGCCACTACAGAATTTGTGAAAGCAGCGATAAGTGCTGGTAACGCCGGTATTCGCACGATTGGGGCGATTTCGTCCACTTCCAATGCGAAAGGGGCGGTAATCAGTGGTACAACTGAATTCGTACTGACTCCAGCAGATGTGTCCAATGGAGGAATAATCACCACAGGCAGCCAAACTTTTGCCGGAGCAAAAACCTTTGCCAACGATCTGGTAACCAATGGCACTCTAACGGCGGGAACAGTAACCTATCCTGATTCTCATGGAACTAGCGGAAACGTCTTAAGTACAACAGGGAGCGGGACGCTTTCTTGGACTTCCTTAAGTGCACTAGGGGCGGTACCTGTTACTTCTATTACAGGTTCTGATGTGAGTATATCAACTAGTAAAGCAGTCCAAAATCCAGTGGGGAGTGTCTCCTTTGATGGGACGAGTCAATACTTAACGTTAGCAAATAATGAAGCCTTTAATTATGGAACAAGTAATTTCACGATTGAATGCTGGATTAATCCTGCTTCTTTGAAATTAGCAGATGTTTATCTGCAGGACCCTAGTTGGAATTTATTTTTTGGCCTAGCGAACACTTCGGGGGGAATGAGATTTAATATCAATAATGGCGCAAATTATGACCCCTATGGAGTCGTAACGACTGCCAATTCTTTAATCTCGACGAACACTTGGAATCACATTGTCTTAATGAGAAATGGAAATGATATTTCACTCTTTATCAATGGTGTTTGTAGAGGTACAAAAACAGGCATTTCCGCCTACTTAATAGGTGGTAGCGAAATAAATTCAGGCCCAAAAATAGCTGGAGGGAACAAATACGATGGGAAGGTAGCTAATTTACGGGTCGTGAAAGGATCAAATGTTTATTCGTTCGGTACAACAGTAGGAACTACCTACTTTAATCCTCCATCCACCATCGGTAATATTACAGGGACTCAATTACTTTTAGCGCCTACATCATCAACCATTTCTGATTTATCCCCTAATGGGTTTGCTGTTACTAAAGTGAACACTCCAGTCTACAATATTGCTCCCACCTCTAATAACTTAACATTAGACGCCTTAGCAACATCATCTTTAACGTTTACAAAAGATGGAAATCTTACCATCCCCTCGTTATCCTCCGCTGGAATTGTTACAAATAGCGTGAATGGAGTTTTAAGTACCACTTCGACAATTGCAGTAGCTAATGGTGGGACTGGTGCGACGACAAAAACTACTGCCTTTGATGCGCTTTCCCCTATGACATCTGCAGGAGATATGATTTATGGAGGCGTATCTGGCACAGGAACCAGACTTGCAAAAGGAAATAATGGTACGGTATTGACCATGGAAAATGACGTACCTACTTGGCTAACCTCCATTCGAGCAAAAGCAGGTTCTACCTACAACGCAGCAGTAGGCTTCTCCTTTATTGGAGGCGATTGGGCTAAAAATACAGGGTTGTTCAGTGATAACCCAGATGATGCTAATGCTCTATTAAATTTTCGAATAACGGGTAATTCCAAATTTACAATTGACCCTAATGCGGTTAAGGTTTTGCCCACTACAGCATCGACCAGCAAAACAACAGGTGCCTTAACCGTAGCAGGAGGACTTGGGGTAAATGGAGATATCTATGCAAATAAGCTCATCCTGAATAGCGGTACCGCTGGAGGAGCTTCTCTCGAAGTAAATGGAGCGTCTACGAATTCGACGGCATTTGATGCATCAAGTGGAACAAGCATTGATTTTACCAAAAGTAACTTGGCTTATACCACTGCCTCAGCGGGTAATTTTACGCTCACAGGTATGAAGGATGGAGGTACTTATACCTTGGCTGTACAAGGTGCGACTAGTGGTACCGCTGCATTTTCAGGTTCAAATCCCTCATCAACTTCATTCACCTTTAAATCGGTGAATAACGCAGCTACCACGGCCAGTAAACATACACTGTACACCTTTATCGTGATGGGTACAACGGTCTATTTTTCCATGGTGACGGGCCTTTAATTTAAATGGTATGAAAAAAGAACTATTCATTTTAGTGTTGGTGTTGACCTCCGCTTCAAGTTTCGGGCAGGCAGTAGGGACGCCTTATATTTTTAGTAACCCCAAAGAAACCGATGTTTTCAAAAGCGAAACGGTAATTATTGGCACTCAAGAATGGACTTTATATAATTTGAATGTGGCAAAGTATCGAAATGGGGATCCAATTCCACAAATTACTGATGTCGCCCAATGGGAGGCGGCAACTTATGGTGCTTGGTGTTATTACAATAACGACCCAGCTAATGAAGCTGTCTATGGCAAGTTATACAACCATTATGCGCTTAAAGACCCGAGAGGTTTGGCTCCTATCGGTTTCCGAGTTCCAGAAATAGCTGACTTTCAAACGCTTGAAACGTATTTGGGAGGAGCAGCTGGCGCTGGAAAAAAAATGAAAATTAGTGGAGATGACTATTTTACGAATGGTGGAAATTCAGGTACAAATTCTTCTGGTTTTCGAGCACTTCCCGGTGGACTTAGGCATGGTGTTGCCAGTTTGAGCTATGCCGGGAATGGCGTTATAGGTGTTTTCGGGATGTATAATCCTGATAATTATTATAGATACCGAGTGATTAATAGAAATCGGGATGATTTGTATATGGATGGGCAAGGCTATTCAGAAACAAACGGATATTATATTCGTTTGATAAAAGAGTAGGAGAATCTTTATTCAGGTCCATAGTTAAGTATAAACCACATAATCAAAAAACCACCTCATACCTCGCCGACCTACCCGAGCCTAGAGGGGTAAATATCTGCAAGGAAACAAGCTCTTGGAGATCACGGGAAGCGGTGGCCCGCGACGTGCCTGTTATTCCTACATATTTGCGTACGTTCATTCCACCTTGAAAAGAGTCGGGGCCATCGGCTAGCATGCGGTTGATGACCTTGTTTTGGCGGGGATTTAGTTTGTGTTCAAAGACCGAAAAGAAATGCCATTTAGTGATCGTAAATTGGATCATTTTGTCCGCATAGGTTTGCGCCTCGAGCAGGGTTTGGACAAACCAATGAATCCAATCCGTAATATCAAGGCCTTTTTCTGCTTGTTGAAGGGATTGATAATAGGCTTTCTTGTTTGCCTCGATGGCTTTGGAAATACTAAAAGGCAAAGGATAATTTAGGCCCTGCGAAAGTGCTTTCTCCACGATGGCGCGACCTATCCGGCCATTCCCGTCCTCAAAAGGGTGAATCGATTCAAAATACAAATGAGCCATCGCCGCCTTAACAGGAGGCGACATCCAGGCGCACTCATTATACCAAGTAATAAACTGCTTCATTTCCTGCGGTACACGCGAGGACGGCGGTGCTTCATAATGAACAGTAGGATTAACGGCGGAACCAGAAACAATTTGCATAGGCGCCGTATCACTACGCCATTTACCCGCATTTATATGAGGCATATTCCCCATCAGCAATTGGTGCCAAGACTTTAGCTGCTTTTCAGACAGTGGTTGCTCATATGTTTTGCGAACGTCTACTAACATTTTACTGAGACCATCCGCATTTTTATTTTTTGCCAAATGTTCAAATGGAAGACCCAAATTCTTCCGAATCGAAGACATGATGTCCATTTGACTATAATTTTCGCCTTCAATCTCAGACGTCTTTATTGCCTCTGAAACCATCAATTGAATCATCATTTCCGTACGTTGATTGATAGGCAAGGCCAGCAATTTACCGCTCAATTCGCCTGATTTGAGCATAAATGCGCTTAAGGCCGGCTCGAGAGAGTGGATGTTAAATTCAAAATGAGGCCAAGATTCCCGTTGCCAGTTGTACATGATGAGGCGATTATAATGTGTAATCGCCTCAAATATAGTCATTTTTTGAGGCGATTAGCGAAATTAATCGACGCATTTACAAATTCGACTTAATCCACTCAATGGGCGTCGTCCCGTGCTCCTCCTTGAAGATCTTATAAAAGATGGATTTGCTCTTAAAGCCGGAAAGCTCAGCGATTCCTTCAATGGAGGTATTTAAGTGGGCCCCTGACCGCAGCAAGGCCGTCGCATGATCAATACGTAACTTGTTTCGATAGGTAGGAAACGGAACCTTCAGTTGTTTATTAAAACAGTTCGTAACACGGTTATGCGGGATATTGAGTGCATGTGAAATATCGTGCAAGGAGAAGGATGTTTTGACGTAGGGTTTATCGTTTTCGATGTAGGAAATGATGCGATCTAGATCCGATGATTTTTCCGAAGGATCTTCCTGAGAGAAATGTTTTTTTGAGCTCACCACTTTTTCCCAAGTGGCTCTTACATTATCTAAAAATGAGAGAGGCTCCTTTTCATTGTACAACCAGTTAGGTACAAAAAAGAAACTGATGGGCAGTACCAACGATTTAAAATAGAGGTAATTATTATTAACCGCATCCGGGTTTAAAAAATCAATTACCCCCGTTTGTTGTGATTCTATAGCAAGTAAAAACAGTACTACTAAATCAGGAATAACAGTCAGTAATGTGACAATAAAAATTCGAGTAATTAAGATATTCACTTTCTTCTTAATATACATTCCACCCCCTGCTTTCAGTCTATAGATAAAGCGGATACCATAAATAATGAAGGAAGTGTTATAGACGGCTATAAATAAATACTGTTGTTTTAACGTGAGAAACAGGTAGCCATTGATGTCTTTGTTTGCCAAAGTCTCATTAAAATAATCTAACCTACTTTGAAAAGGTAGGGCATAGTAAGGAAGTAGATTAATCAAGAAAATCAGCGAAGGGATTGCAAGTATCAATAAGTATTTATCCCAAACAATAGCCCCCTTCATGATGCTCTTCAGGTAGTATAAAAAGAAGGGTCCTTGAAGAACGATCAGTGGTTCTAGATGGTACACTAAAGAAAAAATAGTGGGATCATTAGTCGAATTAAGTACGAGCAAAGCATACTGCGTCAAGGCTTTATCTAGGATGATAAATAGTAGATAGAGGACTCCTTTGTTTTGGCCATAGTGATTGACAAAAAAAATAAAGGAAACAATGATTACAAGAATGAGCGAGGTATGTAACATGTCTTTAGAACTTTCAGATTTCCAAATTCTCTTTAATCCAATCAATAGGGGTTGTTCCGTGTTCTTGCTTAAAAATCTTATAAAAGATCGATTTACTTTTAAATCCAGACATCTCGGCTATCCCTTCGATGGAGGTTGTTAAATGAGTTCCCGCACGCAATAAATCCGTCGCATATTCAATTCTTAATTTATTGCGGTAGGATGTGAAAGCCACCTTTAATTGCTTGCTAAAACAGTTCGCCACCCGATTATGCGGGATGTTCAAAGCCTGCGAAATATCGTGCAAGGAGAACGCCGTTTTGATGTAAGGCTTTTGTGTTTCTATGTAGGAAATGATGCGATCTAAATCACTAGATTTTTCAAAGGATTCCTCCGCTGAGAATTTGGACTTCTCATTTACCACACTTTTATAGTTAAGTACGAAGTTTTCCAAAAAAGACAAGGGGTCCTTCTCGTTGTACAACCAGCTAGGGATTAAAAAGAAACTAAAAGGTAATAGAAACGTTAAGAAAAATAAGGATTGATTATTGATAACTTCAGGATTTGCAAAGTCAACCTTACCTAGCATTTTTGAATTCAAAGCCAACAAAATGAACACTAATATATAGGGAATGACAATCACAGGGATGATCACTAAAAGCCGGTTGAGCAGAACACTCACCTTCTTTTTGATGTAGAATCCATTCGCCCTTTTGATCCTTATTAAATAGAGCACCGCATAAATAAGGCAACCTAAATTATACAGTAGAATTAGTGAAAGTTGGTAATTCAATTGTAAAGATAGATAGACTAAAGCTGGGCGATTTGCGCTTGCCATGCTAAAGTAAGCTACCTTATCTTCAAACGGCGTAGCGAAATAGGGTAGTAAATTGATGAAACTTAAAAGGGACGGAATTAATAATACCAAAAGAGTTTTGTCCCACACAAATTCCCCTTTCACTACACTCCTAATATAATAGATTAAGAAAGGTCCTATCATAACTATTAGCGGATCCATGTGGGCAATAAAGAACGCCAAAACAAATGGATCACGCGTGGTATTGAGCACCAACAAGACCGTTTGTCTAAGCCCTAAACCTAGGATGATCCAGACTAAATAAATAATCCCTTTGTTTTGTCTCCAATGATTAAGCAACAACAAAAGCGATACGATAAAGACCAATATAAGCGAAGTGTATACCATAAAATTGCGCTTTAAAACCACAGGATAATATTAGTTCAAAAATGTGATTAATGAACTATGGTGATTTTTAGCTGTTGTTCAAAAACAATTTTTATGAACAACTAAAACTGAACTTTGGGGCAAAGAGCAGTTTTTAAGCATTTTTTTTGACCTAAAGAATTAATAAAAATGCTGTTCAGAAGTGTATTTACAGTCCTAGTCGCCTTCACAGGCTATGCTCAAACTAGCCCGGTGAAGATCGCCACCTTGTCCTCCGGCATAGGTAGTTCCACCTATATGCAGTCGATCGGTCAGTCTTCCGTGGTATTGGGAACACAGAGCGTGGGAACCCGTGTCATTCGCCAGGGTTTCGTGCAGCCCTCCGCTCGATCGCATCGTCGTTCGGTGGAACCAGGTACACTTGTTTCTGTAGAAGCATTCCCTAATCCCTTCGTCTCTGAGCTTCGCTTGAAACTCTCGCGATCTAGTACTTCCGTCAGTCAAATTGAATTGATTTCCATCGATGGACTACGTGTTTGGTCCGGAGAAATCGCTGCGAATTTGAGCGAAGTGAAGCTCCTTACTATCGATCGCCTGCCAGTAGGCAAATACATTTTACGCCTCGTTACTAACAACCAAGTCATCACAAAAAGTATCGTTAAACAATAACACATGAAAAGAATTCTACTGCTATTAATTATCAGCATTTCATCCCTTGCTCAGAGCTACAAAGTCTCGGTAGGCTCGAACATCACTAGTTACGAGTTTGCAAACTCCGCTGGAACGAACCCTATTTCCTTGCGATCTGAATCGGGTCTTGCCTTAGGCTTGTCTCGGGAATTCTCGCTTTCGAAAGTATTTGTTCTCGATCTAGGTCTAGCTTACAATCAGTTCAATGCCGTGGGAGATATTCAAAACATTCCACTCGCTTATTCCACTGACTTCATCGGTCTACAATTGGGTGTAGGACCTTCACTTAACCTAGGCAAAGGATTTGTTTTTAGTGCCAAAGCCGTGGCTTCAGCCTCAGGCATGGTAAAAGGAAATCAGTTCATTCAGAATCGCTATGTCGACCTTTTTGCTGATAAGCAGTTCAACTCCCTTCGTACGCTGTACGGTTACAGCTTTGAGATCAATAAGCAGATCAATGAGCAGGTAGGTGTATTTGCTAAATACCAGCACCTGGATAGCTACAACTTCGGTAGCTCTACTCTAAACTTTATCCCATCGACTTTCAGCATAGGCATTAGCCTTAGCAAATAACATTAACACGCTATCATCTTATGAAAAAGTATCTGTTCTCTCTGATTTTTCTGTTAGTTTCTTTTATGGGATTTTCCCAAAAAGGGATCTCCTACCAAGCAGTCATCTTAGATCCTAATCCTATCGAAGCCCCTGGTGTTGATATCAATGGTCAGCCTTTTATTAATGGGGATGTGTGGGTGAAGTTTAGTATTTATGCTAATTCCTCTATGCAATTCGAAGAAGTGCATAAAACCAAAACCGATGCCTATGGTCTGGTCAATTTGATGATCGGTTCGGTGTCTGCTACTTCATTTAATTCACTGGTGTGGGATGGCGCACAAAAGACCTTACAAGTACATGTCAGCTTTGATCAAGGAGGTTCTTACATAAAAGTCTCAGATCAAAAACTAACCTATAATCCCTACTCTCTTTATGCAGAAACAGCAAGTAAGTTAGGTGGTACACTTGAGATCACAGGTGGTGGAACTGGAGCTACTACGCTTGCTGATGCACGCGTTAATTTAGGTGTAGATAAAGTAGATAATACGCCCGATGCGGTTAAGCCTATTTCAGCTGCTATGCAAGCGGCATTGGATTTGAAGGCAAACAAAGGAGATGTTCCAGCGGCTACTGCCACTATCACCGATGCAGATGCAACCACGAAAGGAAAGATTCAATTAGCGGGTGATTTAGCAGGAACGGCAGATGCTCCTACAGTGCCAGGTTTAGCTTTAAAGGCAAATACGGCGGATGTAACAACAGCTTTAGCTTTAAAAGCAAATACTTCTGATGTAACAACTGGATTAGCGGGAAAAGCAAATGCTTCAGATGTTTCAACTGCTTTAGCAGGAAAAGCAAATACGGAAGATATGACTTCTGCTTTAGCATTAAAAGCTAATAGTTCAGATGTCACAACCGCCTTATCAGCAAAAGCAGATACGGCTTACGTTTTAACCAAAGTCGCAGCGGCAACGATCGCTGATGCAGATGCAAACACAAAAGGTAAGATTCAATTAACGGGTGATTTAGGGGGAACGGCAGGAGCGCCTACTGTACCTGGTTTGGCATTAAAAGCAAACGCGAGCGATGTGGCCACTTCGTTAAATTTAAAAGCTAATATTTCAGATGTGACTTCAGATCTAGCTTTGAAAGCGAGTAATTCTGCCTTAACATCGGGCTTAGCTCTAAAAATAGATGCTTCTCAAAAAGGGGCTGCAAATGGCGTTGCTACCCTAAACGCATTAGGTATTATTCCTTCTAATCAATTGCCTCCAGTTACTTTATCATCTACCAATGTGGTGGGAAGTGATGCTGCGATGACCGCTCTTTCAAGTGCAACCGTAGGTAGCATCGCGGTCAGAACTGATGCGAATAAGAACTATGTATTAAGTGCGCTGCCAGCAAGTACACTTGCTAACTGGGTGGAATTATTAACCCCAGCAGCACCAGTACAAGCGGTGAATGGATATACGGGTTCCGTTAATTTAACTAAAACCGATTTTGATTTAGGGAATGTAAACAATACCAGCGATGCAAATAAGCCTATTTCAAATGATACGCAAACTGCTTTAGATTTAAAAGCAAATACAACGGATCTAAATGCGGGATTGGCTCAAAAAATGAATATCACGGATGCTAACATCGCTTTAGCAACTAAAAGTAATTTATCGGAGGTGAACACTGCTTTGGCAACTAAAATGAGCACTCTCGATGCCACAGCCGCATTAAATTTAAAATTAGATGCAAACAAAGTGGGTGCAGCTAACGGGGTGGCTAGTTTAGATGCCTTAGGTAAAGTACCTACGGATCAAATCCCTGCTGTTTCATTTTCAAGTGTAAAAGTATTAGGAAGTGAGGCTGCTATGTTAGGTCTAAGTAGCGCCGTTATTGGTAGTGTGGTTATCAGAACAGATGAAAATAAAAATTATGTGTTAGCGGCAGCTAACCCATCGGTGCTTTCAAACTGGATACAATTATTAACCCCAGCGGCGCCGGTACAAACGGTTAATGGTTATAGTGGAAATGTCTCCATAACAAAAACAGACTTAGGATTAGAAAATGTCCAAAACACCACTGATGCGGATAAAATAATTTCAACCAGAACTCAAACTGCATTAGATTTAAAAGTGGATAAAGTGACTGGTAAAGTTTTATCAACGAACGATTATACAAGTGCAGAGAAGAGTAAACTTGCGGCGATTTCAGGGACCAATACCGGAGACCAAGATTTATCTGCCTATGCGACTAATACAAACCTTGCCTTAAAAGCTAATTTAGCCTCTCCTAGCTTTACAGGAACGGTATCTTCAGGTGCCATTAGTGCAACAAGTGTTACATCGCTTACGTATGCCTCAGCTCCTAAAACATTAACATATACTGGATCAACCATTAGCTGGAATCCAGCTCAAGGATTAAATGCAGCCATTACGTTAACTCAAAATAGTGCCTTGAGCTTTACCGCTGCTCCTCCAGTAGGTTCTTATGGAACGGTTGTTTTAACTCAGGATGGCACAGGAAATAGAACTATTACCTTGCCTTCCATTACTGGTAAAACGAATAGAGTATTGGGATCGACCTCTACCTCTACGGTAGCCTTATCTACTGCAGCTAATTCGAAAGATATCTTGAACTTTTATTACGATGGAAGTATTTGCTATTGGAATATAGGACAGGGATACGGTACTGCGGCAACAGTTTCATCTAGCAGTACTACGTTAACGGGAGATCTTACAGGAACTGGCTCTGGTACTGTCTTAACAACGCTTGCTAATACAACGGTCGCAGCCGGATCTTATGGATCATCTACTGCTATTCCCACTTTTACAGTGGATAGTAAGGGTAGATTAACTGCTGCTGGTACCGTAGGTATTACAGCTGGGGTTAATTCATTAAATTATACAAATACTGCTTCTTATGCTGCAGGTGGGACTATATCAGGAACTGCATTAACATTAGCGCCGGCTGATGGAACAAATCCGGGTATCGTGTCGACAGGTGCACAAACTATTGCTGGTGCAAAAACATTTAGTAGTGATTTATCCGTAAATGGATTGACAGTGGGACGTGGTTTAGGAGCTAGTGCTTCCAATACTGCTGTAGGAGCTGGAACGCTATTTGTAAACACCGCTGGGGTTCGTAATACGGCAATTGGCTATGCATCACTTGTTGCCAATTTAGATGGAACTGACAATACAGCTGTTGGATATGTTTCAGCATATAGCAATACATCAGGCATAAAAAATACTTCTTTGGGAGGCTTCTCTCTTTACAACAATACCTCAGGCAATTCTAATAGTGCCGTTGGACATGGAGCTCTATACGCTACTTCAATCGGTTTTAATAATGCAGCTCTAGGTAATGCTTCAATGCAAAACAATTCGAGTGGTAATAATAATACAGCTATTGGTAATAATTCTTTATTAACAAATACGGTGGGCAATTTTAATACGGCAATAGGTTCATTATCTGATGTCAATTCTAACAATCTCAGCAATGCTATCGCAATAGGTTATGGTGCTAGGGTTAATACAAGCAACACCATTCAACTAGGATCGGATGGAACAAGCTTTTCATCTAATTCAGTTACAATTACTCCTACACCTATATCAAATGTAAAAACCTCTGGAACATTAACCTTAGGAGCGGTAACTTATCCAAATACGAATGGATCAGCGAATCAGGTTTTAACTGCAACTGTAGGTGGAACATTAACGTGGACGACACCTGCTTCTTCTGGTGTCCCTTACTCTAACGCAACTGGCGCGGTAAATTTAGGAGTCTATGAATTAACATCGAATGGTGTTACAGTAGGGCGCGGAGCGGCAAGCAGGTCTAATAACTATGCCTATGGATATGCCGTGCTATCTGCTAATACAACAGGAAATTTCAATAATGCATTCGGTCATCAAGTATTAACTGCTAATACCACAGGTCAGCAAAACAGTGCATTTGGTGAATATGTATTACCAAAAAATATAGGAGGTAACTTCAATACAGCAATGGGAACTTCGGCATTAAAGGAAAATACCTCTGGAAGCGGAAATACAGGATATGGTCAACAAGCTTTATCAACGAATAGCACAGGCTCTAATAATACGGCGATAGGTCATCAAGCTGACGTTACAGTTGATGGGTTAAGCAATTCGACAGCGATTGGTAATAATGCCAAAGTGAGTACAAGCAATACCATCCAATTAGGTAATACTTCTGTGACAAGTGTAAATACGAGTGGCGCTGTGACTGCTCCTATCTATGCATCAACTCCTCAAACTTTAGCGGACGGGTCCCCTATTTCTTGGAATCCTGCTTTAGGATTAAATGCAGGGGTAACTTTAGTGGGTAATCGTACTTTAAATTTTTCAGGAACCTTACCTGCTGGTTCTTATGGAACCTTAGTGGTAACGCAAGATGGTACAGGAGGGAGAACCTTAAACCTGCCTTCTACGGCTAACAAAGTATTGGGATCCTCCTCTACCACGACCATTGCCTTATCCACTGCGGCAGGAGCTAAAGACATCATCAACTTCTATTATGACGGAACCAACTATTTCTGGAATGTGGGTCAAGGTTATGGAACTGCAGCTACTTCTTCAACAACAAATTTAGCAACCGGTGTTACTGGAACTTTAGCGGTTGCCAATGGAGGAACAGGTGCAGCTACCTTGTCAGGACTTATTAAAGGGAATGGAACGGGGGCAATGACGGCGGCTACGGCTGGAACTGATTATCAAGCTCCTATTACTTTAACCACAACAGGTTCTGGTGCAGCTAGCTTTTCGGGCAATACTTTAAACATTCCATCCACGACAAACTATACTTTACCTACTTCGAGTGCATCTACTTTGGGAGGTGTAAAAGTGGGAACTAATTTAAACATAGATGGGAATGGCGTTTTAAGTGCTGTCGCAAGTGTGGTAAGAATGAACAGTGATGAGTTTACTGCAACTGCAGCACAAACCACATTCACATTCACCACGGCAAGTAGTAATACAGGTGCGGTTCAAACTCCATTGAGTAAACCATTCATGTATATCAATGGAACTAGAATCAAGAATTCTGCCTATACGTGGACATCTGGAACAACGGTAACCTACATTCCAGCGAATAACAATAGCTATGCATTGGTTGCTGGCGATCGTATTCAATTTGATTATGCGTATTAATTGTGAAAATTAGATGTCTCTTTATATTTATTATGGCAGTAGCCTTTGCGTCAAAAGCGCAAACGGTTACTGACCCATGGGCTACTTTAGGAGCATCTAATATCCAACCAGCTTTTATAGCTATAGATGCGTCTAATAATTTGTATGTAACGAATTTTATCAATTCCACTGTAAGCAAGATTACACCAAGTGGAACAGTTACTCAGGCTTGGGCTACTTTGGCGGCAAATTCAAGGCCATATGGCATAACAATTGATGCTAGTGGTAATTTATATACCGTTAATAGAAATAGTCCTTATACTGTAAGTAAAATAACACCAACTTCTGATGGTTCCAGTGGCACTGTTATTCAAACTTGGGCGACTATTGGTGAAGAGGCATATACAATTACTGTGGATGCCTCAGGAAATATATACGTGCCCTATGTTAGTAGGAATAAAATTGCGAAAATCGTCCCAGCAAATGGAGGAGCGACAGGTGCCATTACCAATCCATGGGTCACATTAGCTAATGGAGCCAATCCTTTCTCCATTTCATTCGATGCTTCAGGGAATATATATAGCGCTAATTCAAATAATACCATTAGTAAAATAACCCCAGCAGGGGTTGTAACTCAGGCCTGGGCTACCTTAGCAGCGAGTTCAAATCCACAGTTTATGGTATTTGATCCTACCGGTAATATGTATGTCAGTTGCTGGGGGACATCTACCGTAAGTAAGATTAATTCAAGTGGCACTGTTAACAATGTATGGTCTTTGGGCACCTCAGTATGGCCAGCGGGAATTGTATTGGATAATAGTGGGAATATTTATACGGCAAACTATAACAACAATACGATTAGCAAAATTACTTCGAGTGGAACTGTGACTCAAGCCTACGCTACGCTGGCTACAGGAACTTATCCATTTTATCTAGCCAAAGACTCATCAGGCAATTTGTACAATACGAATATGGGAAATGGAACTGTGAGTAAAGTTTCTGGCCCACCATCTGTAACTATTACTTCCAGTGCCTCGGGCGCTGTTTGTGCGGGCACATCGGTCACCTTTACAGCAAACGCTATCAACTTCACTAGTACCCCTACCTATCAATGGTATAAGAATGGGGCAGTAATTTCAGGTGAAACAAATGCAACCTATATAACAAGCTCTTTGGCGAATGCTGATCAAATATATGTAACCGCTACCCCAGGTTATGCATCGGGAAGTATATCCACTTCTAACTTAATTGCGAATTTTGATGCAGCTAATTATAATACTTCAAGTACTAGGTGGAATGATTTAAGTGCGTCTGCTAATCACATGGACTTTTATACGAGCAATAGTTATTCGACATTAAAAACGGCTAACTACCTCACAGATGGTGGAGGCAGTTTTAATGTAAATAACAATAGTCTATATGGTAAAACAATAAATAATACGGGTATCTCTGGAAATGGTGGAAAGACAATGACAGCCTGGGTAAAATTTGACGCTAATGATAGAGATTGGACTAGTATTGCAAGCATTGGTGCTTATAATAATTATGCCGTATTATTTGAAATATTTGCGAGTAGAAATGCATCTGGCCATCAAATTATGTTGGTTTTTGCCGGTGGCTTAGTTCCTGGCACTACTACAATTCCATTAAATACCTGGGCTAATGTAACCATTAAAGCAGATGGTTCAAGTCTTAAAGTATTTGTGAATGGTATTCTTGATGCTAGTGGAAATCAAACGTTAAATACCACCAATTCTCCTTTGTATTTAGGAGCGCCTGTTTCCTATTCAAATGGTGGCTGGGATAACAACCTTAGAGGAAGAATTTCTACTTTAAGTTTATACAATGCAGCTTTATCGGATCAAACAATTTTAGATAATTACAACGCTACTAAAGGAAGGTATACTGCCGTTCCAGGTTTTACTTCTAATACGTTAGTATCATCCATAAATGCTGCTCCAGCTACACCCACGATCACCGTCTCGGGTGACGGTTGTGTGAATAAAACCACACTAAGCACCCCTACAGGACTAAGCTACGCTTGGTATAAAGACAATGTGGCTATAGGTAGTGCTACTAGCAATGTCTATACTCCTACTGCTGCAGGGGCCTATCAGGTACAGGTAACTAGTGGATCTTGTTCAAATACTTCTACAGTAACTACCATTTATATCTGTGGACGTACCGCGAATGGGAGTATGAGGGCGATAACTTCTCCCACTACATTAGTGAGTCAGGAAGGCGGTATTAATTTTGGAACGGGTGTAAGCGAGTTAGGAGCAACTGTCAATGCAACGGGGATAGGGACGACCTTAGGTACGATAGGCGCCACAACGGCTGTGGTGAGCGGAGTTATTAGTTCAACCAATGCGCGGACTATTAGTATTGGGGTTATTTACAGTACAGATTCTAATTTTGGCACCTATTCTACGTCATCTACCCAATCCAATGTGGCTGCGGGTACGCATGTATTCACCCTATCGGGTTTATCTTCTACAACTACCTACCATGCGAAAGCATTTATTACCAATAGAGCGGGAACGAGTTATGGGCCAGCGGTTAGTTTTACAACGACTACGCCACCGATAGAAGTTGGAAATAGTTATGGAGGCGGTCTTGTCTTTTACATTTTTCAATCCGGTGATCCTGGTTATGTGGCGGGTGAAACACATGGTTTAATTGCTTCACCTTCTGATCAAGCTATTTATACGGATTGGAAAAATAATGGTGGGTTTACCGATATAGCGACAGGAACTGGAATAGGTACAGGGCTAGCTAACACGAATGCAATTATTTCAAGTCATGGTTCAAGCGCTTCTTATGCAGCAGGATTTGCTAGGGCTTATAATGGGGGAGGTTATACCGACTGGTATTTACCAAGTAGGGATGAGTTATATAAAATGCATATAAGCATAGGACAAGGGGCTAATAATGTTGCACAATTGGTTCGTGAAACCTATTGGAGTTCTTCCCAGTCTGATTCTTACCAAGCATATTACATGTTTGCTCAAAGTGGAAATATTACGACTGTTTGGAAGGATTGGGGAAAGGCTGTACGTGCCATTAGAACTTTCTAAAATATTAGAACAATGAGATTACTTAAACCCGAAGGACAAGTGGTGTATCAAAATGCAAACTGGTATAGTTTTCGATATTCAGTACGGTGCATTGCAATATAGATTTATGAAAAAACTCATCACCTTTTTCTTTCTTTTCTTCGCATTCTTATCCAATGCACAAAACAACTTGGATAAAATTACTGGGTTGAGCAGTACCACTGCTTCCGTAGCTTATTCATTGAGGCAATTAAGCAGTAGTTATTCAGGTCCTTTAGTGAGGATAAAAGTAGGGGCCTCCTTTTACGATGTCTATCCCGATGCGAGCACCACTAAGTTTAGTTTAAGTTCCAAAATCTCCGCGGCCATCAGTACCTATAACGCAGCAGTTTCTGTAGCAGGTGCGAATGCCTTAAGCACCATCATTTCTGGATCAACAGATGCTACCGTAGCTATTTGGTATGATCAAAGTGGAAATGGGGTAGATGTTTTGTCAAATACCTCCACTGCAAAAATTATTACAGCAGGCAGTATCAATACCCTATCTGGACAGCCCACTGTTTATTTCTCTGGAAACACTTCGAAGTTATCATCCTCCAGTACCGTTGATTACAGTGCATTTTCAGGGGCAACGGTAAACGCAGTAGCGCAAAATACTGCAACCACCTCAGGATATGCTGGAATTATAGGTACCGCAAATGCAGGCACTTATCCAGGCTACAATATTTCCTATGCTTCCGGCGTAGGATATCAAAGCGACGGGGATGGTTGTGGATATAGAACAAATGTAAATTCAACAGATCCTAAAATAGTAACTACTATTTTTATAAATAATACTACAAATCTCTCAAAAATATATGTAAATAATGAGTTAAAAACGAATGTCGCTGTTACAAGCAGTACCTGCGCTCTTAGTCATACAAGTGGTTCTAAAATATTTATTGGTGTTTCTAGGGGGCTTGGATCAACTTCTACTTTTGTTGGAAATATTTCTGAAGCCATTATATTTCCAAGTCAATTGAGTGATGCGGTACGAAATCCACTAGAAACCAATCAAACACAAACGTATTTAAGTCCATCTGTAAGTATTACTTCCAGTGCTTCTGGTGCAGTTTGTGCAGGAACAAGTATCACATTTACAGCAAACGCTATCAACTTCACTAGTACGCCCACCTATCAATGGACAAAAAACGGTGTAGGTATTCCAGGCGCGAATTCTTCAACTTATTCCACAACGACTTTAAGCAATAATGATGAGATTAAAGTTTGGGTCAATGCCGGGATTAATCCTAGTAGCATTGTATCCAATGGATTAAAGTTAAACTTGGATGCAAGCAACCCCGGAAGTTATTCGGGTAGTGGGAATACCTGGTATGACTTGAGTGGGAATAACAATCATGCAACTTTGAATAATAGCCCAACTTATGATGCGGCTAGTGGAAGTATTGTAACCAATGGAACGAGTCAATACTTATCAGTTCCGCTTTTTAATAATTCAATTACTAATGTAACCATGCAAGCCTGGGTATATATTAACACGCCATCTAAAGGTGTGTTTATTGCAAATGGCTATGGAAATGGATATAATGTTGGGATTGGCAGTAGTAACGGTTATGATGAAAATGGTAGTAATGCATCTATGTTATTTTCTGGCGCACGCTGGATGTTTAACACAAATTCCTATACAGCTGGTTGGCATTTAGTTACCATGGTACTAAATGGGAGTTCTACTCCATTCATCTATGTTGATAATGTTTTAAAAGGTTCTTCTACAGGTTATCCGGGTACAGCTCCAAATACGCCCACTAGTTATTTAACTTTAGGAGCTATCCCTGGTGATAATGGGAGGTATTATGCTGGTAAATTTGCCGCTGCCTATTTTTATGACAGAGCATTAACATTAGCCGAGATAACTCAAAATTATAATGCCTTCGCAACTAAAAGCGCCGGTTATAGTTCTAATTCGATAACGGCATCCATCACAGGATCTGTTCCAACCATTACCGTAAATGGCGACGGCTGTACGAATAAAACTACTTTAACGATACCTTCTGGGGCAACGACATACGCTTGGTACAAGGACGATGTGGTGATACCAAGCGCAACAACGAATACATACACTCCTACAGCAAGCGGGGTGTATAAAGTGACGGTAACTAATGGATCTTGCTCAAGTACTTCTACAACAACTAGTATCTACACATGCGGTAGAACAGCAGATGGCAGGATGTCTATATTAGAAACTTCGACCACTTTAGTTAGTAGAGACGGAGCTTTGAATAATGGAAAAGGAGTGGACAGTAGAGGTGCTATTTTAACCAAACCCTGGACTTATGGGACGGTTACAACCGCCACAGGAAAAGTATGGATAGATCGGAATTTAGGGGCTTCCCGAGTGGCTACAAGTTCAACGGATGCCTTAGCCTATGGAGATTATTACCAATGGGGTAGACCTGCGGATGGACACCAAACTAAATATCTGACAAACAACAATAGCACGGGATTTACCAATACCAAATCAACGACAGCTATACCCTCCACTGATTTATGGATTGAGTCTATCGACGGTTCCAATGATTGGCTAAGCACGCCAAACAATACCTTGTGGACAGGCGCAAACCCCGCATCGAATCCATGCCCTGCTGGATTCCGAATCCCAACACAAGCAGAGTGGGAAGCAGAAAGAGTTACTTGGAGTAGTAATAATACAGCTGGCGCATTTGCATCTCCTTTAAAGCTTCCTCGACCAGGTATGTTAACGGGATTTGACAACGGAGGGGCAATCTATACGGCAAAAAATAATTTTGGACAATACTTAACTCAAACTGCATTTGATAATGGTGGGGCTAGATATTTTGGAATTGAACCTGGAAATGCCTGGTTTGACCAAAACTATTACAAATCCGATGGTATGTCTGTGAGATGCATTCAAAATTATTAGTAGGGTTTAGAAATGATGAAAAAGCTACTCACCTTCCTATTCCTTTTCTCTGCATTTGTTTCAAATGCGCAAAACAACTTGGATAAAATTACTGGGTTGAGCAGTACCACTGCTTCTGTAGCTTATTCCTTAAGACAATTAAGTACGAGTTATACGGGGCCATTAGTTAGGATAAAAGTAGGGGCCTCCTTTTACGATGTGTATCCCGATGCAAGCACGAATAAGTTTAGTTTAACTTCCAAAATCTCCACGTCCATCAGCACCTATGATGCAGGAGTAACGGCGGCAAGTACCAATGCTTTAAGCACGATTATTTCAGGGTCTATAGATGCAACGATTGCGATTTGGTACGATCAAAGTGGCAATGGGGTGCATGTGTTATCAAATACCTCCGCTGCAAAAATTATTACACTAGGCAACGTAAATACATTATACGGACAACCCACTATTTATTTCTCTGGCAATAATGGCGAGTCGTTGTTGACCTCTTCTAATACCGTTGATTACAGCGCACTTTCCGGTGCAACGGTAAACGTAGTTGCACAAAATGTAGCTACAACTTCAGCTGTGGGAGGGATTTTTGGAGCTGCAAAGGCCATTGCGCAACCTGGTTATAATATATCCTATGGCGGAACTGGCAGTGGGTATCTATCAGATGGAGGAGGTTGTGAATATAAAACAAGCTTTAGTTCTACAAATCCACAAATAGTCACTTCTATTTTTACCAATACAACTACAAACCTTTCAAATACTTATATAAATGGGGTATTGAAAACTAATTCAGGTAGTAATTGTAACCTTACCCATACAAGTGGGTCTAAAATTTACATCGGTAGTGCAAGAGGGTATGGCCCATTTTCTTTTAATGGAAATATTTCTGAAGCCATCCTTTTCCCAAGTCAATTGAGTGATGCAGTACGAAATCCATTAGAAACCAATCAAACACAAACTTATTTTTCACCTGCTGTAACGATTGCCTCCAGTGCCTCGGGTGCTGTTTGTGCGGGCACATCGGTCACCTTCACAGCCACAACCTATAATTTCACGAGTACGCCTACCCTACAATGGTATAAAAATGGAACCGCCATTTCTGGTGAGACAAATGCTACGTATACAAGCACTACGTTAAGCAATAATGATGTAATAACTGTTCGAGCCACTCCAGCAACGGTATCTGCAACTACTGTAACGAGTAATCTAATTGCAAATTTAGATGCAGGTAATAGCAGTAGCTACAATGGATCTGGTAATACTTGGACAGATTTAACTGGAAATGGCAATAATGTTGCTTTAACCAATACTGGATATTCATCCGTTAATGGGGGAGGTATTGCTTTAAATACGAATGGATATGGTACACAAACTCTAGCAAATTCACCTTTTAATGGTGATTTTACTTGGAGTACTATTTTCAGATTCAATGATGGTATATGGGACTGGATCTATAATGTAGGCGGATATAACGGTTTAATATTAGCAGTACCAGGCAAACCTGGATTTAGCTGGGGTGGGTGGTATAATAATAAGATTGATGCAGGTGCAGAAGCAGCACTGACGAATGGCAATTACTACATGTTAACTTTTGTCAGAAGTGGAAATGCGGTATCCTGTTTTCTACAAGCGAGCCCTTATGGAGTTGGAAGCAATGTTTCTGGGAATATAGCCTTAGTATCGCCGTTAATTGGGAAGGGTCCAGGAGGGGAAGCTTGGCCAAACGGTATTGTGAATCTTATATTATTGTATAATAGAGCATTAACACAAAGTGAAATTACTCAAAACTACAATACCTATGCGGCTAGGTTTGGATTAAGTGCTGCAGCTATTTCTTCCAATGCGATAACGGCATCCATCACGGGTTCTACTCCCACACTCACCATCACGGGCGACGGCTGTGCCTATAAAACTACCCTAACGACCCCTGCGGGCGCCACGGCCTACGCTTGGTACAAAGACAATGTGGCGATTTCCAGTGCTACAAGTAATAGCTTTACTCCTATTGCGAGTGGAGCCTATAAAGTGACGGTAACTAATGGATCTTGTAGCAGCTCCTCAACTACCACCACCATTTATGAATGTGGAAGAGCTGCAGATGGAAGAATGGTCGTCGTGGTAGGGTCTACCGCCCTTGTAAGCAAAGAGGGAGCGATTAATAATGGCTTTGGAGTAGACGATGCTGGAAAGTTACTAGCTAAGCCTTGGTCGTATGTGACAGTGACCTCCCCTTACACAGCAAAAGTATGGATGGATAGAAATTTAGGAGCAACCCAGGCGGCAACAGGTGTGAATGATGTAGCTTCCTATGGAGATTTATACCAATGGGGAAGAGCAACGGATGGAGGTCAACTAAGAACAGCTCCACAGAATTCTACAAAATTAACTGACATTTCATCCAGAAGCACCAATTCGATAAGTTCTCAACCTTGGACATCACAGGCAGATTGGAATTCCCAAACAGGAGGTGTTTGGAATGTACAACCTTGGAATAATACAGACGGAGGCGTAAACAATCCTTGTCCAAATGGATTTAGAGTGCCTACTGCTTCAGAATGGAACGCTGAGTTAAATGGAATGATCGCTGCGGGCTTAGTAACAAATAGCTCTTCCGCAACGAATATTGCTACAGGTGCCTATGCTTCTTTTCTTAAAATCCCTCAAGCGGGGGTTATTGAAGGAGGTGGTTTTTCAGGCACGGTAATAACTACCAAAACAGTTTTTTGGACAACGGATCGATTAGATGGCTACAGTTCGAAGGAAATACGGTTTTGGCCTACTCAAGGTGCATACCAAAATGCCAACTGGTATAGTTTCAGGTATTCCGTAAGGTGTATTGCAAAATAGATCCATGAAAACTCTCCTGACCCTCCTATTCATTTTCTCCGCATTTATTTCAAATGCACAGCGAACGATGTTCAGTCGGCAAAATAATTACGTGGCGCCGGTAGCTCCACCTACAGTGCCTACCAATAACCTTATTTTAAACTTAAATGCAAGTACCTACTCGGGCTCTGGAACTACCTGGAACGATGCAAGTTCGCAAAACAATACCGCAACATTGGTAGGCAGTCCTACGTATACTTCAAGCCCTGCGAGTTTTACTTTTGGGCCAAATATAATTGCCACCACTACAAAAAGTAATGTTGCCTTGTCTGCCGCCACTTTTGTGGCCTGGATCAATCCTTCTCAAACACAAGGAGGTTATACAGGAGTTATTTTTAGTAGAAATGGATTTGGGGGAAGTACTGTGCCAGCTACAGGTTTGGATTTGTATACCTCTAATTCTGTTGGATATCACTGGGCTGATAATGTATCCACCTATAATTGGAACTCCAATTTATATGTGCCAAATAATGAATGGTCCATGATTGCGGTGTCTGTAAGTGCCACTACCGCAACTGCCTATTTGTGTAATGTAAGTGGAATAGCAACTGCTTTCAATTCAGTTACACATGCTACCTTATCAGGACTTAACTTTTTCATTGCTTGTGATCCAAGTGATAGATCTACAAGAGCATTTACTGGTAAAATGGGAACAGCCATGGTGTATTCCAATGCCTTAACGCAAACAGATATTTCAAACATCTTTAACGCTCAAAAATCGGCTTTTGGTTTATAAAAATTCTATGAAAAAACTCTTTACCCTCTTATTCCTTTTATCCGCATTTGTTTCAAATGCACAGCGTACGATGTTCAGTCGGCAAAATAATTATATTGCTCCGGAGGTTCCAGCAAGAATAATTACTACTGATTTATTGCTTTACCTTGATGCAGGGAATGCAAGTAGTTATCCCGGTTCTGGAACTTCCTGGTTTGATTTAAGTAATAACGCAAATCACGGCACCTTAGCTACTACGAGTATGGCCAATATGGCTTCTTCTCCTAAAAAGTTCACATTTAATGGTACTAGCCATAACGTTAGTTTTGTGTCCTCAAAATTTAATGTCTCGTATACAGGAAAAACCGTCATTGCTGCTGCCAAAATGGATCCAAATTTTGGGACTAATTTATATAGAGCTCTTTCTGGGAATACGGGATCACGCAATTTCAATTTTTATATCTATCAAAATGGTACCGGTTATCAAATTCACTTTGCCGATGGAGGGAATAACGCATTTAGTGATGTTTTAACACTTGCAACGAATCAATGGTATGTATTTGCAGCTACACAAGAAAACAATACGGTTAAATTTTTCTTGAATGGTGTATTGGTGTCATCAACTTCTGGTCCACTATCGCAGTATCAATCGTCTACCGAAGAATATGTAGGTAGAGCTGATAATTTTTGGTACGGAGATATTAATTCAATTTTTATTTATAAAAGAGGTTTATCAGAAGTTGAAATTTTACAAAATTTTAAAGCTCTAAAATCTAGTCTTGGTTTATAAACTAATGATAAAAAAACTCCTACCCTTCCTATTCCTTTTCTCCGCATTCTTTTCTAATGCACAGCGAACGATGTTCAGTCGGCAGAATAATTATGTGGCGCCTGTGATTCCATCTGTACCTACAATAGTTACAAATGGACTTGTTTTTAATGTGGATGCAGCAAATACTTCTAGTTACACAGGTTCAAGTTCTGTTTGGAACGATTTAAGTGGAACTAATCATATTAATTTTTATAGCAATTCTTCATACAATACCAATGCAACCCCAACTTTTAGTAGCGATGGAGGAGGCTCGCTAATTACAACTGGTATTTTTGGCAAATCTGTTAGCAACTCAGGGATTTCGGGTTCAGTTGCTAGATCAATGGAAGCCTGGGTTAAGTTTAATTCTGTGGCTGGTAATGCGGTTATCTCTATTGGGGGGTCGGTGGTATTAAATAATACATTATATGAATTAATGGCCTTTAATAGTAATGTAATTGAGCATTATTGGGGGAATTTTACACAAAGTTCTACCGTATTAGCAACTAATACCTGGTATCATATTGTTATAATGTATGATGGAACCACTAACCATTATGTATATGTAAACGGTGTTCAAGTTGGGTTTTCTTCTACTCCTACATTGAATACGAGTAATACCCCTATTTATATAGGGCCAGCTGTTACTACTTCTTGGGGTGCATTTGATGGTAAAATTGCTGCACTTAGAATCTATAATCGTGCATTGTCATCCACCGATATTACTAACAACTTCAATGTCCTTAAATCCCGTTTTGGTTTATAAATCCATACCTATGAAAAAATTAATCTTCTTCAGTTTATTATTCGCTGCCTTTATAGCAAATGCGCAGGAATCCTTTTTTCGAGGAAATAACAATTACGTAGGGCCTGTTATCCTTGTCCCTAACCTATCAGCGACAAGCGCTGCTTCATCCATTACACTAACCACTGCGAGTAGTGGGGGATCCATCGTAGATAATGGTGGTGCGCCCATTACTGCATCAGGTATTTGTTGGAGTTCCACCTCCAGTACACCCACCCTTTCGGATAATAAAACCACAGACGGGCCTTTGAGCATAGGGACATTCAGCAGTTCGCTTGCGGGCTTGACTGCAGGCGTTACCTATAAAGTCAGAGCCTATGCCACGAATAGTAAAGGGACTGGTTATGGACCAGTTATGGAATTTACGACACTAGCAGTTCCTCCATTTCAGGCACCAGCCATCGTACAATCAGGTCTAATCTTAAATTTAGATGCGGCAAACCCCGCAAGTTATCCGGGAACTGGGTCTACCTGGACTAATTTAGTGACTGGAAATAATGTTCCTAGTTTTTCAATAAGTAGCGGCGCCTATGTAAATAGTAATGGTGGGGTTATACGATTCCCTAGTTCGGGTGGCTTTGCTGAATCAACAACGGGATTTGCAAACCTAACAGCGTATACGGTGGAAGTTTGGGTAAAATCAGCTGGAACTAAAGGAGATCAAAATCCGCTAACTAGTTCAAATTATGCTCCTTGTATATTCTCTGAAAAAGTATCTGGAGGAACAGTGAATATGGCTTTGGCCTATAATGCAAGGGCGTGGTCAGGCGCTGCTAATAACAGCTATAGGTATACAGCAGCCATGGGTGGTTGGTCGACTTTTGAACCCACTACAAATTATGGGTCTGATTTAAATAACTGGGTTCATATTGTCGCTACCTATAATGGTTCTGTATTGACACTTTACCGAAATGGAGTATCGTTAGGCTCTAGAACTACAAACATAAACTTGCGAGCATCTTCGACAGGCTATTACATTGCGCATCGCTGGGATATGGGTGATGGCGTTTATGGCGACTATTCAACCGTAAATATGTATAGCAGAGCGTTATCTGATTCAGAAGTAAGCACAAACTTTAACGCGGTTAAATCTCGATTTGGTTTGTAAATCATATTAGAACAAGTAGATTCCTGAAACCCATTGGACCTTGTTCATTGGGTTTATTATTTCACCAAATTCTCCTTAATCCACTCAATAGGTGTCATGCCGTGTTCTGCCTTGAAGGCAATGTAAAAAGCTGATTTGCTTTTGAATCCAGCCTTTGATGCGATTCCTTCGATCGACGTGCTTAGATGTTCCCCATGAAAAAGTAGCGAAGTCGCGTAGTCGATTCGCAGTTTATTTCGGTAAACCGGGAAGGAAATCATGAGTTGTTTATTGAAACAATTTGTGACGCGAACGTGCGGAATATTGAGCGAACGCGAGATGTCGTGCAGCGAAAAATTTTCTTTTAAATAGGGTTTGTTGTCTTGAATAAAAGCGATGATTCGATTTAGGTCTTCGGATTGGTGGAGGGTTTCTTCTGGTAGGTTTTGGGAGTTATTTAAGGCTTTTTTGAATGCCTGCCAAAACCGCTCAAATACCGTCTCCTTGGATTCGCCATACAACCAACTTGGAAATAAAAAGAGACAAATCGGTGAGAGTAAAAGGATGTAAAAAGGCAGCTGAGCCGAAACGGAAGGATTGCCCAAAATATAATTTGGGAAAATAACGTAGGCAAAAATGCCATGTATACTAATGCAAATAATCGAAATGGCAACTAAATTCCTAAGCACATATTGAGACTTCTTTTTTATTAAAACAGCTTCGTCCCTAAAATTTTTATATAAATAAAACAAGGTATAAGCAGCATAAGAGCCATTAATTAGACTGATTACTACCATTTTTTGACTAGCAAAACCAAAAAATACATGTGGGGCCTCAGTTAGTTTACTAGTCCGCCCAAACCGAAGGGAATTTAACAGCTCTAACTTAGCAGTTAAGTCCAACAAATAATAAGGAATGCTGTTTACTAATATCAATAAGGCGGGCAACAGGTGAAATACAATTCTCCAACTAAATTCATTTTTGCCCTTCACAAGGGATTTAAAATAGAGGTAAAAACTTGGCCCTATCAATGCGAATAAAGGATCGAAGTTCGTGTAAATAAAAACCATTTGACTAGAGTCTAAACTCGAAAAATATAAGAGTAAAGCAAGCTGTCGCATGATGAATCCGAAGAACATGATAATTAAAAATAGGACCGCTTTATTGTGCTCCCAATGGTTAATTAACAATATGATCGAGATGATGATAGAAAGTAGTATTGCCGAAAAATCCATATTTCTGTAGATACTTGTAAGTCTTTACAAAAATAGTTTTTAAAAAAAATAACCATACACTTTAAAAACGAGGAGTTGTCTTTTTATTTTTTTTCCAAACGACAATCCTTGTGATTTATCGCCCTGACCGAACTAATTGGCTTTTTTTTGCAGGATTAAAGTCTACAAATGACCCTGCGATTTCTTCTAATTTTTGGATGTTTTTTGATTTTATTCACTGCATTCTCCCAAAAGAATCCAATGAAGATATCAACCCTATCCTCCGGCATAGGTAGTTCAACCTATTTGCAATCAATAGGTCAGTCGTCGGTGGTTTTAGGAACACAGAGCGTGGGAACCCGTGTCATTCGCCAAGGTTTCGTGCAGCCCACCGCTCGTTCTCTTCGTCGTTCGGTGGAACCAGGTATACTTGTTTCTGTTGAAGCTTTCCCAAATCCTTTTGTCTCTGAGCTTCGCTTGAAACTATCTCGCGCTAGTTCGTCTCCTTCAACTGTCGAATTGTATTCCATCGATGGGTTACGTGTTTGGTCAGGAGAAATCGCTGCGAATCTCAGCGAAGTACAGCTACTCGATTTTGATCGCCTGCACACAGGCAAATACATATTACGTCTGGTTACTAACAACCAAGTCATCACAAAAAGTCTCGTTAAACAATAACACATGAAAAGAATTTTACTCCTATTGCTTATTGGTTTTTCATCTCTAGCACAGTCTTACAAACTGGAAGTGGGCTCGAACATTACTTCCTTCGTTTTTACAAATTCAGCCGGATCAAATCCGTCCTTCTTGCGTCCTGCCTCTGGCTTGCACATGAGCTTATCTCGTGAATCTAAGCTTTCGAAA
Organism: Bacteroidota bacterium; assembly: GCA_041157105.1. Classification (GTDB taxonomy): domain Bacteria; phylum Bacteroidota; class Bacteroidia; order Cytophagales; family Spirosomataceae; genus Aquirufa. Next base: position 29,841 of record JBEBDF010000003.1, on the reverse strand, counting down.
TCCTTTCTGGTTGATTATGGTATTAATTATAATCAGTTCAATAATGTAGGTGATGTGCAAAACATTCCCTTTTCATATGCCACTGATTTCATCGGTTTAGGCGCCGGAATAGGACCACGACTTTCTTTAGGTAAAGGAATTACTCTTGTTTCAAAACTTCAGGTGGCGGCTTCTACCCTAGTTAACGGAAATCAATTTCTGTTAAACCGCTACGTGGATTTATCTAGCGATAGTCAGTTCAGTTCTCTACGAACCATGTACGGCTACAGCTTTGAAATAAGTAAGCAAATCAATCCACAGATCGGCGTGTTTGCAAAATACCAACACCTAGACAGCTACAATTTCGGTAGCTCGACATTAAACTTCATCCCATCTACATTCAGCATTGGCATTAGCCTTTCTAAATAATTCGTTTTATGAAAAAGTATCTGTTCTCAATCATTTTTCTTTTAGTTTCTCACTTAGGTTTATCCCAAAAAGGTCTCTCCTACCAAGCCGTTGTGCTCGATCCTAATGCGATCGAAATACCGGGTCAAGATATCTCTGGCCAGCCTTTAGTGAATGGCGATGTGTGGATGAAATTCAGCATTTACAATGGCTCCACTTTGCAATTCGAAGAGGTGCAAAAAACCAAAACGGATGCATACGGTCTAGTGAATTTACTGATCGGATCGGTGTCTACGTCTTCATTTAATGCATTGGTTTGGGACGCCTCACAAAAAACTTTACAAGTACACGTCAGCTTTAACCAAGGTGCTTCTTACACGAAAGTATCTGACCAAAAACTGAACTACAATCCCTATGCCTTATATGCCGAAACTGCCGGCAAACTAGGCTCCGTCTTGTCCATCGCAGGTGGAGGAACAGGTGCAACGACAGCGGTAGATGCGCGTTTAAATTTAGGCCTAGACCAAGTAAATAATACCTCGGATGCAGCGAAGCCTGTTTCAACGGCGACAAAGGCCGCCTTGGATTTGAAGGCGAATGTGGCGGATGTGAATGCGGGATTAGCGTTAAAGGCGAATGAATCTGATGTGAATTCTGGATTAGCACTGAAGGCGAATTCGACAGATGTAACAGCGGCACTTGCTCTAAAAGCGAACACCACTGACATGACGGCAGCTCTTGCTGCTAAAGCAGATACGGGTACTATCAAAACATTCGTGGTAACTCAAGTAGCTGCTGCAACAATCGCAGATGCGGATGCCTCCACAAAAGGTAAGATTCAACTAGCAGGAGATTTAGCAGGAACCGCAGATGCACCTACGGTTCCTGCTTTGGCATTAAAAGCAAACACCTCAGATGTGACCACGGCTTTAGCATTAAAAGCAAATGCTTCTGATGTCACAACTGCCTTAGCAGCAAAGGCAGATAACTCTTTTGTGGTGAGCCAAATCGCGGGGGCTACCATCGTTGATGCTGACGCAAACACAAAAGGTAAAATAAAATTAGCGGGCGATTTAGGTGGAACGGCAGCAGCGCCTACTGTTCCAGGTTTAGAGTTGAAAGCAAATGCGGCAGATGTAACATCAGCTTTGGCATTAAAAGCAAACACGTCAGATATGAACATGGCTTTGGCATTAAAAGCAAACACTTCAAGTTTATCAACCGTAGCTACATCTGGTGATTATAATGATTTATCAAATAAACCTACCATCCCTTCGGCCTATTCTTTACCTGTCGCGAGTGCTTCTACTTTAGGTGGGGTGAAAGTAGGAAGTAACTTAAGCATAGATGCAAACGGTACATTAAGTGCAATTGCAAGCAATAATGCCTCATCTTTTTCGGGAACATTACCTCTTGCAAATGGCGGTACAGGGGTTACAGACCTAAACAGCCTCAGAACCTTAATCGGATTAAAAGCCACTAAAACGGCGATAGGAGATCAAGCAGGAAATAGTCTTCAGGGAGATGGAGCCGTCGGTGTGGGTTCTGGAGCAGGAAAAAACAACCAAGGCGGTAGTTCCATTGCCATTGGAAATGCGGCAGGCGAGAATAACCAAGGAGGTGCTTCGGTGGCCATCGGTCCCAATGCTGCTCAATCAGGTCAAGGAAGTAGTGCAGTAGCCATTGGTTTTGCGGCTGGCCAAAATAACCAAGGCGCTAATTCAGTTGCACTAGGTGCCTTTGCTGGTAACTCACAAGCCGCCAATAGTATTGCAATTAATGCGAATGGATTTGCAAGTCCATTAAATCCTACTACCTCAGGCTTTTATGTTGCTCCTGTTAGAAATGCTTCCACAACAAACCCCTTATTTTACGATTCTATAACCAAAGAAATAACCTACGGAACTGCCTCATCTAGTTCAAATATAACCTTAACAACAACCGGAACTGGCTCAGCTACTTTGTCGGGAACTACGTTAAATATCCCTACGCCATCCACCTATTCTTTACCTACAGCCTCAGGTTCAACTTTAGGTGGAGTTAAAGTAGGCTCTAATTTATCCATGGATGGTAGCGGAGTTTTAAGTGCGAACATAAACGCAGGTAGTATTTCTGGAACAGTGGCGGTAGCTAATGGAGGAACTGGGGCAACAACGCTAACTGGCCTTGTAAAGGGGAACGGCACAAATGCATTAACTGCCGCCGTGGCAGGAACGGATTATCAAGAACCCATAACTTTAATAACGACAGGAACTGGCTCAGCTACTTTGTCCGGAACTACGTTAAATATCCCTACACCATCCACTTATTCTTTACCCACAGCCTCTGGTTCAACTTTAGGTGGAGTGAAAGTAGGCGCTAATTTATCCATGGATGGTAGCGGAGTTTTAAGTGCGAATATAAACGCAGGTAGTATTTCTGGAACAGTGGCGGTAGCTAATGGGGGAACGGGAGCAACAACTTTAACCGGAATATTAAAAGGGAATGGCACAAATGCTTTATCTGCCGCAGTGGCAGGAACGGATTATCAAGCACCCATAACTTTAACAACGACAGGAACAGGTGCAGCTACTTTATCGGGAACTACGTTAAATATCCCTACATCATCTTCAGCGGGAAGCACTGCCCACTCAGTAGGTGAAATATTTGACGGCGGCATTGTTTTTTACGTTACAACAGGTGGCTATCATGGGTTAATTGCAGATGAATATATATACGATGGAAATCCTGAATATATGTATAGTGATGTGAAAGATCCATTAAAACATAGCCTTAACAACTCTGCAAGATTATTCACTGATTGGCGTATCCCAACCTACCGAGAACTTGTTCTACTTTATAATGCAAGAAGTAATTCTACTATCGCATCTTTGACAAATAATAAGGTTCTAATGAGTTCCGACTATATGAAATGGACACAAGCATCACCATATAGATGCCTGAAATTTTCAGATGGTACTGTTGAGTGGATCAATGGGGATTGGGTACGTCACGTTATTGCCATTCGTTCTTTTTAACCTACACCGCCTGACTAAACACCCGTTCCTACACCTCGCTTGAAAGCAGTTTCAAATCAAACGCCTTGCACACATTTCGAATGAAATGTTTGCCTAGATCGGTGACGATCACGCCGTGTTCGCCCCAGGTGACGAGGTCGTCGATCGCGAGTTCGTCTAGCTCGTGGAAGGTGTATTGGCGGAGGACTTCGAGGTCTTCTTGGTGGAAATGCGTCTTGCCTTGACACGCGATGTCGAGGATGTATTGGCGCATTTTTTGGTCCATCAGACTTAAAAAATAGCCTTTGAAAACAGCCAGCTCGCCGGCCTTAATTTGCTGGTAATATTCTTGAATCGTCTTTTTGTTTTGGCCAAAACCAAAGTAAATATCGCTGATGCTGGACACCCCTAACCCGAGCAATAAGCCGGTCTGCTGCACCGTATAGCCCATAAAATTGCGATGCAATGTGCCTTCGTTATATGCTTTAACCATCAAATCCGTCGGAAGTGCGAAGTGATCCATCCCGATGTCCGTGTAACCGGCGGCGCGGAAAAGCTCCTTGCCTTTTTGGTACAATTGCATCTTCTCGGACGCCTCAGGCAAATCACTCTCATCAAATAAACGCTGCGCCTTACTCGTCCACGGCACATGGGCATACGAATAAAAAGCAATGCGGTCCGGGCGAATCGCGATGGCATCTTGAATCGTTTTTTCGATACGTGCCAAAGTCTGCAGCGGCAATCCATACACTAAATCCAAGTTCACCGATTCATACCCAATCTCCCGTGCCCACTGGACCACCTGAATGACATTTTCGATAGGCTGAATGCGATTAATCACTTCCTGAACCTGCGGATTACTATCCTGCATCCCAAAACTCACCCGCTTAAATCCCAGCTCAAAAAGCGTCTGCAAATGTTCGCGTGTCGTATTATTCGGATGCCCCTCGAAACCAAATTCGTGGTCCTCCGGAACAATCGAATCCGCTAATATCCCCTGCAATAACCGCTGTAAATTGGTTGGCGAAAAAAAGGTAGGCGTCCCACCACCGATATGCAATTCCCGAATCACGGGCTTCGAATTCATCGATTTTCGATACAAATTCCACTCCATTAACAGCACATCTATGTACTCCTCCTCCACAGAATGGTTCGTCGTAATGCGCTTATTGCAACCACAAAACGTACACAACTTCTCGCAAAAAGGTAAGTGAATATACAAGCTGATCCCCTCCTGCTCATTCGTCTCCTTAAATCGACGCGCGAACATGGTTTCCCAGTGTTCACTATCAATCGTATCATCCCAAAAAGGTACTGTAGGATAACTCGTGTAGCGCGGAATCGCCACGTTGTACTTATTCAATAGATCTAGACTTACCTGCTGCATGGTTGCAAAGGTAAATGGGAGAGAATAGTTGAAAAATGACGAAAGTCAGATTAGAGATTATAGATAAAATAGAGCCCATCTCTACTCTCTTATCTCCTCTCTCTAATCTGGAGATTTGTAATTACCATTTTATACCTCTCCATTTAATTAAAATTGTTAATTTCAACCCTATGCAACAATGGATATGTATTGAGCCGGGTATTTTAGCGTCGCAGGAGACAGAAATGCCTCAGCGCGCAGCAGGTTCTTCCCTTCTTCGTGTACGAAACATAGGTATCTGCGGAACTGACATTCACGCCTTTGCCGGCAATCAACCCTTCTTTTCTTATCCCCGAATTTTAGGTCACGAACTGGCAGTTGAAATCATGGAATCTGATACCTTTTCGCCAGGCGAATTGGCTACAATTATCCCTTATTTTAATTGTGGATCGTGCAATGCGTGTGAAGCTGGTAAGCCGAATTGCTGTGAAATTTTACAAGTTTTTGGGGTGCATATCGATGGAGGGATGCGGGAGTATATTGTGGTGGAAGATCGCTACATTTTACTCGGAAATGGGCTGTCGGCAGACGAACTTGCTTTAGTAGAGCCATTGTCTATTGCAGCACACGGACTTCGGAGAGCCACGATCCAGCCGTCAGAAAAAGTCCTCGTCATGGGCGCCGGCCCCATCGGTTTATTTACCATTTTATTAGCAAAAATCCAAGGTGCTTTGGTCGAGGTTGCAGAACCGAACGCAGCTCGTTTGAGGTTTTGCATCGAAAATTTAGGGGTTTCAGAAGCCGCCGCGAACGCTTATTCCACTGTCATCGATGCGACTGGAAATTTAGCTGCCATCGAATCTGGCTTTGCTAAAATAGCCCACGGTGGCAAATACGTTTTGATCGGTTTACAAAAACAGGCGATCTCTTTTTCGCACCCTGAATTTCACAAGCGCGAAGCAACGTTAATGAGTAGTCGCAATGCGACGATCGAAGACTTCAGGTATGTGATAGGTTTGTTCCGTTCGGGAAAGATTGATGCGGGTATGTTTATTAGCCATCGTTTTGGCAAAAATCAGCTTCTTGATATTTTTACAAAAATTAACGAGCCCGGCGCACAGGTGATAAAAGCGATGATTACTTTAGCAGAATGAAACTACTACTACTATTATTTTGCTTAAGCATAGTCGCCTGCCAATCCCAAGAGGTCTTACCAGAAAACTGTTACAAAGGCAGACTATCTTTGAAAGGAATTTGTAATAATTACGTAATCGAATTAGTCGAAGGCTCGATAGACACTTCGAAAGTCGAAGCCCAATGGAAAAATCCAGACTCGGGTAAAATCTATAAAAATGCGTTCGCACTTTCTAATCCTTGCGCCTTACCAGTCAGTCTAAAAGAAGGGGATGAATTCTTATTCAAGTTAGATTCTAGTCAGTTGACTGCTGAATGCATCACCTGTAAAGCTTATTCCCCCACACCTAGAAAATCGCTACCCATCTCTATTTGCCCCTAGTTGATTTTGAAATTCGTGATTTCATATCCGATTTCTTCATCCGCGATCATTTCTGAAAAATCGAAAAACACGCTCGTAGGATAACCGTAAGTTGGATTAAAATTCAATGTTTGCTTAGCTGGTTTTTTATCGATGTTCTCCTTAATGACCTGCAATAATTCCGGGATCGTATATAGGACCCCATAACGTTCTGCTTTGTTATAAGGCGCGCCATTTACGGTGGAAATCTTCCCATTTTTCACCACAATTTGATGTGGCCCCACATATTCTAAAGGACAAAAACAAACCCTTTTAAACGAAAAGGAATAGTTTTCGATTTTCTTTTCGTTCCAAAGATTCAAATTCATCGTCGCATCATCCAGTGGCTGCACCGTTTCACAGCCCCATAAACTCAAACAAAAAAGAAGGAGTAATTTCTTCATTAAAGTGCTAAGCGAGTAAACAGACCCACATTATTCTTTTCTATCTTCATAGGGCCATAATAATCAAAATTCGCGCCTAGACCTAAAGTGAACTTGCCTTTCGTGATACCCGCTCGAAGCATCAAGGCACTACGAGCGTGCGTTCCCTCGCTTAAACTGGCCACATGTAAAACCTGAGCTTTCGAATAAAACGAAAGATCCTTCGAAATAGCTGGCTTGAATTCTACGATACCAATGGTTGAAATGGCCTTCGAAGGCTGCAAATTTAGGTTTGGATTTAATAAAAATAACCAGGTCCTATTCGCCTTAAAATACTGTAATCCCACTTGCGGCACTAAGCCTAACTTATAATGCCATTCAGCGCCGGCTGTGGCTCTAACATTACCAAAAAGAGTGTAAGTCAAGTTATTCACAATCACCATCTCCGTCTCTGAAGCAGTATTCTTATAATCAACCATCCCCATGCTGAGGTTAAAGTAACTCAACTTGCCATCCGCGCTCACGGGACGATTTAAAACGCCGATAAACTGAACTCGGTTATTGCCAAAAGTTGCCTCCACCGGAATAGGCGGAGCAGGCATAGACGGCGCATGGTTGTCCTGTGCAAAAACGGCTTTTGCAAATAGCAAAGAGCAAAGCAAAAAGAAAAAATGAATATTCTTTGAACTTTGGTCTTTGAACTTTGAAATTTGAATCATCATATAAGTACGTAAAATAACAATGCCACAACTCCTCCAATTGCTAACCAAAGCAACCCGTTCGTGCGTTTTTTCTTTAAAAATACTAACAAAATTAACCCCGTAACCGAGATTACAATCATAAAGATGGCAGAAAAATCGATCACCCAAGACCACGCTTTCCCCGTATCGCGACCCTTGTGTAAATCGTTGATGACGGCGATGAGGCCCATCTTCGTTTCCGTTAATTCATACTTTCCATCTGCGCGATTTACAAAGAAATCAGCCGTGTAGCCAGGGCCCTGAAAAGAGATTGATATCTCTTCCTCATCGATACGGAAATCATTCAGTTGCCCTTTTATGCTATGAGTAGCTCGAAGCTGTTCGACGATTTCGAGTTTGGGGATTTTGGCCGTATCTGCAACCGAAACCCAGCCAGCATTCACAGAACCTTTCAGCTCAGAAACCACCGTACTTTCGGGAAACCAATCCACGTGGTTTAGGGTCAGACCCGTCACCGAAAAAAACAAGACAATAATGAAACTGAACATAGACAAATAGATGTGCAGCCACCTCGACCACGTCGCTAAATCTCTCATGCTACTTAGTTTTGTAACTTAATGAAGCCGAGCTCATCTCCTCCCCTCCTGGCAAAGTCTGATTTTTCGCTTTCCCATCAAACTTCATCTCCTGCTTAATCAATTGATACGTTCCATGCTCACGAGCCGCCTCGATAAACACGGTATATTTCCCCAAAGGTACGTATTCTCCCTTGTCATTCTTGCCATCCCAAACCACAGTATACTCACCAGCTCCCCGCGTCGCACCCGTAACCGAAGCCGCATCAAACTCCACTTCTCTTTTCGCCGCAAACCAAGAACGCAAATCTGGCAACCAACGTGGCTTATTATACCAAACCGCGATTCGTCTCACCGGCTTGTGATTCTCATCTTCGATCCAAACCGCCACAAACGGACGTCTAGCCCTACCTTCGAAACGTGCTAATTCAAACGTAATATCTAAAGATTGACCCACCGTCCACAATTTCTCTTTGACATTTACAAGACTAATCGCAGACTTCTCCATAGAGGTCGAAGGCCAGTTCTCACTTCTAAATTCGGAACCATCCTTATCCACAATCAGGTAAGAAGCCTCCGGATATTGCACCGCTAAATCGATCGAAGCTGCCACACCGAGTACATTAAATGCCGTCGCCAAAGCTCCTGCTGTCACCGCATCTTGATGTGCTACTGTCGCTGAAATAACCTCCGAAGCCGGTTCCGCCGTCCGCGGATCCATGATGTGCGAATACCTTTGTCCGTCTATCTCCGTACCTCTGCGGTAATCCCCAGAAGTCGCCACGGCTTTATTATTTACTTGTAAATAGGCCAAAACCTCCGCATTCTCTGCCGCATCTCTCGGATTCGATACCCCTATTTTCTCTGTCCAATCACCCTTCACCACAAAATCCCCGCCGATATTCACCACCACTCCAGCTACACCCTCCTCGCTCATCGCCTCAGTCGCCGCCTTCTCCATCACATAAGATTTCGTAAAACTGTGCAACTTTAATTCCGTGTCCGTTAAGCGAGTTGCTCCGTTTTCATCTAAAGACCAATGAGGCTGATTCACTTCCATTACCGCATTTTCGCGCGCTTCCATTGAAGGAATTTCGGATGTCCATAATTGCGAAATGTGGTCAGACGCCGCATTCAATGCTCCATCCGTCTTCGCATTCCATTCTTCGAAATGCTCTAACACCTCGCGTAACTCGGAAGAAATCTCTACCGATTCGCCGCGAGTCGAGCGCCACAGAATAAACTCCGAAGAGCCTTGAGCTGAAAGGATATCATTCAAACGATTGATCTCCGCTAAAACTTTCGCTTCAGCCGCTGAGGCAGCTGCTTCAGAAGACGCAATGATCTTAAGATCTAATGATGTTCCTAATACGTTTTCGAAGTGTGAGGTTAATAAACCAGTTGCTGAAGAAGCTGCTGGTGTCAATGCTAGTAAACTTAGGCCGATTGAATTGATCATAGGGTTTGTTTTTAATACGGCAAAATTGAAAATTAATCTGTTTATTAGGATGAAATATGAGATAAAGCGTTGAGATTTGTAGATATAAACAGCAGCAGAATGAAAAATTTATTGATTGCCTTTTTAGTCATGGTAAGTTTTGTGGCAAAAGCCCAAGATTCCACCTATGTTTCCGTTGAATTAAAAAATGGCAAAATAATTCGAGGCCAACTTCTCCAAAAATCTGAATCGGATGTCTCTGTTTCAACGGATGATTTAGGCAAGGTAACCGTGGCCTGGTCCACCATCAAGTCATTGAATGTGATTTCGAAAAACGAAAATGACCGATTTACTAATCCTCATTCTTCACGTTATTTCTTTGGTCCATCTGCGATTCCCTTAAAAAAAGGAGATAAATACTACCAAAATGCCTTAATTCTTCTTAATTCCTTCCAAGTTGGTTTAACAGATCATTTCTCCTTGGGAGGAGGATTTGTCGTCCCCTTTGCGATTTTCATAACCCCTAAAATAGGCTATCAAGTAGCTGAGAAAGTACATATGGGTGGGGGAATTCTATTTGCGACATCCCTGATTCAAGATTTAAATTTTGGAGTGGGTACCGTTTATGGTTCCTTTACTTATGGAACGAAAGAACATAATTTTACGCTAAACGCTGGTCTAGGGGCAGTCAATGAAAATACAGGAATGGGTAGCGAAGACTACAGCTGGAAATTTGCAAATAAACCCATGTTTACCATTTCAGGTATGACAAGGATATCAAAAAGAGCCATGCTAATTACTGAGAACTGGATATTTTCGACAAAGACCGTTAACTACGATGTTGCAACCGGTCAATACCAAAATACAGTAAATCAATACAATGGGGTTTTATCTCTTGGCCTAAGATTATTAGGGGAACGCTCTGCGCTTGACGCTGGTTTTGTAACTCCCAGTGTCGGAGGCCCATCAGCGATCCCCTATCTAGCCTATAATCTTAAATTCTAGAGACTCTTTAAATACGCGATACTTAACGGAACGAATTCCAATTCTTTATTGCTTTCGTCTTCGATGAAGCAATGTTCGATGCCGTTCTTTTTAGCCAGCTTGATAATTGCTTTCCAATTCCCTTGGCCTGTTCCTACCGGCACGTCGTTTTCTGCCGGAGTACCACCCGTTAAATCACCTGCCACACCTTTACGCAAATCTTTCACGTGCATTAACTTGAAACGTGTAGGGTATTTCTTCAATAATTTCTCTGGCATATCAGCGCCTCCACCGTGCATCGTCCACAAAACATCCATTTCGAAAGAAACATATTCCGGATTCGTGTTTTGGATGATGTAGTCTAACAAGGTTTCATTTTTGCCAAAAGGCTGGAACTCATATCCATGGTCATGGTAGCAAAGTGTCAACCCATTTTCCTTGAATTTTTTGCCTGCCTCATTGAATAAAGCGACTGCCTTTTGAGCCTCCTCTAGTGTAAATCCACCACGCACTTTATGCGGAATCCAAGCGCACATCACAAACTTCGCCCCTAAGATTTTAGCCTTTGCAATGGCCCCAGCAGGATTAGCTAATTCGTTATAATCCACCCCAGTGGATGGAACACTAATGCCACGATCCGCGCACATTTGTTTAAATTGTTCAGGAGTTTGGCCTTTTTGAGCACCGCCTTCGATCTCTGTAATGCCCATGGATTGAATCAGGTCGAGCGTTTTTGCTACGTCTTTAGGAAATTGATTTCTAAAAGTGTAGGCTTGAACACCGATGGGATAGGTGTATAATTTCTGAGCTTGCGTGATTGCTGGCAATGCCAAAAGGCATACGATTAACAGTTGTTTAATTTTCATAAGTCTAGGTTTTTTGTAAAAATGACGTTTTTTTGTGAAATAATTAAGAGTCCTATTAAATATTTTCCGATGTCCATCACCTATATCACACAGCCTAATATTAGTTCTCAAGATTTCATCGATATTCTCGATAAGTCTACTTTAGGCATGCGTCGTCCTTTAGCTGATAAAGAGGCTATGCAAGTGATGTTTGAGCATGGCAATGTCTATGTAGGGGCCTATGATGGGGAAAAATTAGTGGGTTTAGCGCGTGTAATGACTGATTTTGTTTATACCAGCTATTTATCGGACCTAGCAATAGATGAAGCCTATCAGCATCAAGGTATAGGGAAACAACTTATTAAAGAGGTAAAAAACTTTATCCCAAGAGCCAAAGTTATCCTGTTAGCAGCACCGGCCGCAGAGGGGTATTACCCTAAAATAGGGATGAAAAACCACAAGCATTGCTATATCCTAAACAGCGTAGATGATCTACTTTAGCTTCGTCGTATCCACTCGGCTAGGCGTATCCTTCCCAGAAATGATGCTCGTTGCGCTTGTCGCGATGGCCTTAATGATTTCGGTCATATTGTCTAAGTCCAAAGTCTGTACCTCATCACTCGCCTTGTGGTAATTAGGCTCGCTATCCATCTTCGATGTAGAAATGGTATGTGCAGGAACGCCTAATTCTGCTAGTGTTGCATTGTCAGAACGGTAGAATAAGTTTTGATCTGGATAGGGATCGGGATAAAAAGTGAAAGCAGAGCCAACTAAGTTTTTCTTTAAAATTTCTCCCATTGAGGACTTCTCGTAACCTGTGATATAAGCACTATTCTTACCCCATTTGCTTTCTGTTCCGATCATCTCTAGATTAAACATGGCCATCACCTGATCCGGATTGAATTGCTTCGAGAAATAGGAACTTCCATGTCCACCACTCTCCTCAGCAGTGAACGCAGCAAAGATTAATGTACGTTCATTATTGCGCTTTTTCGCATAGTATTTTGCAAGCATCATCACGGCAGTTGTTCCAGCCGCATCGTCGTTTGCGCCATTATAAATGGAGTCCCCTTGCACTGGTTTGCCTATGCCTAAATGGTCATAATGCCCAGAAAATATCACGTATTCATTCGGGCGACTTTTGCCAGGTAGGATGCCTACCACATTAGACAATTCCAGACGATCTACTTGTAGGTTTGCCTTAATTTTAAAGGAAGCAGGTACCGTATTAGCCACGACAAAAATAACATTCGCCTGACCTTCTCTTAGTGGCCCTCTACCAGAAAGGCGTGGGATGAATTTAGCAAAGCTCTCGTGCAAGAAAGCAATGGTAGGTTTCGTCGCAGACATAATTCGGTAGGCGATTTGGCCAAAATTCTCTCCTTCCTTTACACTCACCACCTCGTATCCCGATTTCTCATCGATTTGTAGGGAGGCCTCTTTGGAAATAATCGCTACCTGTTTTGAATCTAGCGATTTGTCATCAGCATTTCCTGAAACAGAGATAAGCTGGGACTTGAACATCGGGAATGTCTGCAAATAAGACCCATTCGTTTTCTGTAATCCTGCTTTCTCAAATTCTCCTGCGATGAATTTCGCCGCTTTTTCGATTCCCGGAGTGAACGGTTTTCTGCCCGCTAATTCGTTAGAGGCTAAATAGGTTTCGATGCGCTCCGTTTCTGCGCGCGTAATGATTTTATTGATTTGCTGCGCCTGAGCAAACAAGGGCAGCGCTAAGACTAATAAGATTTTTTTCATCGGAAGAATTTATTCCGACAATATTACACAATTATCTACAGAAAAGGATTCCCCCATTTCTTATTCGTGTAGACATCCTTGCCCGTCAAAGTTCGCAGAAAGGCGACCATGGCATTGATCTCATCGGGTGTCATTTGCAGATTTTGGCCTATATTATTCGGCCTTAAACGCGGGTCTAAATTTGTATTTCTTGGCACGGCAGCAATCGAATTATAATGATTCAATACCTGGCGAATTGTAGCCGAGGCCGCCGTATGCATAAAGGGAGTATTGGCTACACCCGCTGCATTTAAAATATCTCTTAAAGAGGGAGAACGCGTATTCGTCAAATCCGTCTGTGCACTTCCGATCACACCGATGAAACCGTTATTTCGCGAGTTAGGGTCAATGTCAAACTCCGGTGCTTGGTGGCAACCTTGGCAACCAAAACCACCACCAATGCGAACGCTTGCCGCATTAAAGATAGGAGGGGCTAAAAAGAGGTTCTTCCCGGCATTTTCTTGCGCCGTAAAGTTAGGAAAAGGGGCTCCATCGTTAGGCGCCTGAGCTCGGCCTAAATCGTATTTAGAATCGAAGGATTGAATGCTTCTGATAAATTGGGCCAAAGCCGTTTGCATCCGCGCCTCCGTAATCGTTGCATCGCCGTAAGCGAGCTTAAATAATTCTTTGTAGTAGCCGATGCCGCCTAGTTTTGTGATAAGAGAAGTCATATTTCCACGTCCAGTTTGGCCACTAAATCCCATCTCTAAATGATCTTGAATCGGAATCGTCACTTGCGCCTCTAAACTAGCCGCGCGTTCATTCCAAAAAAACTTCGCCTCATTTGCATAGCGCGTATTAATCAAACGCATCGAGTGCCGCTCTGTCCGGCCATTATCCACCCCTAAACTCGATATTGCCGTATCCCCAAACGCAAACTCTTGCTTGTGGCAACTCGCGCATGAAATCGTATTATTAACGCTAAGGTTTTTGTCATAAAATAACACCCGCCCTAAGGTCGCCGTCTTATCCGAAATCGGATTTGCCGCCGTATTATCTTTATTCACATAAGCTGGCTTTCCTTGTGCAGCATAATTATCCAGCACAACAGGATTAATCGATAAAGCTTTTTTAATCTCCGTATACGGATCAGCGGTGACCACCGTCTCTAATGTATTTTCACTGCAGCTACATAAGCCTACTGTCAGAACAAGAATTATATAGCGCATAAATTTTATTTTTTTCTTAAACGTAAATGTAAGGAAAAAGTATTCCGTTAACCGAATAATCGACGAATGAGGTCATCCTGGGGACAAATAGACTAGGGCTGGCTTTTTTCAAAGTCTACAGCTAAATTTACAGATATAAACTCAAGAATGATTCATCGCCTATTTTCTGAACCCCTTACACCATCGAACAGCATAGCGCTAGATCTTAGTGCCACTAACAAGGAGTTGAATCCAGCTATCTTCGGGAATATATCAGCTTTTTGCGCTTATATAAATCAGCATTTAGGGGCCAAAATCGGAATAGGCGGCTACCTCGAACACCGCATCATCTACGAGGCACACGAAAATTTCGCTACCACTTCTGAAGACTTCAGGAACATCCATTTAGGCATTGATTTTTGGACGACAGCAGGAACTCCCGTTTTTGCCGTGGCAGATGCAGTGGTGCACAGTTTTCAAGTCAATCCAGGCTCCGGAAATTATGGGCCTACGATTATTTTACACCATCCAGCTTTAGGAATTTACAGTTTATACGGTCACTTGGCTTTTTCAGATCTGGAAGGACTCTCAGTAGGCATGCCCATCACCGAGGGTCAGCGGCTTTGCCATTTAGGGGAACAAGATGAAAATGGCGGATGGCCTCCGCACTTACATTTTCAACTCATCCGCGATATGCAAGGATTTCAAGGTGATTATCCTGGCGTTTGTTCCCAGCGAGATCTCGCTTTTTATGCGGAAAATTGCCCAGATCCGGCTACTTTTTAGTCCCCCATTTAATCGCTTCCTCGATTAAACTAGTGAAATCTGGATTTGCCCAAACCTCCTTCGAGTGCCCCATCGACGTATAAAAGGTCTTTCCTTTTCCAACCAATTTATACCAGGCAACCGGATGATTTTTACCCATCCCAAAATTCTTATCTGTCATCCACAACATATTTCCACTAGGTAAAATCTTCTCTCCATCGATGGAGTAAACTATAGTGGCGTCCTTAGGTTGATTGAAGAAAACATACCATTCATCATTACCCTCAAAGGACTTAGATAAGCCTGTCGAAAAAGTGGTGTCTTGCAAGGATACTTGCGCCTTTTGAAACTGCGGATTCAACGGATGATGCGAAAACTTCGCGCCTAAGAGATTCTTTTCATACCAATCCCAGTGATGCGAATCATCTCCAGCCCCGTGAATTCCCATCAAGGTTCCGCCATTTTCTACATACTGCTCTAAGGCTTTTTGCTGTTCGTCATCCAAAACTCGACCCGTCGAATTATCAAAAATCACTACCTCAAATTGCGCTAATTGCTCCGGATTGAATATCCCTCCCTCTTCCGTTTCATATAAAAACCAGCTCGGGTTTTTGTGGCATAATGCCCTCAATGTAAGCTTTGATGCATCGATCGATTCTCCATGTCTAAATCCCGTCGTTTTAAAGAATAAAAGGATAGCTGGTTTATCTGCTGGAATTGAAATTTCAGGCTTCTCTGTTTCATAGCTTACAGGGAATCCGTTCTTCACTTTGTAGATAAATAGACTGCCGGCAGCAAAAAGAAGAACAACAAAAGTCAGTAGTGTCCAGCCTAGGATTTTGAAGAATTTTTTCAAGGTTTTTCGGTTTTAAATTTCGCCACAAGGTAGAGGTTCTGAGGAAAAATTACAAATAGGGTTAAACGGTAATAGGCTGGTGAAAATCACCGCCTATTACAATTACCTTCATAAACAAATTTAAACCCTTGTACGCTAAGGCTTTTTAGTGGTGATTTCGACCACTCCATTAGCTCCTTTTTCTGCGTATTTTGCTTTCGCACTTTCGCCCTTCAAGACATTTATTGACTGAATGTTGTCAGGACTAATTTTGTTCATTTCAAAATCTGTCCTGATGACGCCATCGATAACGATAAGTGGCTTTTCTTTTTGGCCAGAAGAAGACCTCAACACAATGCTTGCCTGATCATTAGGGGAAATGTTTTTATTCGACCCTTTGACTGTCACGGTTATTTCTTTCCCGTCACGCATTCCTTTCATTACAATTGCGCTAGAATCCATATTACTGTTGAATTTAGCATCAGAAAACGAATGAGTGACCTTAATCGTCTCTGCTGTAACAGGCGGAGCCGGCGGTGCTGGCGGTCCTGCTGGCGCTGGCGGAGGTGGCATGTCTTTCGTTGCAACAGTGAATATCTTTTTACCCGTTTTAGGGTCTGAAAATGTAGTAGAATCTGGTCGCATCGTGACTTTGTATTCCACCCCTTTTTTAGGCTTTTTTTCTTGTGCACTTACTTGGATGGAGAATAAGGCCAAAATAAAGGCCAACATAGGCAACACGGCCACCTTTCTCAGGTAGGCGTATTTAGGGATTTGGGAGGTTGTTAACATGATAATTCTTCGTTTAATGGATGAATAATAGAATGAATGACTCGGGTTTAAAAAATGATTACCGTAATAGTTTTGTAAAAGCATTTTGGCAAAAGCATCCACCTCTCCTTCGCCCACCGCATCCCGGTCAGCAATGAATTCATGGATATTTTGCAGTTCCTTTTGAATGATCCAATTAAAGGGATTCATCCAGAAAATCGCGCAAATAAATTGAGTGAAAAGGCGATCTATCGAATGGTTTTGGCGAATGTGCGAAAGCTCGTGTTGTAATATTTTTTTGCCTCCTTCATCTTCAATCGAGATCGATTTTTTCCAAAAAAGATTATTAAAAAACGAAAAAGGCGCTTCGTCTAACTCCGTTTCAATGAAGTCAAACTCTCTCATCTTTGTCACGTGATTCTTACTTTTCAACAGGTAAATTCGGATAATACTATAAGCCAAATATCCTACGAATAGCAAACTGATTAAGCCTATTGCAAGTATTTCCCAAGCGATATTCGGCGCTTGTACTGGAGCTGAAGAACTTTGCATCAAGTATATTAAAACTTGAGCAGCAGGCACTTCTTCTTCGGTAACCGTAAACATCGATAAGTTCAAAAATGGAATCACTAAACTAAACGCCATCGAAGCCAATAAGTAAAAGCGATTGTAGGCGTGGTAAATCGTGTTCTTTAGAAACAACGAATAATAGCCAAAGAAAATCCCTGACAAAATCACCGACTTCAGCAGGTACATAAAGATTTCAGTCTTATTCATCGCCTTTCGATTTAAGGTTTTGCAATAACAATTCTAAATCTTCGATGGACATCTGTTTTTTATCCACTAAATAGGATACGACATTCGCATAAGATCCGTCGAAAAAAGATTCGGTTAGACCCGCCATTCTTTGGCCCGAATAATCTTGCTTAGAGACCTTCGCGGAATACAAGTTGTTGCGATTCGGATTAGAGATTTTTACAAAGTCTTTCTCCACTAAAATCTTCAACAAAGTCGCGACTGTATTCGAGTGTGGTTTAGGTTCTGGCAAGAGTTCGATGATGTCCTTTAAGAATCCGCCATCTGGCAAGGACCAGATCACCTGCATCACCTGCTCCTCTGCTTGTGTTAGTTTTTTCATCTTTTTGTCTTTCGTTGAGGCAAATGTATAACTAAATTTTTAGTTACAAAATATTTCTAACTATTTTTTTAGTTATTTTTCAATTTACCAATAAGCTGTTCAGATGGCAGGAATATTATGTGGAGATTTGGAAATACAAAATTTAAACGTAACTTTAAAGTTACAATTTCAAATGGACACCATCCGTCAGATAATTGCCTATAAAAACCATTTTGAAGATTTTCTTTTGGCATTAGATATCCGAACCCAGAATAAAATCCATAAAATAATCAGCCTCTTGGAGACGATGGATAGAATTCCATCGAATTATTTAAAACTTATCTCAGGAACGAAAGGCCTGTATGAAGCGAGGGTTCAATTAGGGAGTAATATCTGGCGTATATTTTGCTTTTTCGACGAGGGCAATCTCGTGATACTACTCAACGGATTCACGAAAAAAACGCAAAAAACTTCGAAGGTTGAAATTGATAAAGCGAAAATTTTAATGCGTACTTACTACTTAGAAAAAAATGGAAACTAAATCCTGGAAAAAAATAAAAGACTCGGTCTATGGCGAAATAGGAACCGAGCGCAGAGACGGGGTCGAAAGAGACTTCGAATCTTTCAAAATTGGTCTTCTTTTGCGGAATGCGAGGGAGCAAAAAAACCTAACTCAAGAACAGTTAGGGAAAATTATCAACAAAAAACGTTCTTATATTTCTCGAGTAGAAAACGATGGCAGCAATGTTACCATGAAGACTTTATACGATATTGTTGAAAAGGGATTGGGTGGAAAAGTCAACATTTCTTTTGAAATTTAATCCCATTATGATACAAGAAATCGCCACCTGCCTCTGGTTTGATAAGAATGCAAAAGAGGCTGCAGACTTTTATAAAGATACTTTCTCCGACTTCGAACCTATTTCAGAAAATCCAATGGCGGTGAATTACCGGCTATTGGGGCGTCGTTTTATGCACCTAAATGGAGGCCCTGGATATCCCATTAATCCGTCTATTTCCTTTTTCATCAATCTAGAAGAGGAGAATGAAATCAGGCAAACATGGGAAAAATTAACCGAAAACGGCACCGTTTTAATGCCTCTAAACACCTATCCCTGGAGCCCGCTCTATGGCTGGTGCGCAGATCAATATGGAGTGAATTGGCAGATCATGAAAAACCATGAGTCGCACGAGAAGCTAGCACCTAACTTGATGTTCAATGGTGCGAACAACGGCAAGGCCTCAGATGCAATTGATTTCTACACCTCGCTTTTCCCCAATTCCGAGATCCTACACAAAGCACTTTACGAAAAAGGGGAGCACGATACAGAAGGGAATGTAAAATATTCACAATTCACCTTAAACGGGAAACCCTTCCATTTAATGGAGAGTTCGATGGATCATCAACACAACTTTAACGAGGGTGTTTCGATGATGGTAACAGTGGATACGCAAGAAGAAATTGACCACTTATGGGACAATTTAGTGGCTGGAGGTTCGCCGGGAAGATGTGGCTGGTTGAAAGACCGCTACGGTGTATCATGGCAAATTGTTCCATCAATTTTAGGCAAATTAATGACGAATCCAGAAACCGCTCCTAAGGCGACTTATGCCTTTTTACAGATGTCGAAATTTATCATCGCAGATTTAGAAGCGGCAGTAAAATAAAAAAGGGAGCACTAAAAGCGCCCCCTTTTTCTATACTCTTTTCAACAAAAATTTTACTACTTTTTAGCGGCAGCAGCCATAGCAGCTGCCTCGTTTTCATTGTTCTATTTATTTAGTAGATAAAGCAATTTTAGTAATCATAGTTGCGGTCATTGTT
The DNA here is from genome assembly GCA_041157105.1 of Bacteroidota bacterium. Lineage (GTDB taxonomy): Bacteria > Bacteroidota > Bacteroidia > Cytophagales > Spirosomataceae > Aquirufa. The sequence continues at coordinate 10,374 of JBEBDF010000003.1, read as the reverse complement.
CTTTTGACCGTTGCCTGCTTCATGAATTCTTCTGGAGAGATACCTAAAGCCTTTGGAATTGCCTTGTAATAGCTGTCTGAGAATTGATCTAGGTTAGATAATTTCTCCACACTTTGAACTGTAGTGTAATTAGCTTTGACTTCATCCGAAGAAGGATATAACGTTTTGTAGAAAGACCAGCCAGAAATATTTCCAGCAGCCACTCTTTCCTCGTGTACCTTTAATACTTTTTGCTCAAATGCTTCGTAGGCAGCAGCATCTGATACTTTCATCATATCAAAAATGATATAATGGTCTTTGTTTGTGCCCGGATTTGTTCCTGTAATTTTCTTACCTATGGAATGGCGAAGAATGGTTTGGGTACTTACGGTAGCGGCTGCTAGTTTCTTTAAACCTGGATCGGTTTTTGAGATACTGCCAAATAATTCCATCGGATAAAGGTGTATTTTATCTAAATCAGATCCCCAATTTACGGTCATGTAATCGAAATCAATTCCCTCAGATTTGATGTTGTTGTAAGGAACATACATGGCCCATCCACCAATAAGTCCAGCTGCTTTACGCGCCTCGTGAATTGGAAGATATTGCTTCTCGATGGCGATGGCATCATCCATCGTTTTGCCAGGTTGTAATTTGTGGTACGCTACCATGGTGTAACGCGTTTGTGCGAAAGTCGCTGCAGATACTAGCAGGACTAGGGCTAGGGTGGTGATTAGTTTTTTCATTTTTTAAAGGTTAAATGTTTCCATAAACCTAGAAACATTCCTTTTAAATGAAATTATATCACTCGTCTCATTTGTACCAAAATCGGATTTTGGAACAAATCTCCATCCACTATTTAAGAGAAGAAATCCAGTTGCGAACTAATTCAACTCCCTCATGATGAGTGAGTTGTCGACCTAATTCTGGCATCATGACGCCGGGATCCCGAGAAGCCATCCGGTAATGTAAAATACTCTGTTCTGGCTTTCCTGGAACAATATCATAACTCAAGTTTCCAGAGCCTCTGCCTGCCGCCACCGGTGGTTTCAAGAATCCGTAAGCCGTGCGATCTTTGGAATCCCAAGTTAAATAAAGACCAGATGAACGAGCTGGACCCGTCGGATTATGGCAATGTGCACAGTTAATATCAAGGTACGCCTTTACACGATCATCGAGAGAAGCGCTGGCGTCAGAATAGTTAACCAGCGCAGGAATATGGTCCTTGGGTAAGCCCTTTAATAGACCGGCCGTCTCCCAATGTTGCAATTGCTGGCCATCGTTTAACTGTCTAACTGAAGGACCAATGGGAGTCATTTCGCCAGAACGTTCGTGACAACCCTTGCACTGATTCATATTAGGTACCTGGTATTCGAAAGATTGCTTTTTGCCTGCAGCGTCTATCCAAGAAACTTGGTCGCTCCCCCCCGCTACTTCGAGGACTGCATCCGTTTGTTCTTTGTTCCAAATATAGGGCAAAGCCACCCAGCCTTTGGCCTCATGCAATAATACCCGCGTTTCCATTAAGCGCCGTCCCTTCTTCGGGTTGCGCTCATCGATAGGATAATAGAAGGTTTTCACGATGGCCGTTCCCACAGGAAATTGTAAAACTGAGTCCGGATTATAGGCTACTGATTGCCCGGCTGGCAGCTTTACGAAACGCAGTTTCGAGGCATAATCTGAGAAAAGGGGAGAATTTAATGTGTAAAGAACGACGCCATCTGCTGGAATTTGATCCTTTATATTGTCTTTGAAAAAACCGTAATCAGATAGGTTTTCCTTGTAGTCCGCATCCGCTGAAATGAGGCCAATAAACGCTAACAACAAAAGGAAGAGAATGCGCATTAGAACTTGATAGATTTCACGTTTTCAAAATCACAATCGAACAAATCTTTCCCTTGTTTTAGCCCTTTGAAGTCATGCTCCGCATCCAGAAAAGCAGTGCTTTGATTTACGTTTTCACGTACACAAATCGAATAATGCAGTGGGTATTTCCCGTCTGGACCTACCTTCTTTGGATTTAAAATGCCATCAAAAACAACTGCCGGGACGTTGCGCCCAAAACGTAAAACGAAACGGTACATTTTACCAAAACGGCTATCCATAGGCACACGCCTTGGCTTCCGCTCGAAAGTATTATGGTGTATGGCTACGGTTGTCGGATAGGGATCGTATTCCTTATCTTTTATTTCATTCTCGGTCATAAAATACGAGACAATCGCCACCCCAATCGTGGCATGATTAATGATTTGGTTTTCAAATACCTCCACATTACTCGTTGCCAAAACCATCATTCCTGTGCCCTTAGGTACATTTCCTACGATATTCCCTTTTGGGGCGAAATTCTTTAAATTATTATCTTGCACGAGGTTGTGATGAACACGGACGTGACCTCCTTTTTTCTGAACTAAATCGGGTAAATCAAAAACCAAAATCCCTCCCGTGTTCCCAATCGCTTTATTGTTGTAAACGTCCGCATAAAGCGAATTTTCGATTTCAATCCCGGCTACATTTTGGTAGGCTGCTGAATTTCGAACGATAATGTGTTTTGATTGACCCACATAAATACCCGCATCGGAAGCGCCGATCGCAATACACGAATCGATCAACACATTCTCGCACAAGACCGGATAGAGCCCATAAGAGCCATTGGTGGATTTCGGTCCGCCTGTCCAGGCGGTCTTTACACGGCGAAAAGTGATGCCCTTCACCTGCATCGTCTTAATTAAATCTCCCTTGGAGTCTTCCGTTGTCATATCTTCTATGACGATATTTTCACAATTAGAAACCTTAATGCCTTCAGCCCCTTGGGTTTGGCCCTTAAAGCTTAAAATCGTTTTATCCATCCCCTTGCCACGCAAGGTAATGTTCTTTTTGCCTTCCAAAGACAAACTTTTCGTCAATGAAAACCGACCTGCCTCGATCTCAATCGTGGCACCATCTTCCGCTAAAATCAGGCGTTTCTGCAAATTTTTCTCAAAATCTGCTTGGCTAAAAGCGCTGAAGCTCAAAAGGCTGAGCAGGAATATCATTTGTTTCATGAAATAGGATTAAGGCATTCGAAATTAGGAATAATTTCATAATATTACTGCTAACAACCTATTTACCTATGAAATTCATTGCCCTAAGCATTCTTTGCGCTTGGACATTTTGTGCCTCTGCCCAAATTGAAAAAAACGCGTTCATCTACGAAAGTGCCCCATACCCTTCCTGTCATGCCTCTACAATTGAAGAAACCCCATCCGGGTTAGTCGGCGCTTGGTTTGGAGGTAAGCACGAAAGGAATCCTGATGTAGGGATTTGGTTTAGTCATTATGTCAATGGAAAATGGGAAACGCCGATTGAAATAGCGAATGGAATTCAATCAGATGGTAAGCGTTACCCACTTTGGAACCCTGTATTATACCAAGTTCCAGGGAAAGAATTAATCCTTTTCTATAAGGATGGTCCAGCACCAGACGAATGGTGGGGCATGCTAAAACGCTCCTTTGATGGAGGAAAAACCTGGTCTGCAGCCGAAAGATTACCCAAAGACATCTATGGACCAATTAAAAACAAAGCCGTTTTATTACAAGATGGAACCCTTTTATGCCCCTCGAGCTCCGAGGATAACGACTGGAAATTACACATGGAATTCACGCGCGATTGGGGAAAAACTTGGACCAGAACAGGGCCATTAAATGACGGTGTGACCACTTCAGCCATTCAACCCAGCATATTGTTCTTACCGGATGGTCGCTTGCAGCTTGTTTGCCGTTCTAAAAATGGATTCATTTTACAAGCCTTTTCTTCCGATCAAGGTCACACGTGGACTGCGCTAGAACCCTCTAACTTATTAAATCCTAATTCTGGAATCGACGCGGTGACCCTCAAAGACGGTCGACACCTTATCGTGTATAATCCAGTGAAAAAAGGCCGCTCTCCCATCAGCGTGGCCATTTCTAGTGATGGAAAGACCTGGAAAGATGTCGCTACCTTAGAGAATGAACCTGGAGAAGAATTCTCCTATCCGGCAGTTATACAGACCAAAGACGGCAAAGTCCACATCACCTATACCTGGAAACGGAAGAAAATTAAACATGTAATTCTTTCCCTGTAATGGCTCTGCTCGACCTGCTACTTATTGTTTTTTACCTGCTCGCCATGATCGGGATAGGGGTGTATTTTTCCCGAAAAAACAAGAGTTCAGCGCAATTTACTACGGCCTCAGGCGCCATTCCAGGCTGGGCTTTAGGCCTCAGTTTTTATGCCACATTTTTAAGTGCCATTACTTTTTTAGGGGATCCAGGGAAGTCTTTTGGATCGAATTGGAATCCCTTTGTTTTCAGCCTTTCCATTCCTCTCGCGGCTATTGTAGCCACGAAATGGTTTGTGCCCTTTTACCGAAAGAGTGGAGAAATAAGTGCGTATACCCATTTAGAAAAACGCTTCGGTGGATGGGCTAGGTCCTATGCGATGGTCTGTTTTATTCTAACGCAACTCGCGAGAATGGGGACCATTTTCTATGGTATCGCGCTGACTTTGAATGCGCTTACGGGTATCGACATGCGCTTGATTATTATCGTCGCAGGCCTTTGCATCATTCTGTATACCGTTTTAGGGGGAATGGAAGCGGTGATTTGGACGGAAGTAATACAGGCCATTTTGAAGACGCTAGGGGCAGGGATGGTTCTTTATTTAATTACCTTGAAAACGCCCCTTAGCACGATCATCGAAACAGGGTTGCGGGATGACAAATTCAGTTTAGGGTCATTTAATCTGGATTTTCAGACAAGCTCTTTTTGGGTGATTTTACTCTATGGATTTTTTATTAATCTGACGAATTTTGGGATAGACCAAAACTACATCCAGCGCTACCACACCGCTTCGAACCCTCGTGATGCGGGTATGAGTATTTGGCTTTGTGTGTTGTATTATGTCCCGGTTTCCTTCTTGTTTTTCTTCATTGGAACGGCTCTTTATGCGTTTTATGGTGATAATCCCGCGCTCATTCTCGAATTGAAACAGCAGGTTTCCATCGAAAAAAACATCCCATTAGAGGCTTTAAAAGCGAGCGATTATGGAGATCGCGTGTTACCTTTTTTCATGAAAACGCAAATTCCAACGGGATTTTTAGGCTTGCTGGTAGCGGCACTTATGTCGGCTGGAATGAGTACCATGAGTTCGGGGATGAATAGCTCTGCAACGGTGTTTTTGAAAGACATTTATTTACGTTATGTCAACCCGGTCGCCGATGATAAAAAGCAGTTTCAGGTCTTGCTTTTTGCCACCGCCTGCATGGGTGGTTTAGGTATTGTTTTTGGCATCAGTATGATTGGCGTAAAGAGTCTTCTGGACGTATGGTGGAAGCTTTCGGGGATCTTTGCGGGGGGAATGCTAGGGATCTTTTTACTGGGTTTTCTAGCGAAAAAAGCCGCTAATTTTGACGCAAAAATAGCCGCTACGCTTGGGGTCATCCTAATTGCGGGTATGTCTTTTAAAGACAAACTGCCTACCTTTTTACAAATCCCGTTAGACGCTAAAATGACGGTGGTACTAGGGACAGTAAGCATCGTAGGAATGGGGTATTTATTAGCTAAAATTCGATCAAAATGAACGCATTGCCTCGCGGATTTATTCCTGTCATGCTGACTCCATTTCACGACGATTTATCGGTCGATTATGCGACTTTACGCCAACTTTGTGACTACTATATCGACAACGGTGCGGTAGGACTTTTTGCGAATTGCTTGTCGAGTGAGATGTATGAATTGTCTGCGCAAGAACGATTATCCGTAATAAAAACGGTCGTAGATCAAACGGCAGGTCGTGTGCCTGTAGTGGCGACGGGGACTTTTCAAGGGTCAGTAGAAGAAATGGCTGACTTTTCGAATCAGGTCTATGCGCTAGGCGTTGATGCGGTCATCGTTTTGAACAATCAATTTGTTTCAGCGGAAGAATCAGATGAGGTATTTTTAACCCGGATCCATCAATGGATGGACCTGACTCCTGGTGTGCCTTTTGGCATTTATGAATGCCCTGTTCCTTATAAACGATTGGTTTCGATTCCTGTTTTACAAGATCTTTTAAGGTCTGGTCGCCTGTGTTACCACAAGGATACGTCGCTCGATATAGAGCAAGTGAGGGCGAAAATTCAGGCGGGAATGGCCACTCGTTTTGGGGTCTATGATGCCTATATGGTTCATGCCAAAGCCTCTCTAGAAGCCGGCTCCATGGGCCTATCCTGCATTCAAGGCAATTTTTTTCCGGATTTAATTGTTAAGTTTTGCTCAAAACCTTCGGAAGAATTCCAGCAATTTTTAACCGAAAATATGGACCTGATGCACTCCGCCTATCCGACGAGTGCGAAATATGTTTTGAATAAACAGGGCTTCCCTATTTCACTGGCCACACGTAGGAAAGTCGATACGCTGACAGAGGAATTAAAAGTAAAATTAGATCAATTAATTACATCAGCTTCTCCGTATCGATCTCCATAAAATCTTCCACTAGTGGAATAAAGAAGTCCTTCACGAAGGCATCGTGCTGGGGGTGAATCGAATAGGCCTGGTAAATTTCGTTGTTCGCGAACTCCATCGAAAAGCCGTATTTAAACTTATTCTTCGAACTAGTTTGGCGAGAAACTTCCATTTTTTCTACACCTTTAATTTCTTCTAAGGCTTTTAAAGCAACGAAAAATGCGTGTTTCTGCGACTCCGAAACCGTTGCTTTGAAATTAAAAATGCCTGCGTGTCTTATGCTCATTAGTTTAGGTTTAGGCGACTAAAATACAGAATTCAGGGTATATTTTAGCAAAAAGCCCCTTTATCTAGTAAATTGATGCAAAATCTTAAACTATGAAAAGACGTCATTTTATTGCCTCCGCTGGATTACTAGCTAGCACCAGAACGGTTAGTGCAGCCGCTAAAAAACCTTTATTACATCACGTATTTTTCTGGCTAAATAACCCTGCCTCAGAAGCAGATAAGCAGCAATTAATAAAGGGACTGAAAGCCCTAAAAGGTATTCCGACGATCAAAGAAATCCACATCGGAACCTTAGCTTCTACTGAAAAACGTGATGTAGTAGACACGAGCTGGGATGTTTCAGAGTTGATGTTTTTCGATGATGAGGCGGGCCAAAAAGTGTACCAAGATCACCCTATCCACGTCGACTTTGTAAAGAATTATGCACACTTGTGGAAGAAGGTAATCGTGTATGATGCAATTGATGCCTAAGTGAAAATACACATTCTAAATGGAGACTGCTTGCAACATGATTTGCAAGCAGAAAATGCGGTCGTCATTCGAGAAATGCTGGTAGAAGGGCCATTGAAGGCTGTTTCTGAGGAGAGCTTTTTTCAATCGCGCGCTGACTATTTAGAAAAAACATACGGCATTCCTGCATCGGAATACCAGCAAAAATCCGTGTCAGAATTCAAAAAAATGCACCACATTCCGAAGCATTCGCATGTATATCTTTGGTTCGATTTTGACCTTTATTGCTTCGTCCATTTATTGTTCGTCATTGAATTATTACAAGCGGATAAAACCCTCCATTTGTATTTAGTTCGTCCGCTCCGAAAAAGAAAATTCCGCATTTGGCGTGGATTTGATCAGCATACAAAAGAAGATTTGATGCAGGCATTCTCACAAAAAACAAAGCTTTCTAGTAAGGATATTCAAGCATTTAGATACATATGGAAGCGACTAGGTAAAAACGGTTCTGGACTACATCATCACTTAGTCCCCTTTCTTCATAAACACTTACAGGATTATCCTCGGCTTGAAAAAGCGACGAAAATCGAAGCTCGCTGGGGCTTAACGGAAGGTCAAATCAGCCGCCTTCTTTCTTAAAATTTGTTCCCAAATCCGTAAAGGGAACATATGTCTCTTTCGAATGCCTTAGCATGGTCATTATTTATACTTTCTTTGGCATCATTATTAACCTTAAACAACCAAAGAAATGAAAAAAATCGTTCTATTATTCATCCTTGCGGGAAGCATTTTCGCATGTACTAAAAAGGAAGACGGTGCAGCCGCATCTGCTGATGCAAATGGCCAAAGCGGCGTCACGTTTGACAGCACTGCTAACACGGATCTTTATAAAAAATCTCTCAAGGCAATTGAATCAGGTGACACAGCTGCATACCGATCAACGTATGCTCCGGATGTTGTTTTCCACGACAACTTAGATTCGATGAGTCTTGACGCAAACATGGCGATGTTCAAATCATTTGCGGACAAAGGCATTAAAGTAAAGGTAGAATTTGGTCCGATTTGGGAAACTCAAAATAACAAAGCGAACGAAAAAGGAATCACCAACTACGTGAGTGGTTATATGACTCTTACCCTTACAAGAGGTGATAAGACGGCTAAAACATTAATTCACACAATAGATGCTGTCAAAGATGGCAAGCTAGTGGAAGAGTGGTCATTATATGATAGAGCAGCAATGGCTGAAATCATGAAATAATTAATTTAGAGCAGCGCCCTGCGGGCGCTGCTCTTTTTTTTATTCTAATCTCCTACTAGGACACCCACTTCGTTTTCTTTTTGTACTTTAGTTGTAAACCTATGGTAACATGAAAAAACGAATCCTCGCAGGCCTATTAATTGCGTTCTCATTCATTGCGCAAGCACAAGTAAAAATCAACAACTTACAAGTAGAATACCAGACTGCTCCACTTGGTTTAGATGAAGCTCATCCGCGCTTTTCATGGCGAATGGAATCCCCTATTCGCGGAGAAAAACAGAGTGCTTATCGTATTGTAGTGCAAGACGAAACTGGACGCACAATTTGGGATTCAAAAAAACAAAATACCTCCATTTCTTTAGGAATTACGTATTCGGGCGAAGCACTGAAAGCTAAGACGGCTTATCGCTGGACACTGGAGGTTTGGAATGGGAAAAATGTGAAAACTTCACAAGAGGCAAATTTCGAAACAGGACTAATGAACCCTTCAATCGATGCCTGGAAAGGGGCAGAATGGATCGGATCAAATGACCTCAATTTTTACTCCCATTATTTGTCGGTTTACAAGTTTCAATATGGAGTTCAAATCGATAAGGGGACGAAGGCTAGCTTTATTTTTGGGGCAAATGATCCCCGTTTACAAAACCGAAATCTGAATATTCAGGATGTGGAAAGCGCTCAGAATCAATCCTATGTCAAACTAGAATTAGATATTTCCGAGCTAGCTAAATCAGATTCAGGACAAGCCTTTTTGCAAATTTACCGAGTGGGATACGATAAAAAAGATCGTGCAGATCAAGCATTTAAGCGCTTTAAAATCCCCGTTAACATCATTAACCAGTCGAATAAATCCGAGAAACATACGGTGTTTGCGGAGTGTAATTTCGGCGTGTTTGATTTCTATATTGACGCCGTAGACAAGGAGCACAAGATTAATCCTACCGATAAAAACGCGAATATTTTTTCCCCTTCAGGTGTGAACCTCAACCCGATCGGGATAGGTAATAATTTCATTAGTTTTCCGATGCTTTCGGACATTGGATTCGCAACGAACGAAGGAGAATCGGCCCGTTTTTCAGATGTAATTATCCGCAATTTTAGACTGCCGAGTAATCCCTTATTTCAAGCTTCAGAGAATCCTGGTTTGTGGAAAGAGCTACCATTCGATGGTAAAGCCTTCACGGTTTCCGGGAAATTTAGCGTGGCTAATCCAAGTAGCCACGCCGCACCGATGCTGCGAACAGAATTTTCATCAACTGAAGGAAAAACGATTAAAAGTGCGCGCATTTATGCCACGGCTAGAGGAATTTATGAACTGTATTTAAATGGGAAACGCGTGGGTAATGAGTACTTTAACCCGGGTTTAACGCAATACAATAAGACACATACCTACCAGGTTTTTGATGTGACTTCGCTGTTGAATAAAGGCGTGAACGCCTGGGGAGCTTGGTTGAGTGAGGGCTGGTGGAGTGGAAATATTACGTTTAGCGGGGACAATTGGAACTATTTTGGCGATCGTCAATCGCTCTTAGCCTCTTTAGAAATTCGTTACACAGACGGAACAAAACAAGTTATTCAAACGAATCCGGCTTACTGGAAATCATTCACAGATGGCCCTATTAGAGTGGGAAGTTTCTTTCAAGGAGAGGTTTTTGATGCAAGGAAAAAAGCAGCTATTGAAGGTTGGTCTACTAAAAATTTCAATGATAAATACTGGGCTCCAGCTGCAAAAATCGACTTGGCTGGAACGAGTTTTGCCTTAGATTACAAAGGCATGAAACTCGTTAATCATCTGGATGATCGCGTAACTGTTCAGCAGGTATTACAAGCAAAATCAATAGCGGAACCTAGAAAAGGGGTCTATGTATATGATATGGGCCAAAACATGGTCGGATTTCCTAAGATTTTTATCAAAAACGGAAAGCCTGGACAAGTCATCAC
>JBEBDF010000002.1:0-86943 GCA_041157105.1 Bacteroidota bacterium | reverse complement strand
CTTTTTTGGTATACAAATTACCCTTCCCTCCTCTTTTCGGATCAATCACTAATTCGCCATTCGAAGGGAAATAATCCGTCGTATTGCCTGTCCAATTAAATAAAGAAGAACCATCGAATAAAGCCGTAAAATCAGCTTCAGGTGCTATATAGGCAGCATCAGGCTTTAATTCTTTCACATAAATATTGCGGTAAACGATGTGATTTCCGTGGGCTTGCAATTCAATCGCATCTTTCACAAAAATAGGAATCTTGCGGTCCCAGTAGTTTTCAAGAATTGCTTGATCCACCACTAATTCTCCATTCAAATAGACAGTAACACGTTCTCCTCTCATGATGATTCGGAACGTATTCCATTCATTGACGGGGTTATCTGCCACTTTTAACGGATTACGTGGATTAATTTGATTGTTATACAATCCACCGGAACCCACTTGAGCTCCTACTCTAGTTAGTGCTGTATCCCAAATCTGTACTTGAGGTGACCCTCTCAAATAAATGCCTGCATCCCCTTCTTTCTCAATCTTCCAATCTACATACATTTCGAAGTCTTGGTAGTCTTTCACCGAGCACAGATTATCTCCATGACCCGTGAAATGCAATTCCTCTCCTTTCGCCTCCCAGCCTTCGTGCATAATTTTATCCGCTTTTACCTGCAATAAAGCAATGGTATCAGCTGACAGCAACCTGCGTTTCACTGGATTAGCTACCAAACCTTTCCAGCCGCGTAGATCTTGGCCATTGTACATGGTATAGAATCCGCGATCTGAAATTTTAAATGCTTCCGTTAATTTCTCGCGAATGGCAGGATCAGAAACTAGATTTAAACCTTCTTGGACCCACTCTTTGGTCATTTGACCTCTGAAATCAGGATTAGCTAGATAAAGAGAGGCTAACCCTTCTGCAGCGTTTTGGTGCACATTCGGATCTTTTAATCCTAAATAAAGGGTACGCATCGCAGATAAGGAATTACATTTCGCTAAGCCCTTAAAGATTTGTTCCCGCGTCTCCAGGTTTGTCGTTAAATCCAAGGCATTACGGTAATTCAAAACCTGCTGATTGACGTTTTTAAAAAGCTTCGCATTAATTCGGGCGTAAGCACGAATCGCCTCTTCGTTTTTAGACTTTTTGGCCACAGCGTATAACCAAGGTAGGTTTTCAAGTTCTTGAACAAACGGAATCCAATTGGATTTTTGAGAAGCCTTCAATGCAAAGGCCGTGATCTTACTATTTAATGTGCCATCTTGTTTCGTAATAGCCGTCATCGCCTGTTGTAAGGCCTTCACTTCTGAAGCCAGTGTGGCATCAGCTAACTTGCCTGCAATGATATCGAAGTCAGCTACGCTAATCCAATGCGGCAAGGCATAAAAACCAGAAGCCCTAGTAGGTAAATTAGATTGTACGGAGTTCCAAACCAAGGGCTTTACCTCCGGCCATTGCCTGGAGGAACCATAAACAAGTAAAATTGTCTTCTGAGCTAAGGATGCCTGCTCATAAGTAGCCAAAGTCTTCTTAAAAAAGTCATTGGCTTTTAATGAAGTACAATATTCCGCAATCTCAAAATTTGCTTCTGAAGAAGAGGCGAGCAAAGTCCAAGCAGCTGAAAGGTTGCCTGTTTGTAACAAGGTCAAGGCCTTCTCCTGCGCAAAACCTGCAGGCAATGCGGCTAAAGCCCAAGTGGCTTTATAGGTACCTACCGCTACTACAAAAGCGCGAGCATGTACCGCATCCCAGGATTTAGAAGCTGTTTTCAAAGCGACTAAATCGCGCGTTGAGCTTAAATAATTCTTCAAAATAAAGGCCATCACTTGAGGTCTCGAGGACTTATAGCTTGCTAACCAAACAGGTGCATCCAAGTGACTCAAGGTCATCATCTCCGCATTTTCAGTTAATCCTATCGCCAAGTAAGCCATCAATTCCGCTTTGTTTTTCGAAATGGCTTTAATAAACGATTCGGTCACTTGGGTGGGATCATATGCCCCTTTCAAGGCATAAGCGGCCGATTTAAGGCTTTTGTAGTCGCCTTTCTCAGCTAATGCGCGTAATCGATTTTGTTCTACACGACTCTGATCTTGAGAGAATACCGCAGAACTAATGAATAAAAATAGAAGTAGATATCTCATCGAATTATAGAATATAAGGTGCACGCATCGGTTGATCCATGAGGCGATTCGCCTCATCATCCCCTACGATTACTTGATTAATCGGGTCAAATTTTAAATTACGATGAACACGCATCGCTATTAATCCAAGGTTAATTAAGGTACATGAACGATAGCCATTCTCCTCATTTAAGGCAAACTTCTTGCGGTTCTTCACGGAATCTACAAAGTCCGTTTGTTGCATGACAGGATCAGGAAACTCCGCTAATTTCTTCGCTAAATCCGGAATATCCGATTGCATATTGCGATACAATTTTCCTTTAGGCCCTTCGATATAGGCCACTTTTTCGTCCTTTGCCTCGCCGTCTAATACGATTTGGCAGCCATCCGCATACGTATATGTAATGCGATTAAAGATACCCACCGCATCTTTATCTTGCACCGGCGCGTCGACTTCGATATACACCGGTGACTCATTATCTTTTCCTAGCATGTATTGGATAGGGTCCAAATAATGTTGCCCCATGTCCCCTAGCGCTCCTCCATCATAATCCCAGTAGCCACGGAAAGTTTGGTGAGTCCGATGTACATTATAGGGTTTATAGGGCGCAGGGCCTAACCAACTTTCGTAATCCAATTCCAAAGGAACAGGCTGTGGAGTTAAATCCGTCTTCCCTACCCAATAAAACTTCCAATCAAAACCTGTATGCTTGCTCACCGTAAACTTCAATGGCCATCCTAATAATCCAGAATCCACCACCTTTTTCATAGGCTTTACGGTCGTATTCATACCGTAAAAATTACCTTCAAAACGGAACCAAGTATTTAATCTAAATATACGTCCATGTTGTTGAACGGCCTCTTTCAAGCGTTTGCCCTCCCCGATTGTTCGTGTCATCGGCTTCTCGCACCATATATCTTTACCCGCTCTTGCCGCATCAGCCGCCATAATACCATGCCAATGAGGCGGTGTTGCCACATGGACAATATCCACTTCTGGTAACTGAATCATCTCCCGGTAGTCGTGAAAGGATTTTACCCCTTTATCTACTTTATCTAATCCGAGCTGGAGGTTTTTCTTGTCCACATCACAAAGAGCTACGACACGAGTTCCCGCATAAGGTATGTGTCCGCGTCCCATTCCGCCGGTGCCGATAATCGCTTTAGTTAATTGATCAGAGGGTGCTAAAAAGCCCTTTCCTAATACATGGCGTGGCACAATGCTGAACGCAGCCAAACCTAGAACAGATTGTCCTAAAAATTTTCTTCTTGAAACTGACATGTTTAAACAGGTTTTGCACTAAATATAGGAATTATTTTGGAATTCCTACGCTGATAATGTGTTGATTAACCTGATTTTGCAAATTTTCGTATGAGGCCTGATCGCCCCAAGTTTTGAATAAGGCCAAAGCAAATAATTTAGCCTGCAATTGATAGCCTTCTTTCGTCAAATGCAATTGGTCTTTCAGGAAACACCCATTTTTAACCCAGTCTAAACTAGATCCAAAACCTCCCATCGCTGCATTTAAATCATAAAAAGGAACCTTCAATTCAGAGAGAACTCGAATCACCTCTTGCTGGTATTTCGGTACTCGATTTTGGCTCCTGGTGTCCGGTGGACTAGTCAGCAGAAAAACCGATTTAGGAGAATGAATTTGAATTTCCTGAATGAATTCAAGCCATGCTTTTTTGTACGACTGACTTTCCCAATTCGCATTATAGGCTTCATTTGTCCCAAAAGAGCATATAATCAAATCTGGTTGAAGGATTTTAATCTGATCAAACACCAAATTGGCCCTCGACTTGACATGTGTAAACTGCGCCCCTGATACACCTAAATCTATATAGTCAATGCCATTTTCCTCTGCTGGCAATTCAATTCCATGCAAAATGAATTGATCCCCAATACCGATATTACGTAAAGACAGAATAAATTGACTAACGCTTGAAGCGGATTCGAAGTCATAATATCTCATTCGCCCATTTTGTTGCTGATTAACTTGTATGAATCCCGAACCTAAATATGGTTGAAAGGCACAAGAATCTGATTCAGTCCAAATACGAACACGTTTGAAAGAAAGCAAGGAATCTTTTGCTATCCACTGAATTTTCGCTGCTGTATCCCGAGTAGAAACGGCATATCCAGTTAAACCGATATTTACTCCTGAGGCCGGTTTTAGGACCGAAATCCCTGTCCAATTACCGGATGCTTTTGTTTTAAATAGTCGACCATCCACACTTTTCGCTAGTGGATAGGGGAAATGAATGCCCGCGTTTTTGGCCTGCAATAAGCGCTTAATCTCTCCCGAAAAATGGCCAATCTGCACATGGGAATCTCCTAGATGCAAGACCTTTAAATCTCCCGATTCCCATTTAGTTGAAAGCAAAGCCAAAGAAGAATCCTGTTGAATTTCATTGCAAGGAAGACAGACTTGTAACGAATCTAACTCCGCTTTGAGAGGTAACGAAATAAGCCCAAAAAGCAGAATAACATACCTCAAAATTGAAAATAGATAAAGGGTTGAACTAAGGTGTCACGAAACTGAATAATGAATTGCAAAGCGACTAATAGAAAGAAAAACCAGAAAAAGGAAGGAATGTAAAAACTCCACTCAAATCCTCTTTTCTTCCAAGCAGAAGGAATCAAAATCCAAACCAGTAACGTTAATAGCAAGATAGCGAGTTGATTTCGAGAAAACCAGAAACCCATAAAATCAAGCTCTGACGTAGCGTAAGTGATTTGTTTTAAGATAGTTAACGCAACATCAAAATCTTTTGCCCGGAAGAAAATCCAACAGAACGTAACAAAGCAAAACGTTAAAATTCCACCTATAAATTCCATCCATTTACCTTCAGGCAAGTATTTGTTGAGCCATTTGTGAAGCGCTAATGCCAAACCATGCGCGGCTCCCCAGGCCACAAACTTCCAACTCGCTCCGTGCCAAAAACCACCCACCAGCATCGTAATCAATAAAAATAGATAGGTATTAAACTCCCCTTTCCGATTCCCGCCTAAAGGAATATACACGTAATCACGTAACCAGGAGGACAACGAAATATGCCATTTACGCCAAAATTCGGTCACGTTTGACGCACCATAAGGATTATCAAAATTCTCTTTTAACCGATATCCCAACAATATTGCTAGTCCTATCGCGATATCTGAATAGCCTGAAAAATCAAAATAGATCTGAAAACTGTAGGCAAGGGCGGCTAAAATATTCTCTCCTCCGGTGTAAAATGCTGGATTTTCGAAAACCATATCAACGTATTTACCTAGGTAATCCGCAATTAATAGTTTCTTTAAAAGTCCTATGGTAATTCGGAACAAACTCTCTTTATATCTCCGTGCATCCGGGCTTTCTGGAGCATTAACTTGGCCTAAAAAATCTTTTGCTCTAACGATTGGACCTGCCACTAAATGAGGAAAAAAAGTCATGTAGAAGGCATAATCCGTTATGTTTTCAGAGGCGCGTATCTCTCCTCGATAGACATCTACTAGATAGGAAATCGACTGAAAAGTGTAAAAAGATATACCTATAGGCAGAAATAAATCTACTGGCTCGAAATGCGTTAATAATAGCCAATTCGTATTTTCAATTAAGAAATTAGCATACTTGAAATAAAGTAAAAAGGACAGACTAAAAAGGACAGCGAAAAATGTCCAAACCTGTTTTGCGCTTCCTTCTGTTCGTTCAATTTTCCGGGCAAAAAAGTAGTCTACCAGAATTTGAAATAGGAACAAACCTAAAAAGGGACCGCTTGATTTATAATAGAAAAATATACTAAAGGCGATCAAATAGACTTTACGAAGAGCATTCTGAGTGAATAGAATCGCATAAAAAAAAAGAAAAATACCGAAGACAAAAAGGAATGAAAACTCCGTAAAAAACCACGGCTCTTTCGTGGAATACAGCATAAAATCACGAAGGAGCTGCTCAATTGGGATCGACCCAATCGCCTTTTCAATAACCTCTGTAATCTGCTGCATTTAAGACAATTGCTTTGTATTTTTTAGGATAGCCAAAACGTTCCGGTGGCATCATCCGCATTTTCCAACGACTCGATTCTTGTAACCAATTTGCCACATTTCCCATCCAAATTCGGTATCCAGGCAAAGAAGGGTGGCGACCATCGGTTGCTTTAGGCAATATTAAGTGCTTCGAGGAAAAGAAAGCAGCAGAATCTGCAGCCGCCTGAAATGCATCAGAGACAACATAATCATACCCCCAATTCGTAGGACCAATCCAAGCGTAAGGAAGTCCATTTAATCGTTTATGAAAAGATTTAGCGAGGGCCTTTCTGGTAGAATAGTCCTTAGCTAAAACTTCATTAAGTCCAAATAAAACAAAAACGAAAGTAGGTCGATAACGTTTAATAATTTTAGAAATGGTATCCGACTTTGCAAAGTTCAACGTGGTAGCTGAAGCCCATTCCACGGTGGCGACAAGCTTATGACCGTTGCTTTGGCAATAATCATTTAATACATTTTTTATTCCTCCCGCTTCAGAATCTCCTATTAAAATAACCCGATGATGAGTAGAATCGTCTAGACTAGAATCAGGCAAAACAGGCTCTGGGATGTCAGAGTAAACCATTTTTGCCGTATCCTTAGGAACTATATACGTAGGAATCGTGTCAATTTTCGATGCTTCTCTTATTTTCTCTACTCTTTGCACGGGTGTTTCTATCTCGAATAACTTCTTGATTTCTTGGTCCGCTACTAAATACGTGACAGGAATATAACTATATAAATACAGCGCAGAACACGCTAAAATGAAACCAATCGCCGCCCAAAACAAATAAAACCTTTTCATCTTAATCTATCCGCGCAAAAGATTTTTTCATTAAGCTTATCCAACGCTTCGCATTTGCCGCATAACGTGCCTTTGCCATCGCTCTTGTCCATTTCATCGCATCTGGATCACCCTTTAATTTCAGATAATATTTTTTGCTGGCCAAAACCTCGCAAAAATCGACCATACTTTCTTCTGGACGGTTATAAAATTTAAAACTAGACTTCTTTTTTCTGGAATATTTTCCGCGCAATCCGAAGTAATTATTTTGCTTAATGGATTGTTTGGATTGGCCAAAACCGGATTCACAAATCCCTACTCCGATAATAAGTTTAGTAGGAATTCCGTAGTGTGCAGACAAGGAATCAATGTAAGGCTTGTAGCGTTGGATTTTCTCTTTTGTCCCCTCAAAAGCATTTGCAGTTAAGTGAATAGTTAAAAAGAAAAATAAGACGATTTGCTTCATACTAAGCAAATTTAAGAAATTATGTGTGGATTACCACCGTCAAACTGCGAGCCCCATGTGCTCCAATCACGAGCGATTGTTCAATATCAGCCGTTTTAGATGGTCCTGACAAGAACAAACCAAAACTTGAGGAAGGATTCTTTAGCTCCTCATAAGCCGCGTGCATGTTCGGCACAATTTTCTGTACATGAATGACCAAATGTTGGCATATGAACGGCGCTACACGATGTGGCAACGCCTCTTCTGTTAACCAGATTGCGCCATTTTCAGCCACACCAAATTCACCATCAATTTCTAGTACCTCTACCTCTGCCAGACTTAATCCTTCCTGAGTCTTTTCAAATCGTTGTCTATTGGGAAATATATACTCAAGTTCCTTTGGTGAAACCACTCGAGCACCCACCACTTCTAATGAAGCTTTGAAATCAAAGTCTTCCGATGAACCCTGAAACGCCCCCGGATGTTTGACTTCCGCTAACGGTTCGATTTTTCCTAAAATCTGATCTCTTGCGCTCATCGTTTTTTATACCATTCTTGAAAACTCTCTTTTGGTGCCACCGGCATTTCGCGTTGTTTATACCAAGGATTCAAACTTGAATTTAAAAGTCCCGAAAATCTACGCATCAGCGATCCTCCTATTCGATAAATCACCGGATTTGCTAACGTGAAGGCCATCAATTTCATTCCAATCGTTTTTCCTACCGGAGCTAATCCTGCCTCCATTAAATCCTGACGCCAAAACCACAATTGCTCATGGATATTAATCTTGACTGGACAGACGTTTGAACAAGATCCGCACAGTGTGCTTGCAAAAGGCAAATCTGCATTCGCTTTTTTATCAATGTTGGGTGCCAAAATGGATCCGATCGGTCCAGCCACCGGTTGGTGATAGCTATGTCCCCCACTCCTTCTGTAAACCGGACAGGTATTGAAACAAGCCGCACAGCGGATACATTTTAACGAATTCTTGTATTTCGGATCGGCGAGTTGGCGCGTTCGACCGTTGTCTAACAAGATGATATGCATTTCCTGTCCTTCACGTGGCTTATGGAAATGAGAGGAGTAGGTGGTAATCAACTGGCCCGTAGCGCTGCGAGCCAGCAAACGTAAAAAAACAGCTAGATCTGCTCGCTTAGGTATAATCTTTTCGATACCCGTGCAAGCAATGTGAACTTTAGCTAAATGTGCCCCCATGTCCGCATTGCCCTCATTTGTACAAACGACAAACTCGCCTGTTTCGGCAACCGCAAAATTCACACCCGTAATCGCTACCTCGGACGCCAAAAAGTGCCCTCTGAGATGTTGACGAGCCGCTTCAGTTAAGAATTGTGGATCC
This sequence comes from Bacteroidota bacterium, assembly GCA_041157105.1. Lineage (GTDB taxonomy): Bacteria > Bacteroidota > Bacteroidia > Cytophagales > Spirosomataceae > Aquirufa. Next base: position 78,244 of record JBEBDF010000002.1, on the reverse strand, counting down.
TTATTTCCTTTCGGCGTTCCTAAATGTTGGTGAAAAGTTTCGCCCACATCTTCTTTCTTTAGGTGAATTGCAGGCAATACAATATGGCTAGGTGCTTCGTTTCTAAATTGAACGATGCGCTCGCCTAGATCGGTATCCACTACCTCTATTCCTTTGGAAGCCAAATAGTCATTCAAATGGCATTCCTCGGTCAACATGGACTTGCTTTTGACAATCGTTTTTGATCCTTGAGCGGCGATGATACTATGTACAATCGCATTATGTTCTGCGGCATCAGCTGCCCAATGGACATGGATTCCGTTTGCTATGGCTTTGGCCTCAAAGGCTTGTAAATATTCCCCTAGATTCGCTAACGTATGATCTTTGATTTGTGAGGCATTTTCTCGCATGGCCTCCCATTCAGGTAAAACTTTGGAGGCCTTGTCACGCTTGGCACGAACAAACCATAAAGTCTCATCATGCCAGTCGGTCCGCTCAGCATCCGCAATGAAATTCTCAGAAGCTTCTGAATGACTAAGCATGATTCAATATTTCAACAATATGTTTAACCTGAACTTTCGAACCCTGACGTCGCAGGATTCCTTCCATGTGCATCAAACACGAGGTATCTGCACCTGTTATAAATTCTACGTCATTTGCATCGTGCTCTTTGATGCGGTCTTGTCCCATTTTCACCGAAACAGCTTCTTCTGAAACACAAAAAGTTCCGCCGAATCCGCAGCATTCATCGGCGCGCTTGGGCTTTAAAATTTCAACACCCTCCACTAATCCCAATAAATCTTCTAATTTCGAAAAAGGTTTTTCATTGCGCTCAGACATCGAACTAAGTCGTAAGCCGCGCTGTCCGTGGCAACTTTGGTGTAATCCGACGCGGTGAGGAAAGGTCGAAGACAAGCTTTTTACTTTCAAGACATCGGTCAAAAACTCACAAATTTCATAAACGGAATTCCGAATTTTCTCAGATGGATGATGTTCTTTTAAGTGTAATACGCAGGATCCTGAAGGCCCCACGATGTAATCAAATCCTTCAAAATTATGTGTAAAATTCGCATCGCATCCTTCCGTTGCTGATGCAAAACCAGAATTAGCCATGGGTTGGCCACAGCAGGTTTGCTCTGATGGAACAACGACTTCGCAGCCCAGTTTCTCTAACAATTCCAAACTCGCCACCGCAACCTGCGGATAGAATTGGTCAATGTAACAAGGAACAAACAGAGCTACGCGCATCTTAAAATCGTTTCAATTGAATTAAATTCTTGGGTGTTTCCCCATCGTATACCATCAATGCAGCACCTAAAGCACTCGCTTGCGCTACTTCCGCCGCATGAACCTCCACTTTTGGCAAAGCATGTGCTAATAAGCGCATGTACCATTCATTTTTACTAAAACCGCCATCCACCAGCAATTGTTTGACCGGAGCATCTTTCAGCAACAGGTTCAAACTAAAGATTTGTTGACCTACCAAATCTACCATGAATTGATCATACGCCGAAGCTAAATCCGGGAAATCATGTAAATCACGTGAAGCAAAGGCACATTCGAAAACAGAAGAATCCCTGCTAGAAAGTGAAAATACCCGTTCCGAAAACGTCAATTCTTTATAGGAACCACCAAAATGCGCCTCCATTCTAGCTACGTGATCCTCGTGAAAATGCCCACCGAATAGCCGAGAGGCCTTCACAGGTTTTCCATTCGGCTGTAAATAGCACAAGACATCTTCCGCTAATTCCTCGGCGCTTAAAGGCGATTCATTAAATGGGTGCATCGCAATGCACCAAGTTCCAGTAGATAACAAAACAAATTCATCTGAAATCGTTCGTAAATAAGGAACAAGTGCCGCTGACGAATCATGCAAACCTAGTCCGTAGTTAATCCCGTCGATGGCTAGGAATCCTTCACTCGAAATAGGAGCTAATCGATCCTGAATAGAGGAAACCCAAGGATGGTATTGACCTAAATCAAAATCCCACAATGCGGTATGACAACCGATGGACGTGATTTCAGATAAAAACTTTCCTGTAAACAGAGAAGCAAGGTAATTAGGAAAATGGACCGCTTTGAAAACCTCAGGCCAAAAAGGTCGAAAGGTGGATTCATACACCTGCAAACCCGAATTCAAATTCCCCAAGATTGGTGAAGCTGTCTTGCGGGCAAACTCTTCCTTACCGCCATGCTCCGAATACGAAAATGGTTTCGAAACAGGTTTTAAATAATTATACAGAGGTGCTATAGGCTCGCCCACCCGATCTACATAGACGAAGGACGCGCCATAAGCGGAGAAATTTAATCCAATAATTTCAAATTCAGGTAGTTGACATAGCTCAGCAAAGGTGGAAACAATCCATTGTTGAAGTGCCCCTAAATCCTCGCAAGCAAATCCATCCTCATCTATAATCTCATCGAAAGTCTGCTGCTTTTCAAACACAATTTCGAAAGTTGTTGACCAAAGAAAGACCTTCTTATTGGTCTTCCCAATATCAAATACCGCGATAACTGGTGTTTTAAAGCTCATCTTATAAACCCGTCGCTACTGTTTTAGCACCCCGCGCCACGATTAATTGCTCGCGCATTTTCTCCTGACGGAACAAGGCGATTGGATCAAGAGCACCACCTAATTCCAAACGTGCTTGTGCCACTAAAGCGCGTACATCGGTTCGGAATACGGCTTGTAAAAGCTCTTGACAACGCACCACATCATTAGCTTCACGGGCTGCTTCTAAAGCCGCGCGGTCTACCAATAAGGCCTGCGCATAGGCAATTTGAATCGCCTCCACCGATTGCAATAAATCTTCTAATGGATCTTTTACGTTGTGAGAGGCATCGATCATCCAGCCAAGGTCTTTGGCATGATTCATTCCTTTTGCGTCCATCCCGTCTACTAATTCGTTGAAGATCAAGAATAATTGATACGGCTTAATCGAACCAGCCGTTAGATCATCATCACCGTATTTCGAATCGTTGAAGTGGAATCCACCTAATTTACCTTCCATCAACAAAATCGAAACGATTTGTTCGATGTTAGCATTCGGTAAATGATGTCCTAAATCCACCAAAGTCTTTGCTTGTGGCCCTAATTTATTGACCATCGAATACGACGCACCCCAGTCCCCCACTGTCGTCGAATAGAAGTGAGGTTCGTAGGCTTTGTACTCTAAATACAAGGCCCAATCCGATGGAAGTGCCGCATAAATCTCCCGCAAACTATCCACCGTACGCTCATAGGCATGACGGAAATTCAATTGACCTGGGAAACAAGAACCATCTGACAACCAAACGGTTAACGCCTTAGATCCTAAAGAGACCCCGTGCTTGATCACCTCAATATTGTGATCTATCGCCTGCTTACGAGTCGCGGCAGAAACATGTTGTAAAGATCCAAACTTATAGGAATGTGCTTGATTAGCTTGATCTTGAAAGGTATTCGAGTTCACCGCGTCGAATGCCAAACCGTGTTGGGCTGCTAGAGAGCGTATCGCCGCAGGGTCCGTCGGGATATCCCATGGAATATGTAACGAAATAGCCCCCGAAGACTGATTCAAAGCATGCAATAAACCGACATCCGCAATTTTTTCTTCCAGATTACGGGGTTCGCCTCCGCCGGAGAAACGGCCGAAACGTGTTCCTCCCGTGCCTAAGGCCCAAGAAGGAATAGCGATTTGAAAATCCTTTAACTTCTGTAGAATACCAGCTGGTAAATTCACCTCGGATTTCAAGAAATCCAATCTGCGCGTATGCTGCGCTAACAAAGCATCGTTATGGCTCGAAATATTCATTTTATTATCTTAAAAATCCTGCAGCTACACCTCCGTCTACGTTTATAGCATTTCCTGTTGACTTATTCAATAAGCCCCCCACGAATGCGAAGCAGGCGTTAGCAATATCATCCGGCAAGATTGACTCATTTAACAGCGTACGTTTTGCGTAATAAGCTGGTAGTTCAGCGACTGTAATGCCATAGGCTTTCGCGCGACCTTCAGCCCAACCGCCTGCCCAAATATTAGAATCGGCAATCACCGCATCTGGATTTACCGTATTCACGCGAATGTGATCCGGTCCTAATTCAGCAGCTAATAATCGCGTCATGTGTGCTTGTGCTGCTTTTGCAGAACCGTAACCCACATTATTAGGTCCAGCCACAAAAGCATTCTTCGATACAATGTTTACAATATCGCCACCCAATCCTTGCTTGCGCATCACGGCAATTGCCGCCTGTGAAACCAAGTATTGACCCTTCACTAATATATCATATAATTTATCCCAATCAGCCTGCGTGTGCTCCAAGATTCCTTTTGAAATCGAAATACCCGCATTATTAACGATGATATCTACCCCACCAAAATCCAATGCTGCTTGCTTCATCGCCTCCTCAATGGATTCCTGATTTGTTACATCAGCAATCACTGTCGAAACGACATCCTTCCCGAATAAACCAATAAACTCGGCTTTAGCCTCCGCTAATCGTTCTGAATTCACATCATTTAGTATCACACAAGCGCCTTCTTGAGCCATTTTTTTGGCAATCGCTTTTCCGATTCCTCCACCAGATCCTGTGACAAACGCCACACGACCTGACAAAGCTTTTGGCTTCGGCATGCGTTGAAGTTTTGCTTCTTCTAATAACCAATATTCGATATTAAATGCCTCCTGACGAGGTAAAGAAGTGTAAGAAGAGATTGCCTCCGCGCCGCGCATCACATTGATGGCATTGGTATAAAATTCAGCGGCAACACGGGCAGTTTGCTTGTCTTTGGCAAACGTAAACATCCCCACACCCGGGTATAAAATCACAACGGGATTCGGATCTCGCATCGCTGGCGAATTCGAATGCTTGCAGCTTTCGTAATAAGACGCATACATCTGTCGGTATTCTTCGAACAAAGGCGTCAAGGCCTCTACCGAAACATCTGATCCCAACACCATTGGCGAAATTTTAGTCCGCAAGAAGTGGTCAGGGCAAGAAGTTCCTAAAGGAGCTAAACGATATAAATCGTTCGAATTGATAAATTGTAATACGCGCTCATCGTCGGAGAAATGTCCCACCATTTGAACGTGGGAAGAACAGAAACCACGTAAAACCGGTGCCAGAGAAGCTGCCTTAACAAGGCGCTCCTCTGAAGAAAACGATGACATACGAGCTCCTCCAAAAACGTTCGCCGTTTTAGATTCAATGTATTCCGCACATTTCTCTATGACTTCTAATGTATTCAGATAACATTCGTAAGACGTATCGCCCCAGGTAAATAATCCATGGGAGCCTAACATGATTCCACGCAATTGGATACCACGTGAAGCTGCTTCTTCCAAACAGGCTTTTAATTGCAATCCTAAGTCAAAACCCGGACGTTGCCAGCCTACCCAACCGATCTGCCCATCAAATAAGTCTTTCGTGATTTGCTCACCATCTTTCGAAGCCGCAATCGCTATTGCGGCGTCCGGATGCAAATGATCAATGTGTTTAAATGGCAAAAATCCATGCAGAGGCGTATCGATGGATGGGGCTTTGGATGATAAATCAAAAATACAATGATTAAACAATTCAACCATTTCATCTTCGTGATCCAAACCTCGGTACACATTAGTTAATGAAAGCAAACGATCCATGTACAAAGCCGCACAACCTGACTTCTTCAAAGTCCCGATATCTCCACCCGATCCTTTAATCCACATTACTTCCGTCTCAGATCCCGTTAAAGGATCCTTGTCCTGTATTTTTACGGAAGTATTTCCGCCACCGTAATTGGTAATGCGTAAATCCGCTCCTAGAATATTGGAACGGTAGATGAATAGGTCGACTTCATTTCCGGCAAGCGCAGCTGCTTTTGCGTCATCCCAGAGATACGATACGTGTTTGTACATGTTAAATTTATTTTTTTGTAATTGCATTGATAAAAGGGCTCAATGGCCCTAGTCTACCTAGGGTAGTTCGAATTATTTTTTAGCCTTAATCAGATTTTCAAGAAACTATTGGTAAAAAAAGAGACGCGAAAATCGCGTCTCTTAAAATCTATTTCTTTTTCTTCGGTTGCGCCATGTCCATGTAGTCCACAACTAAACTACCCAGAGCTTTAACCCCAACTTGGAATTGACTTTCATCTAAGTAAAAGTCTGGTGTGTGGTGACCTGCCACCTCGTTCGCCTTTTTGTTATCAGGTCTTGCTCCTAAAAAGAAGAAGAACCCAGGAACTTTTTGTTGGAAGAAGGAGAAATCCTCTGCACCTGTGTGCGCTGGAACAGTTCTTACCCGATCTTTACCATTCACACCTTGCAAAGTAGGCAACATTTTTTCTACCAATTGCGGATCATTATAAGTCATAGGATATCCTGTTCCAATCGTCACATCCGCTTTTCCCCCACCACTTTCAGCAATATTAGTTGCGATGTCTTTAATGCGCTTGTGTACTAATTCACGTTGTGCTGTGCCAAAAGTCCGAATGGTTCCAATCATATGAGAAGATTCCGGAATGATATTTTGGCGAATACCACTGTGAATTGCACCCACGGTAACAATCGCGGGATCTTCTGTGATATTAACTGAACGCGACACGATTGTTTGTAGCCCCATCACAATTTGAGATGATATCACAATCGGGTCAATTCCAGTCCATGGACTTGCGCCATGCGCTTGTTTTCCTTTGACCTTAATGTCTAATTGATCCACAGCTGCCATCGTTGCACCTGGTTTGTATTCAATCACACCGTTATCATTTCCAGCACCAATGTGTAAACCGAAGATCACGTCGACTTTTGGATTTTCTAGCACGCCCTCTTTCACCATTAATTCAGCACCCGCTAGAATGGTCTCGCCTTTGTCATTGTAAACGCCTTCTTCCGCCGGTTGGAAAATGAATTTCACAGTTCCAGCTAAATTCGCTTTCTCTGAGGCTAAAATTTCCGCAACCCCCATTAATATAGCCACATGAGAATCATGACCGCAGGCATGCATTACGCCTGTTTTTTGGCCATTAAAATCTGTTACAACTTTAGATTTAAAAGGAATATCTGCACGCTCTGATACCGGCAAACCATCCATATCCGCACGTAAAGCAACGACTGGACCTGGTTTTCCACCTCTCAGAATTCCCACTACGCCTGTATTGGCTACTTTTTCTTGCACCTCGATGCCTAAGGAACGTAAATGTGCTGCGACGATTCCAGCTGTACGCACTTCTTGGTTACCTAATTCAGGATGTTCGTGAAAATCACGACGCCAAGCGATAACCTTGTCTTTCATGGCATCTGCTTTTTGAGCGATGACCGGTTTTAAATTAGATTGCGCATCCGCTAAAAAGGGAGCAGCTAATAAGCTGATTAAAACAATTTTTTTCATAGTATTTTTTTTATTTGTATCCCCATCCACGCATGATCGCAATATTTTGCTTCATACAATCCAATGGCTTTAATCCTTGGTATGATTCTTGTTCGATAATAAAATGTTTGGTTCCACCTTCTTTGTCCCCTAATTTAACTAAGGCTTGAACGTCGATTTGGCCAGAACCTTTACCTAAAATAGTGGATTCGAATTTCTCATGTCCAGCGGATGATGGTACCTCATCTTTCACGTGCATCGACACGAAACGACCTGGGAATTTCTTCATGACCTCGGAAGGAACTCCTCCTCCGTTAATCATATTACCTATATCTAATTGTTGAGCAACCAGCGTAGGATCTGTATTATTCAACATGATGTCATATAATAATTCACCATCTAGTTTCTCAGAGAACTCGAAATCGTGATTGTGGTAGCCGAAACGCATGCCCGATTTTTGGCATAATTCACCCGACTTATTAAAGATATCCATATACTTTAATAATAGGTTCTTATCCTTGCGAATCCCCATATCGATAGACGGACTAATGACTAATTCTTGACCCATGACAGCGGCATCTTCTACCGTATATTTCCAAAGGTCAGTAAAGTCTTTTTTCGCATCATCCCAATGAGGTTTGCCCATTACTGTGTGACCTGAAGGCATTTTCATCCCTAAATCATCTAGGCGCTTTTTGAATTCTTTTGCTTCCCAACCATAAAATTTACGGCCGATGTAATTCGCATGCTCTACATATTTGTAGCCCATTTCTGCCAAAGCGTTTAAGGTGCCTTGTGGATCTTTGCGCATGTCCTCGCGAATAGAGTATAATTGAACTCCCACTAATTTCTTGTATTTAGCAGCTGCTAGAGCTTGCAAGGCTGGAGAAGCGAAGGCCAAAGCCCCTAGTCCCATGGCCGAATTGCGTAAAAAGGAACGTCTAGAATGATTCATAATTGATAGGTTTATTTAGGACGTCAAGCTACAAATTCTATTTCTATTTTACAAAATTCCCGTAACTTCGAATCATGATGCAGCCCCTCGCAGAACGAATGCGCCCTACTATATTGGATGAATACATCGGCCAAGAAAAGGTGGTGGGTGCTAATGCACCTTTGCGAAAAGCGATTGAGGCGGGGCATTTACCTTCCTGCATTCTTTGGGGACCTCCGGGTGTGGGAAAAACGACGTTGGCAAATCTTTTAGCAGGTGCTTTAAAACGGACCATGTACTCACTTTCTGCAGTGCAATCTGGGGTGAAAGAAGTACGAGAGACCCTAGAATTAGCGAAGAAGAATCGCATGTTCGAGGCACAATCACCTATCTTATTCATCGATGAGATTCACCGTTTTTCGAAATCCCAACAGGACTCGCTTCTAAATGCCGTAGAAAAAGGAATCGTCACCTTGGTGGGTGCAACGACAGAAAACCCGTCCTTCGAGGTTATTTCGGCCCTTTTATCACGCTGCCAAGTCTATGTGTTGGAATCGCTTTCGAATGAGCACCTGAATCAGATGCTTTCCAAAGCCATCGCAACCGATTCTCTTTTTAAGAATAAAACCATAACCCTTAAGGAGACCGATGCTTTATTCCATTTTTCGGGTGGAGACGGAAGGAAATTATTGAATCTTTTTGAGTTATTAATCACAACCGAAGGCGGAAACGAGCTCGAAGTAACCAATGCCCTAGTCACTGAAAGATTACAGAAGAATCTGGCGCAATACGATAAAGACGGAGAACAACATTACGATATTATTTCGGCTTTCATCAAATCGATCCGAGGATCGGATCCGGATGCAGCGGTTTACTGGCTAGCTAGAATGTTAGCGGGTGGTGAATCATTAGAATTCATTGGGCGAAGACTATTAATCCTTGCCTCTGAAGATATCGGCTTAGCTAATCCAAATGCACTACTGCTAGCCCAGTCTTGCTTTGATTCGATCAGAGTGATTGGGAATCCCGAGTCACGCATCATTTTATCGCAAACCGTTATTTATTTAGCGACTTCGCCTAAGAGTAATTCAGCCTACAACGCCATCAACAAAGCCATGGCCTACGTAGATCAAACGGGGGATTTGCCTGTGCCTTTGCATTTACGCAATGCACCCACGCGAATGATGAAAGATTTGAATTATGGGGCGGATTATAAATACCCGCATGATTTTCCGGGAAATTGGGTGGAGCAGAATTATTTTCCTGAGGTTTCTTCGAGGCCGATCTTTTACAAGCCAGCTGATCAGGACAAAATTAATCGTGGCACTCCATCAAAATAAGCGCCCCGTCCTCGTAGCTAATTTTCACGATTCCATCTTCGCGTGCTTCATTACTCGAACTTGTTTGAGTTCCTAGTTTTAACAAGGGATGATTTAAATCGTATTTTAAGCCAGTGGAAATAACGTTTTTCGCCTCTCCATACGGAATCAACGAAATAGGCGTTCCCGCCGAATACCACTTTTCGAAACTCGAGGGCAATAAATAGGAAGTGGAATAATCGTCAAAGAATACAATCTTCAGTTTACGTCCATAGCGAACAAGCGAATGAAAATTATTCAGCGTATGATCCATCCGTTTTCCAGACGCCCAAACGACATTAACGGCCGGATAACCCTCCTCAATTAAGTATTCAAAAGCTTTTTCTAGATCGGTTAAATTTTGATCCGGCGTATGGATTTTTTTCAAAGGGTAATCACGGTAATCTGCCACATTCGAATGATCGAAATCTCCTAACCAGACATCGACTTTGATGCCTAAGGAGATGACTCTTTCCAAAGCCCCATCGAGCACCACTACCGTAGGTGACCACTCTAATAATTGCTCCACCAAATTCAGCGAACATGCCTCCCCATTCGCGATAATTAGCGCGGGTTCTTGCTTATCTCGAATGATGTGGTGAGAGGACATGTTAGGCTTGAAAATCGGATTTACCGCCTGATTTAGAAATCAGTTTCGTTTCTTTTATCACGATGCCTTTGGATACCGATTTACACATATCGTAAACCGTTAAAGCGGCTACTGAAGCTCCCACAAGCGCTTCCATTTCTACCCCAGTTTTCGCTTCTAAGCGACAGATGCAGGTAAAGATAATTTGATCTTCCTGCACTTCTGTCTCGAATTTGCAGGAATCTAATCCCAAAGGATGGCACAAAGGAATCAAATCAGAGGTCTTTTTCGCGGCCATCGTACCAGCAATAATTGCCGTTTGAAGGATACTCCCCTTCTTATTTTGCCAGCCAGCTTCCTCAAAATGTTGGACAATTTCGGCTCCTAAATAAACAATGGATTGCGCTTTCGCTTCTCGAACCGTCTCGTTTTTTGCACTTACATCCACCATTCCTGGGGTGCCATCCGATTGCAAGTGAGAAAAGTCTGTTGACATAGCTGATTTGAAATTTAGAAGACAAAAATACGGGAGAATTAGCAAAAAATAGCGAAATTTATCAAATACGATAAAACACAACACATGATTAGCCCACTTGAAGCGATTGAACTTTTAAAAAACATTACCATTCCTTTCCGTACAGAGAAAATGCCTTTGGCAAAAACGCTAGGAATGAACATCGCCGAAAAAATCGTGGCAGATCGCGATTTCCCTCCCTTTGACCGTGTCATGATGGACGGAATCGCCGTAAAAGATATCACCGCACCTACTTGGAAGATTGAGGGCATTTTATTTGCAGGCGAACCTGTGAAAGCCATTAAGAAAACGGATGGGGCCTTAGAAATAATGACAGGCGCTACGGCTCCTCGAGGAACAGAGGCAATCATCAAAATCGAAGATCTTAGCATTGAAAAAAAGATAGCCAATTATATCGGCAAAACCCCTTTAGAAAAAGGGCAACATATTCATTTACAAGGGGCGGATGCGCCAGCGGGTTCCGTTTTGGTGAAGAAAAGAACCAAGATTGGGCCTGTAGAAATTGCGATTGCGGCGACGGTAGGTAAAGCCCATATAGAGGTGGAATCGAAGCCACACGTGCATATTTTCTCCACAGGCGATGAGATCGTAGGGTTGCACGAAACTCCAGCTGATCACCAGATTCGTAGTTCGAATGTGATGATGCTGAAGTCGGTTCTTTTGTCAAAAGGGTTCAAAGCCAATTCTAGCCACCTAGCCGATTCAGCCGAAAAAATTAAATCTAGTATCGATAAGGCATTGGAATCGAATGATATCATTTTATTGTCTGGTGGCGTTTCAGCGGGCAAAAAAGATTTAATTCCAGGAGTATTAGCGGAAGCAGGTTTCGAAACCGTTTTCCATAAAATTTCCCAAAAACCAGGCAGACCCTTGTTAGTGGCTACTCGTCCAGATGGAAAAGTAGTTTTTGCTTTCCCAGGAAACCCTATTTCAACTTTAACCTGTTTTTGGGTGTATTTCCTTCCTTGGGTATCAGGCGAATGGCCGGAGTACCAGGTGAAAGAAATCAAATTCCTACCTAAACCATCCGCTGAATTAGACCAATGGATCCCTGTGGAAAATGGAGAAGTTTTAGCCCATAATGGATCAGGGGACTTGATTAATTGGTCGCGGGCGGATGGATTAGTTTGGCAAAAAGCAGGTGATAAATCGAAAAAATTACCCTATATTCCACTCAAATAAACGCGTATGGAACTGAAACTTCATACTTTCGATCTTCCCCTAAAACACACCTTCACGATTGCACACGAATCGAGAGATGTGCAGCCTACCTTAATTGTAGAATTGAGTTGGCATGGTAAAAGTGGATTTGGAGAGGCAACTGAGACCCCTTATTATGGGGTTACGATGGAAAAAATGAAGGCTCAGATTGAATCAATAATCGATTTATTGCCACACGATATTCTTCCCCATCCAAGTGATTTTTGGGCAATGATGTCCAAGTCGTTACTAGATAAACATCCGTTCGCACTTTGTGCGCTGGATGTGGCCTATTGGGACCTATGGGGTAAGACGCATAATAAGCCACTTTACGAAATATGGGACTTAGATATCTCTAATAATCCCATCACAGATTACACAATCGGTATGGATAAAGTGGAGAAAATGGTTGCCAAAATGAAGGAGACCCCCTTCCCTCTCTATAAAATCAAACTAGGCACTCCAGACGATTTGGAAATCGTAGAAGCTTTGCGCCGCGAAACAAATGCGGTATTCAGAGTCGATGCGAATACTGCCTGGTCTGTTGAACAAACCATTTATTTCGCCCCTGAACTAGAAAAATTAGGAGTAGAATTCATTGAACAGCCCTTGAAAGCGGATAACTGGGATGGAATGAAACGGGTATTCCAAGAATCTACTCTACCTATTATTGCGGACGAGAGCTGTATTCTGGAATCTGATGTGGAGAAATGTGCCGGCTATTTTCATGGGATTAATATTAAATTAATGAAATGTGGCGGGCTCACGCCCGCTTTGCGAATGATAAAAAAAGCCAGAACTTTCGGCTTAAAAGTCATGGTGGGCTGTATGACCGAATCGACGATCGGATGTTCTGCCATAGCACATTTACTTCCCTTATTAGATTACGTAGACATGGATGGCTGCCTTTTAGTGGATGATACCATATCACGAGGCATCACGATTGATTATGGTGTGGTAACTTATTCAAATTTACCTGGAACGGGTGCCACGTTGTTATGAGCTATTCGCTGCTAGAAAATCATATTCCAGGACGGAAAATAAGCTATGAAGGAGCAGAATACCTTTGGCTCGGAGGTACGAATTACTTGGATATTGGTGCGCATCCTACCTTTCAAAATGCCTTAAAAGAAGGTATAGAACAGTATTCCCAAAACTTCGGCAGCTCTCGTCGCAACAATTTACAATTCTGCATTTGGGAGGATTTTGAACAGGCTTTAGCCGTTCATTTTAACGTGGAAGCCGCCGCCTTGTGTTCCTCCGGTTTAGCCGCTGCACAAATTGCCGTCCAATTCGCACAGCAAAAAGGATTGACCTTGAACATGGCACCTCAAGCGCATCCAGCTCTGTGGCGCCATCCCTTCAAACCTTTCAACGGGAGTTATTCTGAATGGATCTCGACTCATCAAAAAGGCCAAATTCTAGTCTCAGACGGCATCGGTACTCCTTGGATTAATACCTTTGATTTCTCGTTTGCAAAAGCGATGGACCCAAGTAATTACTTAATCGTGGACGAGTCTCACCGAATAGGTATTCAAGAAATTCACCTTCCATGTACAGGTAATTTACTTCAAACGGCCTCTCTTTCAAAAGCGTTTGGTTTGCCCGCTGGAGTAATTTTAGGATCTGAGAAAAATATTCAAGAAATTAAAAAAGATCCCTTTTGGGTTGGTTCATCTCCACCTAATCCTGCTTTTTGTCAGGCTGGATTGAAATCGATGGAGGTTTACAAAGAGCAAACTCAAAAGAGTAAAGTCTTGGCAGGTCGTTTCGCAGAAAAACTTCAGGGTTTTGAGGTGGCAGTTACTTATCAAGCAGGTTATCCTGCCTTTTGTTCCAAAGCTCCAGGCCTATTCGAACACCTCAAATCATCTGGCATTTTAGTAAACCAATTTGCTTATCCCGATATTACTGCGCCGCCCAGTTGCCGCGCCATCTTACCAGTTTGTCTGACATTAAAAGATATTGATACGATTACAGATGCCATTAAAAGCTATGCCTAAATTCTTGTTTATATTACTGATCAGCATGAGTACATTCGCTCAAAAGCCCACTAATATCCTAGAGAAGTTATTACTTTCTCATCCGGATAAATTCAAAAAACTAACGGATAATCCTGAAAAATACCGTCTCCAAATTCTCTATACGCAGATTGACCGGGATGCAAAAAATAAACCCACATTGACAACCTATGCTTATCGGTCTGATTCAACCGAATATTTTTACCCAGCAAGTACGGTAAAATTAGCGGCAAGTGTTTTAGCCTTAGAAAAACTAAACGCCTTAAAAATAGATAAATCTATTACACTTCATACGCTAAAAAACCGCCCTTCTCAGCTTGAAATAAAGACCGATTCCACATCGGCTTCAGGCCTACCTACTATAGAGCATTATATTAAAAAGATTTTATTGGTTTCTGATGATAATGCCTTTAATCGTTTATATGAGTTTTTAGGCCAAAGACCTTTTAATGAATCCATGCAATCTAAAGGATTTTCTGGCGTACGTATAACACATCGACTCTCCATTTCTTTACCTCAAATTGAAAATCAATACACGAACCCGATTCAATTGGTAAATGCAGAAGGCAAAACCCTCTATAAGCAAGAAGAAGCATTTAATGACCGGCCATATGGCGCGAATAAGCCAATTTTAATCGGTAAAGGGACGATGAATGATAAAGGCGTAGTGGAAGATCATCCCTTAGACTTTAGTCTAAAAAATGCCTATCCATTACAAGCACAGCATCTTTTTTTACAACGATTAATGCTTCCTGAGGCTTTTGCTAAAGAAGATCAATTCAAAATTTCAAAAGAAGATTACCAATTTCTGTATCGATACATGTCGATGTATCCTAAGGAATCAATAAATCCTGAGTACACAGACAAATTTGCTGCTTATTGCAAATTCTTGTATTATGGATCGGAAAAGCAGGCGACAATAAATCCCTCCATTCGAATTTATAATAAGGTAGGAGATGCCTATGGATTTCTATTAGATAATGCCTATGTAGTAGATTTTGACAAAAAAATCGAATTTATTGTGACGGCCGTCTTGCTATGCAATGAAGACGAAATTTTCAACGATGATAAATACGATTATGATACGATTGGTTTTCCTTTCTACAAAAGCCTAGGTCAAGTGATTTATGATTACGAACAGAGTCGCCCTAAAAAGCACCTTCCTAATCTATCCCACCTGCGTTTTGACTACACTAAGTAGTTTTACGCTTAGCATAAACAAGTACCACTATTCCAAATAGGACCGCTGGAATGGATAATATTTGGCCCATGTTGAGTGTCAAATTATTCTCAAATGAACTCTGATTTTCTTTTAAAAACTCGTAAAAAAAACGAAGACTAAATAGAACAATCATAAAAAGCCCAGTCAAAACACCATTAGGTGTGTTTTGTTTTTGACGGCTCCACATCCAGAGCAAAAAGGCAAAAATAACTAAACAAGATAGCGCCTCATATAATTGAGAGGGATGACGAGGCACGACAAATGCGGCTAAGCCACTTGGATTAAAATCATAATCCCTCATAAATTTGAACCCCCATGGCAAATCAGTCGGTTTTCCAATAATCTCAGAATTCATCAAATTCCCAAATCGAATAAAAAATCCGGCTAAAGCAGTAACTATCACCATGCGATCAGTCACATACAAATAGGATTGATCTTTGTTCTTTTTAGTATACAAATAATAAGAGGTAAATAAACCAATAGCCGCTCCATGGGAGGCTAAACCAGAAAATGGAGGGGTGATCATTTGGATAAAAAACCGAACAGGATCAGCTAAAAGTAAAGGAAATTCATAAAAGAAATAATGCCCCATGCGCGCACCCACAATTGTTCCCACCATGGTGTACAATAATAATTGATCCGCTTGCTCTACTGGTCTCCCCTCTTTTTTGAATATATAACTCACGACCTGAAAACCGGCTAAAAAAGCTAAAGCAAAACAAAAACCATACCAACGAATAGGAAAACCCAAAAGAGTAATAATGGTAGGGTCAGCATTCCACTCAATAAATAATAAGCTCATAGTATTTTAGTCTTTCTACCAAAATTAAACATTATTTCTTTGAGTTTTTAACAAAAACTTGGATAGTCTTTTTTATAAACTTCGCAGGGTATAAACGATGAGGGAAGCCTAAGGACATGGCTTGAAAACTACAAAAAACGAGGATTAGGACAAGAAGCTGACGTTTTTTCATGGTGGTTTGTTAAATCTTTGGCAAAGATATAAAACAAAAGGTACTTTGCAATACAAGGTACTATAAATTATCAAATAACTGATAATTTTGTAGACTAGATGCGCCCGTTCGTCGATTAGTTGCTTTACCTTTTTATTTTTTTAAAGAATATCTATATAATTGAAGCAGATTTACCGTTTGATAAACCAAATCAACTTTTAAAATCATGAAAACAAAAATTTCATTAATCGCGTTTGTTTCCCTACTCGCTTTAAATGCGTGTACAAAAGATCAAAATGTAGAACCACAAGAGGCTACAATGCTAGCACCTCAAGATGTCCCTGTTCTTGTAACACAAGCAGTATCTAAGGTATATCCGAAAGCGACTTCTGTTGACTATTCAACTCTTCAAACAAATTCGCTTTATGTCGCAAATGTCATTGCACCTACTACGGAGGCTCAAGTTGTCGTCTCCAATAAGGGGATCATTAAGGAAGAGGCCGTGAAAATTGCAAAATCAGACTTGCCCGCTGCAATACTTACCTACTTAGATACAAATTTTCCAGGAGCAACCTTCGAACATGCATTTAAAAAGACGAAAGGTGAAAAATTAGGTTTCAGAGTAGAATTAAATTTCAACAAGGAAAACTATTCTATTTTCTTTGATCAAACAGGTGCTTTTTTAAACCAAATAACGGGTTTACAAGGAAAACCTGGAAAGAAAGGGCCAGCACCAGTAGCTACAGAAATCGCCTTAAATGATCTACCTGCGTCAGTAAAATCCACCATTTCTGGATATACATTTAAAAGAGCCTTTTTAGTGAAAGATCCGAAAGGCATGGAAGTCTACCATATCCGTATTGATAAACTAGGAGTTCCCTATGATTTAGTAGTTGATGGAACAGGTAAGATTTTAATGACAAAAGAGGTTAATACAAAAGGTCCGAACTTTACCAAAATTGAATTAAAAACTTTGCCAGATGGTTTAATTGGCTATTTAAATGCGAACCACACGGGATATAAGTTAGATTACGCTGTCGCTATTTTAAAAGATTCTGTCATTGTTGAATACCATATAGGTGTTACCGTAGGCACCACTAAAAAAGATATTCATTTGGATGCTAAATTCCAGGTTCTTCCTCAACATCAGGGAGGAAAATCAGGTCATAATCCTCCAAATCTGGGCCTAAAAGAATTGAAGGCTTCAGACTTACCTGCCACAGTTAAGTCCTACCTAGACAGTAAGTATGCCGGTTGGGCCTTCGTTAAAGGCGCAAGTGGTTCAGTAGATAATGTGGTGAAGTTTTACCATGTGGTGATCGAATTGGCCACTAAAAAATATATGATTGAATTCGATGGCAATGGCACATTTAAGAAGGCCGTTTCTCTTTAAATTTAATCTCTGAAGGATAGTAAAAAAGGCTTGCGATTGCAAGCCTTTTTTAGGTTATTAGGGCATGCAAAACATCGAACCATCGTTCCAATGGGAATCTATTTATGTGGCTGCAAAGGATAAGAAGTCCCCCTTCTTTGGCAGACATTATTCCCAAACTACCTATGAAAATGATATTTATGGCTATTATATTCATCCTTTATGGGATGATATAGGCTCTGAGACCCTATTTTGCAAAATTCTATTCACAGATTATACGGCAAAATATACCATTATCGAATTATTCGGGGAATGGAATGATACCCTCCATAATGATGTAATGCACTTGAAAAGAACCGTGGTGGATCATTTTGTCGATGCAGGGATTAAGCACTTTATTTTAGTAGGAGAGAATGTGCTTAATTTTCATGGATCTTTTGAGGACGACTACTATGCAGAATGGTTTGAGGATGTGGAGGATGGCTGGATTGCGGCAATGCATTTTGCGCCTTTTGTGGAGGAGGAATGGGCCAAATACAAGATAGATTACTACCTGAATTTTGGCGGAAACCTTCAGATTCCGAACTGGAGAACACTAAAACCGGAGATGCTATTTTTTATGATTGATAAACTACTAAAAAGACGATTAAATCCGTAAATTCGTTCAAACCTATTTAAACACATGAAAAAAATCATCCTTTTGACCTTGCTCTGTGCGGGTCTATTCCCATTCGCTTTAAACGCAAAAAAAGCAGACAGCCGTTATTTTGAAATGCGTATCTATTATTGCCATCCTGGTAGATTAGATGCCTTAATTCAACGGTTTACGAATCATACGACGAAAATTTTTGAAAAACACGGTATGACCAATGTGGGCTATTGGATCCCCACCAATAATACGGAAAATGCACTTTATTATATTTTAGCCTATCCATCTAAAGCCGAACGCGATTCTTCCTGGAAGCATTTTAGTAGCGATCCTGAGTGGAAAGCTGTTGCAAAAAAATCAGAAGAGACAGGAAAAATTGTCGCAAAAGTAACTAGTGTGTTCATGAATGCGACGGATTTTAGCCCTAAAATCAAACCATCAGGTGGCTCTGTTGATCAAGTATTTGAATTGCGAACCTATACACAATTGCCTGGTAGAAATCCGGCGATTTTAGCGCGTTTCAGAGATCACACGATGAAAATTTTAAAATCTCATGATATTAAAAACATCGCCTACTTTACAACAATAGAAAAAGATCCAGCTGTTCAAAGCAAATTAGTATATCTCGTGGCGCATCCATCAGAAGAGGCTGCTAAGGCGAATTGGGCTAACTTTGTAAAAGATCCTAAATGGAAACAAGTAGCTGCTGATTCAGAAAAAGATGGGAAAATCGTTGAGAAAATCGAGTCGATTTTTATGACCCCTACTACCTTCTCTACTATCCGTTAATGTTATGAAACTTGCTAAAAACACCTCGCTCCTATTCCTAGCGGGCATGATTAGCCTTGTAAGCTTAGGCATACCTACATTGATTCAGCCTCAGAGACTGCAAGCTGATAGCGTCCAGACCAAGGTTTCAACTCTACAAGTCCCTGCTGGCTTAGAATTAAAGCTATTCGCAGCTGAACCGATGCTAATTAATCCCACTAATATCGATGTGGATGCTAAAGGTCGCGTTTGGGTATTAGAAGCCTACAATTATAGGCCTGGGATTAATGGGAATCCGACGAATCCACAAGGGGATCGAATTTTAATTTTAGAAGATACGGATGGTGATGGACAGGCAGATTCACGGAAAATTTTTTACCAATCCCCAGAAATAAATTCTCCACTGGGAATCGCTGTGTTAGATTCGATGGTCATTGTTTCACAAAGCCCTTACATCTGGAAAATGTTTGATGATAACAGGGATGGAAAAGCGGACCGAAAAGAGGTGATGTTTTCGGGAATTGGTGGAGAGCAGCATGATCATGGGGCGCATGCGTTTACTTTTGGGCCAGACGGAAAACTGTATTTTAATATCGGGAATGAAGGCAAGCAGCTTTTAGATGGAAAAGGAAATCCTGTGTTGGATCAAGACGGTGATCCCATTGGGCCCAAGAAATACCGCCAAGGTATGGTTTTTCGATGCAATCTAGATGGTAGCCAAGTCGAGGTTTTAGGTCATAATTTTAGAAATAATTTTGAGGTGGCTGTGGATTCTTATGGGGGGCTTTGGCAATCAGATAACGATGATGATGGCAACAAAGGGGTTCGAATCAACGCCGTTTTCGAGCATGGAAACTACGGTTATGTAGATGAAATGACGGGAGAGGGCTGGTCAGTAAACAGAACAAACATCGAAAAAGAGATTCCTTTACGTCACTGGCATTTAAATGACCCGGGCGTGGTACCTAATTTATTGCAAACCGGTGCAGGTTCTCCTACAGGGATGATCATTTATGAAGGAAATTTATTGCCTTCTATCTTCCAAAATCAAATGATCCACACTGATGCAGGACCTAATGTGGTACGTTCTTATTCCACTACTCCCTGGGGTGCAGGATATGAAGCTAGAATCAACAATTTAATTACCTCAAGAGATCAGTGGTTTAGACCTGCTGATGTGGCAGCAGCTCCAGATGGATCGCTTTTCATAGCTGACTGGTATGATCCAGGCGTAGGTGGGCATCAAGCGGGTGATCAGGCAAAAGGGCGTATTTACCGAATTGCTCCTGAAGGACATGCCTATAAATCAATTCCTATTGATCTAAGAACGCCAGAATCAGCCCTAAAAGCCTTGGAAAACCCTAATTTAGAAACGCGTTTCTTAGCCTTTCAAGCACTTCAAAAGATGGGAACCAAGGCGGAAAAGGTGTTAGAAAATGAATTTAATACGCATGAAAATCCCCGTTTTAGGGCACGAGCATTTTGGGTATTGAATAAGGGCATTCGTTCCGATGAATTTATTCAAAAAGCATTTGATCAAGCTAATCCAAACCTAAAAGCAATGGCTATTCGTGCAGCGAAACAAAAGCCATTTACAGTTTGGTCTGCACTTGCGGAGAAAGCAGCAAAAGATCAACATGCATCTGTGAGGCGTGAATTAGCGATTGCGCTTCGCCATCTTTCCGGTGAGAATGTGAATAAACTTTGGGCGAGTCTTGCGATGCGACATGGAGGTGTAGATCGATGGTATTTAGAGGCCTTAGGTATCGGGGCAGATGGGAATTGGGATGAACGCTTTGCAGCTTATTCTGCTCTAAAACCGGAAAATTCCAAGGGATATGCAGATATTGTTTGGAGAGCACGAACAGAGAAAGCACTACCGGCACTCATCGAACTGATTGGAAAAACTAAGTCGCCGGCCTATTTCCGTGCCTTGGATTTTATGCCAGGGGACCAGAAATCAGCCGATTTGTTTGGTCTTATTCAAGGCCCATTTGCGAGTGATGCCACCTTACAATTAGAGGCTGTTCGGCATATGAAACCAGCCTATATATCTAGCCATCCAGAGGTTAAACAACTATTATTAAGCTTGTTAAAGCAAACCACTGGGAAGCAATACTTAGAGTTAGTAGATTATTATCAGTTAAATGAAGAAAGCGAACGCGTGTTAGGAATGGTTCTTTCCCGTACAGAATCTACTAAAGCTGGCCAAGTGTTGTATAACTTACCCGGCGGTTCAGCATTAATTCGATCGAAATTTCTTTCAGGCAGTGAATCGGAAAAGTTAGCCTTGATCGAGTCCTTGCGTTACCAAGGAAAAATAGAATCTGCTCAATTATTATTTGAGGCGATTTCTAATCCAAAGCTTGGAAAAACCGTGCAAATGCAAGCAGCAAGAGTTATTGGAAATGCTTATCCAACGGAAGAATTTGTCTTGGATTTATTAGATAAAAAGAAAATAGCACCTGCTTACATACCCCTAGTAGTGGAAAGTCTTCAAAAGGCTTGGAGAAAGTCGATTCGGATCAAAGCAAATAGTTATTTAGACAAACATCAAATAGAAACCATAAAAACACATCCAGCAACAGCCGAATTAGTTAAATTGTCCGGAGATGCAGTAAAAGGTAAGGTTGTATTTACTAATTCGTGTGCGATGTGTCATGTGGTAAATAATGAGGGGATTGAATTAGGACCTAAGCTATCTGAAATAGGATCCAAATTATCGAAAGAAGGATTGTATATGTCTATATTACATCCAAATGCAGGGATTGGTTTTGGCTACGAAACCTTTGAAGTAAAGACAAAATCAGGGGATACCTACCAAGGAATTATCGTTTCAAAAAACGAGACAGATATCGTATTACGAATTCCGGGTGGATTGGTAAAAAGCTTTAAAACATCTGCCTTGAAATCTTACAAACAAGTACCCGAGTCACTCATGCCGGAAGGTTTAGCCGATGGAATGAAAACAACAGAATTAGTTGATTTAATTGAATATTTATCCACTTTAAAAAAGAAATAAGATGAATCGCCGTGATTTTGCCTCGATCTTAGGAGCTAGTTTATTAGTGCCATCATTCTCAAAAGGCTCCCCTATTGCACGTGAAAAACCATTTGAATTGAACTATGCGCCTCATTTTGGGATGTTTAAAAACCACGCAGGGCCGTCTGAATTAGATCAACTACAATTCATGTATGACCAAGGTTTTACCGCACTGGAGGACAATGAGTTAATGGGCAGGCCCGTAGCGCTTCAAGAAAAAATAGGCGAGAAATTGGCTAAGCTCAACATGAAAATGGGCGTATTTGTGATCAAGTTTGATGGTTTTTTTGACAAACAAACGATGACAACCGGTAAAAAAGAATGGACTGATTTATTCCTTTCTTCTTGTAAACAAGCTGTGGAAACTTCCAAGCGAGTAAATGCTAAATGGGCAACCGTAGTACCAGGAAATTTTACGAGAGACCTACCTATGGGAATCCAAACGGGCAATGTAATTGATAATCTAAAGCGCGCTGCAGAAATCTTAGAACCGGCAGGATTAACCATGGTATTGGAGCCATTGAGCGATAATTCAGACTTATTTTTGCGCTTTTCAGATCAAACCTATAGCATCTGTCGAGCCGTGGACTCCCCTTCTTGCAAGATACTTTTCGATATGTACCACATGCAACGAAATGAAGGGAACCTCATTGCTAATATGGATAAATGCTGGAATGAAATTGCTTACATACAGATAGGAGATAATCCAGGACGTAAAGAACCTACGACAGGTGAGGTGAATTACCAAAATATATTCAGACACATAAAACAAAAAGGATTTACTGGCGTTTTAGGAATGGAACATGGAAATTCAAAGCCTGGGAAGGAAGGAGAATTAGCTTTAATTGAAGCTTATCGTAAATCAGATCTATAAATGTTTGGATTTATCCAAATTAATTTAGACATTCGCTTAATTATCTAATTAAGATGGACGCAAAATTTAAAGCAATCAACGATCCTACCCGGAGAGAGATCTTGCAATTCTTGGTTAATGGACCACAAAATGCTGGAAA
Organism: Bacteroidota bacterium; assembly: GCA_041157105.1. Lineage (GTDB taxonomy): Bacteria > Bacteroidota > Bacteroidia > Cytophagales > Spirosomataceae > Aquirufa. Next base: position 55,281 of record JBEBDF010000002.1, on the reverse strand, counting down.
GATTGCAAGTCAGTTTGACATGAGCAAGCCTAGTATTTCGCATCACTTGGATTTATTAAAGCAAGCAAATTTAATCCAAGCCGTTAAAAAAGGGCAATTTATCGAATACAAACTAGATAAAACAGGATTTGAAACCATTCATGCTTGGTTCCAATCCTTCTCCAAGTATTTTGAATTCCCTAAGCCTAAAATTAGAATCGAAATTTAATCTGTTTTATTATGTCTATTCAACTGCCCAGCACTTTTCAATTTATACAGAAACACTTACCAGCTAATACAAAAGGTCTTGGTATTACCACTTTGTCTAAACGTAATTTCTTCCAATCCATTGGTGATTTTTTTGCGGAGAAATCTGGTAAAAAACGTGTATCCTATGTGGCTGTTGCAGACACATCCATCACTCAATTACATTTTCAAGGGAATGATTTGATCGCTGAAAATACGATAGAATTAAGTCAATTAGATCATTTTTATGTTTCTGAAGGCCAAACACCTGATGGAATCATTCACCACTTATCTTGCGATGCAACAGTAATTGTTTCTGACAAGAAGATGGAAGAACATCACATTAAAATACTTCCCTGCTTATTAGGCGAAAATGCAAGTAATGTGCAAGTAATTCAAAGTATTCAATGGGCCCAAGAATCAAAAAAGGCTTTAACTGAGATATTAAAAGGCTGGCCGGAACAAATAGCAAAACAAAAAGCGAAAAAAGCCGCGGAGGAAGCTGCAGCAGAAGCCGCGCAGGAAGCTGCAGCAGCTAAAGAGTAGTTATTCCGATACTTTTTGATCGACTTTAAGATCAAATAATTCCTTTGATGTTAGGGTAACTAGACTTACTAATACTAACGTTACCCCTGCACCTAGTAGAACAGAAGGCACAGTACCGAACAACTTCGCAGCTACTCCTGATTCAAAAGCACCTAGTTCATTGGATGTGCTAACAAAAACCCCATTGACAGAAGATACGCGGCCCCGCATCTCGTCGGGTGTATAGAAACGCAAAACCGTTTGACGAATAACGACTGAGATAGAGTCAAAGGCCCCAGTAAAAAATAAGGCAGTCACAGAGAGCCAAAAATTAGTCGACACCCCAAATACTAAGGTGGCTAAACCAAAACCCGCAATGGCTAAAATCAAGTTTCTCCAGGCATGTTTCAGCGGTGGGAAATAAACCAATATAACCATCGTCACTACAGCTCCCACCGAGGGAGCCGCTCTCAATATTCCTAAACCCTCCGCTCCTACTTTTAAAATGTCTTCTGCAAAAATGGGCAAGATAGCAATTACACCCCCAAAAAGGACAGAAAATAGATCTAAAGAAATGGAATACAGGATAATTTTAGTCTTAAAAACATACGCAATCCCCTCTCGCAAACTATGCCATATCGATTCATGATGAACCGTTTTCTTGGGCACAGGGCGACTCTCTATTTGGAAAATACAGAACATTACCGCTAGTAATAACGCAATTACAGTAATCAAAGAACCTGATAATCCCGCATATGCATATAAGAAACCAGCTACTCCAGGGCCTAAAATAGAGCCCAATTGCCAAAAAGAACTATTCCATGTTGCTGCATTTGCAAACACTTCTTTAGGCACTAAAAATGGATTTAATGAAGAAGCGGCAGGGCTGAAAAAACCTTTGGAAAGACCAATAATAAAGATAACTGCATAGATCGAATAGATATGAAAATCCTGATCTGCGGATTGAAGTTGTATACTTGAGTATAACAAAAAGATGGAGGACGCAATGATCAAGGACAGCGTTACCTGCATGATCTTTTTCTTATCCCGGTTATCCGCAAAATGCCCTCCAAATAACACCAAAGAGATAAATGGAACAGCTTCCGCTAATCCGATTAGACCCAAAGCTAAAGGATTGTGTGTAATCTTATATATTTCATACGCCAAGACTACCTCTTGGATCAACAAAGCAATCGTAAATAGCGTATTGCCCGTCACATAAGCGCGAAACTCCGGAAATTGTAAGGCTTTGTAAGCGTCTTTATGTTGAAAAAATCCCATGAAATAGATAAATAAGTGGACTCCAAAATGCTATTTCTCCCCAGAAGCGATTCCTTTCGGATTTAGTTGAGATAGACAGCAGGAATGTTATTCCAAATGTAACCAAAAAAGGTAAGACGATAAAAATTCCACTTCTAGGGATAAATTTTTAATAAATGGCATCCTGAGAACGAATGACTTGAACCTCCATTCCCACATGAATTTCGCCTATCGAAATAGGTACAAATTGCTGGCCAAAATACACCTTTTGGTTAATTGTTCTAATGGAGGCTAATGTTTTCAAGGTTTTCTTATCTGATTCCCCCGAAATAGGATCCACATTTACTAAAGGGCATCTTGCACAAGGTTTGGCCCCTGAAAGAGATACCTCTCCTATCTTAATCTCCGACCAAGTATCTTCTACAAAAGGTTCTGTAGCCGAAACGATAATATTAGGTCTAAATCGTAGCCGATCTACTGGCTCCCGAACCTTGCGCTCTAAAGCACTATAGGAGCCTGAACTAACAACTAACAATGGCAATGAATCTGCGAATGAGGTGTTCTTGGCTATTGCCGTCTGGTATTTTTCCTTCATCTGACGTGGATTTTCCTCCGTAATCCGAACCAGCTTTACCTGTTGGGATAAGGCTAGTGAAAACCAAAGTGACCACCCATCCATCACTTCTCTTGCCTGCAATTGGTCATCCCAAATCTCGACGGGAATAAAATCACCTAAAGAAGGCGCCGTACATAATTCTTTTTCCAAGCCTGTTACGGCATCTTTCACTAAGTAACCGTTTGCTGATTCCGATAAAACAAATCTAGTAAGCGCAGGCCGGGTACGCTGAGTAATAAATTTACCTTGTTCATCAACCAACATGAAGCGACGATCATCCCGCAAACCCTCCTTCTCCAAGATTGCTTTCTTGACAGAAACTGCCCCTAAAGACTTAATTGGATAGATATATAGATGTGAGACCATTAAACAAATGTATTACATTCTACGCAAAAAGCCTTATGGGTGCTTATAGGCTTTTGACTTCCTAATGTGGCTTGATTTTGTTAAGTTTGTTTTATTGATTGATTTAACCTATTTCTATGAAACTATATCGCTTAGCCTTCTTCGTTCTTTTGTGTCCAATAGCGGCGCAAGCACAACAAATGTTGACTTTAGAAGAGGCAATCCAACAAGGAATAACAAAGCAATATTCCATTCAGATTTCAAGGCAGAGGGAGCGTATCGCAGAGAATGAAAATTCACTTGGTAATGCAGGATTTCTACCTACCATCTCCGGAACAGCTTCTAAAAATTATACGGTCTCAGGTCTTGATCAATCATTTTTTGGAGGATTAAGACCACCTTTGGTTCAATCTGGGGTTAGATCAAATTCTAGCAATGCGGGCTTAGCGATGGCTTGGACATTATACGATGGACAAGGCATGTTTGTTTTACGTGATCGATTTAAAGAATTACAAAACCTGGGGGCAAAGCAAACTGAATCCAATATAGAGAACTTAATCGCCTTAATTTCAACCACATATTACGATATCATTCGTCAAAATCTGAGAGTAAACAACTTCAAAAAAGGACTTGAAATCTCGAATGACCGCCTTAAATTAGCGAAAGACCGCTACGAAGTAGGACAAGGGTCTAAAGTAGATTATTACTCCGCTCAAGTCGATTATAATGAGGATAAGGCGCTATTAATAGCACAGGAGCAATCCTTCACAAATACTAAAATCGGGTTCAACACCCTTTTGGTTAAAGATTACAAGGCAGATTTTCAAATAAATACGATGATTGATTTAATGCCGAAACTAGCGTTAAATGAGCTAAAAACAAGTGCTTTGTCTCAAAACCCTGCACTCATCTCTGCTATTTTGACAAAAAAAATCAATGATTTGGATACCAAAAATTTACAGAGTCAACAAAAACCTCAAATCGATTTATTAGCTGGGTATAACTTAAATAGCGTGGCAAATGGAGCTGGTTTTGGGGTAGAAAAAGGAAGCAGCAATGTTTTAAACTATGGCTTAAGAGCAACATTCAATATCTTTGATGGCTATAATCAGAAAAGAAGAATTCAAAACGCAAAAATCAATGCAGAAATTGCGTCTCTACAAATTGAGGATTTGAAAAATAATCTTTTATCTATGCTAGAAAGAACCTTCATTACCTATGAAAATGCCTTGAATTTAATTCAGCTTGAAACAGAGAATTACGCCATCGCAAAGCAAAATATCGATATTGCTTTTGATCGCTTTAAAGTAGGTATCGCTACATCCTATGAATTGAGAGAGGTGCAACGCAATGCTGTGGCGGCTGAAACTCGTTTAATTGAAGCTAAATTTGCTGCGAAATCAGCTGAAATAGAGTTAATTCGATTGAGCGGAAATTTGATGTAATTCCTCGTTTAACTGCTGTTGATAAAGTTCGAAATAAAGTGTTTTACGCTCCATCAGGTACTCGTGTGATCCACTTTCAATGATTGATCCATCGGAAAGCACAAAGATTCGATTGGCTAAACGAGCGGAAGAAACACGGTGTGAGATAATTAAAGAAGATTTCCCATGTGTGACTTGTTTCAAGTTTTCTAGAATCGTATGTTCCGTATGCGTATCAACTGCAGATAAACAGTCGTCTAATAGAAGCATTTTCGGGTTTTTGGCCAAAGCACGTGCAATCGAGACGCGTTGTTTCTGTCCACCTGAAAGCGTAATACCCCTCTCGCCTAGAATAGTCTCGAATTGATCTGGGAACTCCATGATGTTTTCATACACATCTGCTTGCTTCGCCGCAATTTCGATGGATTCCTGTGTTAAAGAATCGTTCCCGAACCGAATATTCTCAGAAATACTGGTCGAAAACAAAAATACATCCTGCGGCACAAATCCTACAAAAGAGCGCACCCACGCCATATCCCACTCTTTCAATGAAATACCATCCAACAAAATCTCCCCCGAACTAGGGTCATAAAAACGAGCCATCAATAAAGCCACTGTTGACTTTCCTGAACCAGTTTGTCCTAATAGCGCCACGGATTCCCCCGCCGCAATGGTTAAATTAACTTTTTCTAATACCAAGCGATCTGAACCTGGATAGGCAAAACTAACCTCTTTAAACTCCCAATTCCCGATGATCTCTTGTCGAATTTGCTGACCAGTGGTTAGTTCTGATTTGGCCTCTAAAAACTCATTAATCCGCTTCTGAGAAGCTGCAGCCCGCTGAATCTGCGAACTCGTCCAGCCCAAAGCGGTCACCGGCCATGTCAACATAAACACATACATAATGAACTCGGTAATATTTCCCACTGTCATTCGGCCAGCGATTACTTCCTGTGATCCAATATAAACCACTAAAATGGTCGAAAAACCAACCAACAACGCAATTAAGGGTGTAAAAAGCGAATCCACTTTTACTAAACCTAGTGATTTACTACGGTAGGCTGAAGATGCTTCTGAAAAAGATTCCAATGATTTCTTCTCTCGAACAAAAGACTTTAACACTCGAATCCCAGAAAAGGCTTCCTGTGCAAAGGTCGAAATCTGCGATAAAGCAGCTTGAATCTCTTCAGATTTACGAATAATAAGGGAGTTGACGTAATAAATACTCAACGACAAAACAGGTAATGGCATTAACACATACCACATCAATTTTTGATTCACTTGCCACATCGAATAGATCACAAGTATAAAAACCGTAATCAAATTCAATCCATACATCATGCTGGGACCTACATACATCCGTACTTTTCCTACATCCTCAGAAATACGCGCCATCAAATCTCCCGTATTTTGTTGGCGATAAAAGGATAGAGGCAAAGTTTGATAATGGGTATAAATCTCATTTTTTAACTCGTACTCGATATGACGAGACATCACAATGAGGGTTTGACGAACTAAAAAAAGAAATACTCCCTTCATAATTGCCATCAAAATGATTAAACCACCGTAAAAGAATAAGGTAAAACCAAAAATTTCATAAAAGGCTTTTTGAAGACTAAATCCTTTAAATAGGAAATAAATGTCAATAGTTTCTGTCACTAAGTCGAGCGCATATCGTACTAATTGCGCAGGGAATACACCAAAAAAATTAGACAAAAGTGTGAAAATTATCCCTAGCAGCAAAAGCCATTTGTACTTCCAAAAATACTGATTGATATGACTTAGCGCGCCCATGTATAGATTAATTGACCACAAAGATAGGACCTTTATCAATTAAAATTCTTAATTTTGGGATTCAAAACAAGACGCTCTTTTATTTCGGATGGTTAACAGGAGATTACTACGTGTCAAAGCATTTCAGCAATTGTATGCTTTCTATACACAAGAACGTGCCCAATATCAATTAGCTTTTGATGGTTTAGCGACCATTTTTCAGCCTGATTTATCCTTAATGGTCGCAAAAGAAGACCAAATGCCTCGTTTAGAGGGCCTAAGACAACTAGCCGAAATTCAGTTAAAAGAGTTTTTTCAAGAAATTACATCAGAAGAAACAATACCAGACGAAGCGCAAGAAGCAGCTCAATCAGTCTACAATCAATACCAAGCAAACGTAAAGCAAATAGCTAAAAAGCTAAAAAATGATATGGTTTTAGAGGTGGAAGCCATCAACAAGCAATACCTTAAAATCCTATATTACTTGCAGCAATTGCCCTTAATTGCCCTTTGGGATGAAAATAGACGCTTGTTAGAAAATAATATAAAGACCTCATTACTGGCTAAAAATAAGGTATTTTATATTCTGTCCAAATGGAGCGATTTGCAACGCGCCTTCGACAAGAACCACATTGGTTGGTCAGAAGAGGATGAAAATTTAATCAAGAAATTATTTATCGAGAACATCTTGACGGATGAAACCTTCCTAACTTACCTTCCTACCGCAGGCAAGAAGTTTGAAGACGATTTAGCTTTCGTCGTTTACGTGTTGAAAAATTTCCTTTTAAAACACGAGTCGATGACAGAATATTTTGAGGAAAAAGATTTAAATTGGTCTTTGAATAAGGATGTGGTAAAGAGTATGGCGAACAAAACCTTTAAGATAGAGGCTTTGGAAGACCTAAGTTTACAACCTCTCGCCATCCAATGGGAAGACGACAAGTTATTCTTTGAAGAATTATTTGATTACAGTGTCTTAGAAGACAAGCAATTAAGTGCTTGGATCGGGGATCAAACTAAAAACTGGGAGTCTGATCGCCTAGCGGTCGCGGATTTTATCATTCTCAAAATGGCCTTAGCCGAGATGGTGAAATTCTCAAGTATTCCAGTAAAAGTGAGCATAAATGAGTACATCGAACTAGCAAAAAACTATTCGACACCTAAGTCTGGCCAGTTTATTAACGGTATTTTGGACGTAGTTTCGAATCGCTTAGTTCACGAAAAAGTGATTACTAAATCAGGTCGAGGATTAATCGACATAGCTAACAAATAAAATGAGCAAATCATCTAGATCTTTTTGGGCCTTTGTAGTAGGCGCGGCAGCAGGGGCTGTTGTAGGTATTTTATACGCTCCTGATAAAGGAGAGAATACCCGAAGTAAATTGTATTTTCAATTGAACAAATACCGTGATCAATTAAAGCAATTGATCAATGATATCGTAGATGGTAAAGAAGTGATTGAAACTTCTGCTAAATCAGAAGGAAAAAAAGTCGTTCAAGATGCGAAAATCAAAGCAGAGAAATTGCTAGAGGATGTGGAAAAAATGATGACACAAATTAAGGCGAAATAAGATGCGCTCCACTCTCTTTTTTTTCTGTCTTCTAGGGATTTTTTCCTGTACGAATCAGCAAAAAGAAGCGAATAATGCCACAGAGAATGCTATACCAGCAGCATTAAAACCAAGTGTAGAAAAACAACCAATCCTTAAAGTAGATAAGCCCTTCGTATCTTTAGGTAAACTAGTGGAAGGAGATAGTGTTTTTCACACGTTTAATTTTAAGAATACGGGGAATTTGCCTTTGAAAATTATCTCAGTCAATGCATCGTGCGGATGTACCACTCCGAAATGGTCCACAAATATCATTCAACCGGGGAAAAAGGGATTTATTCGAGTAAAATTTGATTCGAAAGGAAAAGAAGGGAAATTGCAGAAATCCATTACCGCCTACTGTAACACGCTACCAGCGGAAAATAGAATGGCATTTAAAGTTGAAGTCTTACCTAAAAAATAAAAACATGTTATTATTACAAGCTCAAAGTCCTGCCTACATGCAAATCATCCTTTTTGGAGGAATTTTTGTGGTATTTTATTTCTTTATGATTCGTCCACAGCAACAAAAAGCAAAAGAAGCGAAGAAATTCATTGAGGAATTAAAGACAGGTGATAAAGTCGTAACAATTGGAGGAGCACACGGAACTGTGGTTACTATCCGCGAAAAAACCATCGTAGTTGAAGTTGATTCAAATAAGGGCGTTCGTATGGTATTTGAGAAAACGGCCATCTCAAAAGATGCTTCCTCTCGCTTAGAAGAATAATTCAATGCAAAATAGCCTGAAACCTTTCATCGGAATTACAGGCGGAATAGGATCCGGCAAATCGACTATTTGCCGGATTTTTTCGTGTCTAGGCATTCCCGTTTTTGAAGCAGATAAAGTGGCTCGCGAAATTTGCGAGAATGACATCACGGTGAAAGAAGCAATCACTGCGGAGTTTGGCCCTAAAGCTTACCTTCCAGATGGTTCCTATAATCGAACTTGGATGAAGGGTTTATTACAAAAATATCCAGGTGATGTGGCCCATTTGAATGCCATTATTCATCCTGCAGTTCGTCAAAATGCGGTTGATTGGCACGCTTCGGCACCAGAAGCACCTTTTTATTTGTATGAATCAGCCCTTATCACACCGCGAACTAAACCAGAGCATATTTCACAGATAATCACTGTGGATTCACCTTTAAATGAACGTATTCAAAACATTCAAAAACGAAGTCGTATGAGCTATATGGAAACAATGCAAATGATTGATTTACAACCTCAGCCTAAAAACTATTTATGGGGGGCCGATTTTGTCATAAAAAATGGCAGGAACGATAAAGTATTTCCCCAAGTGATGAATATTCTGAAAGCCTTTATTTGTTTTTTACTCTTATTAGCTGGTCCTGCAGCCACTGCCCAACTAAAAGCAATGACATTCAATGTGCGATTAGATACCGAATCAGATGGCCTAAACCAATGGAAATACCGCATCAAACACTGTGGAGAACTCATCCGCTATCACCAAGCTGACATTGTTGGATTACAAGAAGCCTATTTGCATCAAATTACCGATTTAGAAAAAGAATTACCAGGTTTTGGATGGTTCGGAAAAGGTCGGGATGATGGTAAAACGGAAGGAGAATTCTCTGCCTTGATGTACCGAAAATCAAAGTTCAAATTGATTAAAGAAAGTACCTTTTGGCTATCGGATTCCTGCGATAAGGTAGGTTTTGGCTGGGATGCTGCTTGCCGCCGGGTCGTTACTTGGGGACAATTTCAAGAGATCAAGACTGGCAAGAAATTCTTCGTATTCAATACCCATTTTGATCATCTAGGAAAGGTCGCACGCAGAGAAAGTGCGAAGCTCATTTTACGTAAAATTGAAGAAATCGCAGGTAAAACTCCAGTGATTTTAACAGGAGATTTTAACGCAACGCCAGACGACGAACCTATCCAAATTTTAGTGGATGGAAAAAATCCAGCGCGCGTCATCGATGCAGAAAAGATTAGCCAAAATGGTCATTATGGGCCATACAGTTCATTCAATGGCTTCGTAAAAGAACAAGAAGGAAGACACATTGACTATATCTTTGTTAAAAACGGACCTTCTGTTTTGCAACATACGACCCATAGCGAGACTTGGGAGAATAAATATCCAACAGATCATTTCCCAGTGAGTGCGGTCATTAGAATCCCCTAACGCATTTGGGAATTAAGGCTTAAAAAGATAAATTTGATTATGGAAAATTTTATTGTTTCAGCGCGTAAATACCGCCCTACCCTATTTGATTCCGTGGTAGGCCAAAGTCACATTACCACCACCCTTAAGAATGCGATTAAGTCAAATCACCTGGCACAAGCATTCCTTTTTTGTGGTCCAAGAGGAGTCGGTAAAACTACTTGTGCGCGTATTTTAGCGAAGACCATTAATTGCCAGGATTTAGGTGCGAATGGAGAAGCTTGTGGTAAGTGTTCATCCTGTCAATCTTTCCAAGAAAATACCTCATTAACTATTCACGAATTAGATGCGGCTTCGAATAATTCCGTAGAAGACATTCGCAACCTAATTGATCAAGTTCGCTATCCTCCTCAAAACGGTAAATACAAAATTTACATTATTGATGAGGTTCATATGCTTTCGGCAGCTGCCTTTAATGCCTTTTTAAAGACCTTAGAGGAGCCGCCTTCTTATGCTATTTTCATCTTAGCAACGACAGAAAAGCACAAAATTTTACCTACGATTTTATCTCGTTGCCAAATCTTTGACTTCAACCGAATTCAATGGAAAGACATGGCTTCTCATCTTGCGTCTATCGCAGATAAGGAAGGCATCAATGCAGAACCAGCTGCTTTGGAATTAATTTCCATCAAAGCCGACGGTGGACTTCGTGACGCCTTGTCTATGTTTGATTTGAATGTGACTTTTTCAACGGACAATTCGCTGAGACATGCCGCTGTATTGGAAAACCTGCACATTCTTGATAGCGATTATTACTTCCAAATAACGGATTTCTTTGTGAATCAAAACCACACTGACTCACTCGTTTTATTAGACGAGATTATGCGCAAAGGTTTTGACGGACAACAGTTCATAGCTGGACTATCGGAGCATTTCCGAAATTTGTTATTTGCTAAAGATCCGAAGACGCTCGCATTGATGGAATTAAGCAAGGAAAATCGGGAGAAATTTCAAATGCAGTCCGCGAAAACATCTGCCTCCTTCTTGTTATCAGCAATGAATCTTTGCTCCCAATGCGAGATACATTACAAATCGGCAAAGAATGCACGTTTACATGTCGAATTGACCCTTCTTAAAATCAATTACTTGCCGTCGGTTTACCAACCTGCCGCAACTCAACCTGCGGTGGAGGGTGGCGCCGGAAAAAAGTCTGAGAGTAAACCGATAGCTAAGGCTTCGGTTTCAGAACCTATTCCTGAACCTGTGCCTGTTGCTGAGCCTGTGCCAACCATTGAAACGCAAGTAATTAGACCTTCCAGTCATGGATTACGCAGTGCAAAGAAAGTGGTCAGTTCAAATCAACTCGAAAATGAAACGGAAGCTGGGATAGAGGATAACATTCAGCAGGAACCTTTTAGTTTCGAGGAGTTAAATTTTGTATGGACTCAAATTGCTCAAAGCTTCAAAACAGGCAATTTCATTAACAAATTTGTGATGATGAATCGAGAAATTAGTCTGATCGATTCCGTCATACATTTGAAGGTAGAGAGCGAAGTCCAGATGCAACAATTTAATGACTCATTGAAACTTGAATTAATAACTCAGCTACGAACAAAATTGAAGAACGATTCGATTGACCTTGTTTTAGATCTAATTCAAGGGGATATTTCAGATAAAAAAATGATTTATACTCAGTCGGATAAATACGACTTCTTATCTAAAAAACATCCTATTTTAGTCGAAATGAAACAAAGAATGGGATTAGATCACGAATTTTAGCGAATTTGGCCTTGACCAATTCCAATCCATTTTTCAGTTACTAATTTTTCCAAAGCAAAAGGACCCCTTGCGTGCAATTTTTGAGTAGATATACCTATTTCAGCGCCTAAGCCAAATTCTCCACCATCTGTAAAACGCGTTGAGGCATTCCAATACACTGCCGCAGCATCTACTGTTGATAAGAAAAACCTGGCTTCTGTTTCGTCATTTGAAACAATCGCTTCCGAATGACGAGAAGAATAGTTTGAAATATGCTCAATTGCTTCTGGTAAATCTTTGACCACTTTAATCGAACATGCAAAATCCAAGAATTCACGTCCGAAATCTGATTCAGTAGCATTCTCTAAAAGGGAATAACCCACCTGCTTCAGGGTATTATAAGCCGAAATGTCGGCGTAGATCGTGACTGAATATTCTTGTAAGGATGAAGCTACTAATTTAAGAAATTCAGCCGCAATCGATTGATGCAAAACGATAGTATCTAATGAGTTGCAGACAGATGGGCGAGAGACTTTGGCATTCACCACTATGGATACTGCCATCGAAAGATCCGCCGATGCCCCCACGTACGTATGGCAAACGCCTGCACCCGTTTCAATCGTAGGAACTAAGGATTCCTTTCGAACCCGTTGTATCAAGGCCTCCGATCCACGCGGAATAATCACATCAATATAGTTAACTGCAGTCAAAAGTGTCGTCACGTGTGCACGATCTGTGGGCATCAAATAGACCAAATCCGTCGAAAATCCATGTTTTTCTAAGGCGAGATGAATCAATTTAACTAAAATAGTATTCGTATAATAGGCGTCCGAACCTCCTCTTAACACCACCGCATTCCCAGAGCGAATACATAGCGCTGCAACATCAATCGTTACATTAGGGCGAGACTCGAAGATCACACCTACCACTCCAAGAGGTACGGTTATTTTAGATAATTCTAAGCCATTTGGGAGCTTTCTCTTCGACAAAACCTGAGCCGATGGATTAGGCAATTGCATCACGGAAAGAACACTATCCGCTAGAGCAACTAATCGCTCCTGGGTTAACAGAAGGCGATCTCGCATCGGATGATCGCTTGCCATTTGGGCTACGTCCTGTTGGTTTTCTCTTAAAATTTCAGTCGTATTCTCTCGAATCAACTCAGCTAAACTAGCCAACACCTCATTGCGTAAATCTCCACTTGTCATTGCAAGAGAAGAAGCCGCGAAACGAGTACGTCGAAATTGATCTAAAATGGATGACATTAACGTAAAATTTTGATTTGCTGTACTTCACCTTCATCCGTTTTCCAAAAGAAAAGGTAAGTACCAGGAGGATACGTAGACAAATCCAACGATTGAATTTGCTCGCCTGACCCAAAATTAGCGCTTTTAGGGGAAAAAATCATGCGACCCATTACATCTGAGATAAAATAGGTCACAAGGGATGGTTTATCTAAACTAAATTTCCATTGAAAAATTCCGGACGAAGACGGATTAGGAAATACGATAGCAGACGGATTTTCTTCGCGAACTGCCAATATTGGACTATCAAAGAGGGCCATTTGGGCATCTAACCAAGTTAGACGTCCCTGGATCCAATTTTTCAACCAGTTTACCTCATCGCTCAAAGTGGCGCCTACATAATAATTAGGCCATATTTTCTTGCCCATTAAAGGGAATTTTTGAAAATTTCTTGTAAGCGGATCCTTCAGAGCGACCTGCGCAGAATCGATTGTGGCATAAATTGATTTTGTGTTTAAAAAACTGGCGCGTACAGCCTTCCATCGGGTTGCCAATGCTTTACGAAAACTTGCATCTTGTATCAATTTATTCCACCAAAAAGGTACTTGCCAATAATCATTCTTGCCCCCATCATTCTCTAACGATTTATACACAAATCCATCTGTCTTCCAACCATTCAAATAATCAGCATTACCAAAAGCAATATTAAAATCCCAGGCGGGCCCCATCTTTATCTTGCCACCCACAGATTCCTTGTCTTTGTACAAGTAAGTACTTAACCTGAATCCATCCACATTGCGAGTTACTTCATTTAAAATGAAGAAATTAACGAAAGACGGCACGTCCATGAAATTACGAAAACTAGCGTTTGGATCATTTATGTTCTCAGTCATTAATTTTTGCTCCCAATTATTAATATAATTTTTAATATAATTTATTTGGGTCTGAGTAATGATTCCATATTTAGGGTATTCTATTTGAAACTCTGTCTTTTGTGTAGCTAATATTCCCGAGGTATAATTACTTTTCCAAGAAGGAGAAGGGGAGCCACTATTTTTATCAATCTTCAACAAGTAGCCTCCAGTTAGATTATCGCCAGCATTTTCTGTCGGAGTTAAATCTGCTATAGGTACCCTATTTTTCCCTTGCTTAATCTTTTCCAATAATAAATAAACCCCATTGTATTCCTCGTTAACAATTAGTTCGACAAATTTTGATTTTGAATTTAATAAACCGAAACTGCCTGCTAGCTTTTGGGCTAAAAAATCACGCATAAATGATCGGTCATTGTAAGAGGCATTTAATACCCAATCCGATTCCAATGGCATTTGAACAAGAGAAAGATTTTTTACAGTCACCCCACTTGTGTCAGTCCATAGTTCAATTCCATATGGTTTTTTGACTAATCCGGGTAAAAAATAAAAATCAGCCTGAGAGGTTGAACCTCGGTATTCAACTCCTGCTATTGTGCTTAAGGTAGGCGTGTTAGAAACTTGATTCAGTTTGCCTGGTCCATTATCAAAAAGATCGAAAACCACCGGAACCTTAGGTTCATCCTTTATGACCCGACCCTTGGTGCTTATTCTTATGATTGGCAAATTAGATATACTAAGACTTTGAGAAAAAAGTGTCCAAGGGATAAATAAAAGAAAAAATATTTTTTTGATCATTTAAAAATCATATCCTAGTGTCAGATACGTTAGAGGAGACTTTACTTCTTTATTTTCAATTCCAAAGGCGTAATCAAATTTAACAAAATAGCCAAAAATAACAGCCCTAGCTCCAATTCCATAACCTACTAAAAATGGATTTCTAAAATCAGTCACAGTAGCAATGAATGGATTCGTTTTTCCGCCATACACATTCGTATTAAATCCATTGGATTTCTCAAAAGGACTAGATCCTGTCCAAGCTGTTCCAACATCTGTGAAACCAACGAGTTGAACCGAATTTAGTAAGCTGGAAGATTCTGAAGGCATAATAGACTTCACAGGAATCCTGATTTCTGCATTAAACAATAAATGACTATTACCACTTAGTTTATTCAAAGCAAATCCACGCAATGGAGCAATGAAATTACTCATAAATACATCCCGCCTTGCAAGTCCATCCAGTCCCAAGGGAGTTTCTTGTGCACGCTCATCTCGTCTATTAAAAAACCAATTATCCATCCCTCCTAACATAGAGGCCTGGGTCCTACTTCCCAATTGATGAGAAGAGGAGAAACGAGTAGCAAAATAAAAGGTATTTGAAAGTTTCTTGTAATAGCGAGCATCAAATCCGATTCGAACAAATTCTCCCGACATAACCATATCCTTTTGAGCTTCAAGAGTCGCATTAATTCGATATCCTGTTCTAAGATTATCCCCTGCCTGAACGGTATTATCTACTTCGTAAGAAATTAATGCACCAGCAAAACCTGAATATTCCTCAGGAGTAACGAGTGATACTTGGTTAAATAATCGATTAGTTGAATATAAACCAGTCACAGATATTCGACTCAATAAACTAAATGGATAAGAGGCTGTTAAAGCAAATCGATTAAAACGAATTTTTTGAGAATCATTCTCTGTATCTTGACCTAAAACCTTTCGATCGTATCGGAATTTCCAATCTAATTTATTGGCTAGATAAGCATATTCTCCCCAGATATCTGAATTAAGTAAGTTAGCCGTCAGAAATGCACCGGCCTTAAATAAGTGATTCTCTAATAAATCATTTGCTTTCAGCTCATAGGCGTAGCCTATACCTCTGATGGGATCTGATTTAAATTGTCCTTGGGAACTATTAAATACAAAAGAATTTTGATAGGCTAAGGGACCCACCATCTTACCAGGCTCTCTTTTAAGTCGAATAGAAAGTTGTCGATCCAATCTAGCTTTTCTTGCCTTTTTCGCAGCATCTGTTTCAAAGGAAGCGACTTCTTGTTCAATAATTGTTGTCGGATTTACCATGTTGATCTTGGGAATCCATTCAGAACCAAGATATTCTTCAAGACTTGTTTCTGTGTAGCGTTGAATGTTATCCGTTACAATATTTCTTTCTAGCGCATAAACACCTTTAGATGTCCATTCGAAATTTTGCCAAGCAACCGTTCTAACTCTAGATTGTCTAAAAGTAGTATCAGCCATATGAAAACGAATTAACCGAGGTCCGTTTGCCTGATTATGTAAAAAATAAGCTACTGAATCTGACTGAAGCTTAAAATTAAATACCTTTCCAGAGGTTGAGAATAACCTGGTTGGATTTTCTGGTTCATCTGGATTCCAAACAAACAAAGAAGAAATGGGTGAAGGTGGAGAAGGCAATGAATCTATATACCGATCCGTTACATAAATCACCCGATTATCTGGCATCCAATGGGCCTCCGTTTCATTATAAGCATCTTTAGTAAGTAGATTTAACTTATTCCGCTTCAAATCATAAATCCCTAAATCAACTTGACCTTTTTCTAAAACACGTACTAGTGCCTTTGTCCCATTGGAGGATACTTTCATATCTAGGTAAGACAAATTGGCAATTTTTAATTTTGGCTCAGAAGTATAGTTCCCTCCTTTATTAACCTGATAGTTCTTCATCCAAGTAAATCCTTGCTCGTTAAATAGAACAGAAAGCCTATTATTTCCACTCCAAGAAATTAAAGGCCCTTTCCCTTCAGAAGTACGATTTAAATCCTTTAATCCAGTTTGTTGAAGTAATTGCAGTTTATCCGTGGCCACGTTATGTAAATAGACCTTATATCTGCCAAATTCATCTGTGACAAAAGCCTCAAAAAGTCCATCAGGACTTGCCTGAAAAGAGTTAATTTGATTCGATGGAGGCAAATAAAAAGAGGAAGGAAAAACCTTAGAAGTAGCGATTTCTAAATTTTTTGCATCATTCAAATAATACTCATACCAATCCTTTAAAAATTTAGAAAATGGTTTTCTTATGGTACTAGATAAACTTGATTGTTCACTTCTAATAATCCGAGTTAAATTCAGAATATTACCTATTGCCTGTTTTCCATAGGTATTTGCAATATAGGACCAAATGGATTGACCTAGCAATTCAGCCTCTGCACCTGTAGCTACCTGTAGCCTTCTAATTTTATTCTCACTTATGATTTGATAGGTAAAACGTCTCATTTCAGGTGAATCTCCTGAAGCTAAGTAAGCAGACATGCCTAAAACAAACCAATCTGACACATTTAATAATAAAGAGTTTTGTAGTACATCCTTCACACTACCTCCAAACAATAAATCATGTAAATATACACGTACAATTTGCTTCGTAATCTCCTGTTTAAATGCGCCTAAATTATCTTTAAAAGCTACCTCAATTCTAAATTTAGCTAAATTCTCTTCTGCCACATCAGCTGAATTAGCTAATGAGATACCGCTATTACTTTGTAACCAGGTTTCGTGATTTGGATATAAAAAAATCTTCACCTTTTGATAAGGCGTATAACTTAGAATCTCCGTTATTCGGCTATTATCTGACTCAAGATACGTTAACGTCGATTTTGCTAAAGCTTCATTTTTATCAAAATAAAACACCTCAAAATTGGAGCTACTGATGTAATTCCATTGGAAATTTTGGTATTGAATCCGATGATTCTCTGGAATCCATTGCGAATCTTGTCCATATAGCTTGGTTAAGCCAAAAGACAAGAACAAGAAGATTGCGAAAAAAGAATTTAAATTACGCATTTAGCCAAAAGACTTTAAAACCAAATTTACAGATTTAAACGGAAAATAAATGATAAAAACGCCGAATTGATGCCTCTACATGAACAGAAGATTTTCCTAAGATTTCACTGGTCCATTGTTTGGCAAAATAAGGCGCCAAAGACACTCCTTTTGATCCAAAACCGTTAAATATACCCGATTGTTTACTTGGATGAAAACCTATAAATGGTCGACGATCTTGGGTAGCGGGCCTAATACCCGTTTTTTGTTCAATTAATTCGAATTGATTACAACCCATTAAACCTAATTTATCTGTTAACTCAGCCAAGGCCTGCGGTGTAGTTTTGTTTGTATATTCTTTCCAAGCATAGGTCGCACCCACCTTAAATTTCTGTTCCCCTAAGGGCAACAAGAAACCATTTTTATTTAAAATATAATCCTGAGGTAGTTCTTTAGAGCGAACTTCCATCAATTCTCCCTTTGCAGGTAAAAAAGGTAAACAAGACCAAAGTGGATTTTGTTGCGCATGGAATCCTTCACAAAAGATAGCCTGAAAATCCGTATACTCAGCTTCTTTCAGTATACCTATGGAGGAAAAATACGCACGAGATGCCTGCAATAAAGTGGCTACATCGACCCAACCCGCTTTTTCTACCCAAACACCCTCCGATTCCCAACGTAAATAATTGTGGTGTATTTGGTCTTTCCGATCTACCAGCCAGGTCTTCATCTCCTCATTCGCAAAGGGGCGAAATAGCGGCATGGGGAAAAAGAAACGCGTATTTAACGTTTTCTCTAATCGAGGGTAAAATTCAAAAAGGTAAGTAAATAACTCATCTGCGAGCCAGGTTTGTTCTAATTTTCGGCCAGTAACCGGATTGAAAATGCCACCAGCGGCTTTAGACGAATTAAAATGTGTCTGAGGCGAATCCCAAATTTGAAAAGATATTTCTGCCTCCAAAAAATGGTGTGCTAAAATGGTGCCAGCTAGACCCTGGCCTACGATGATAAAAGGATTATCGTTTTTCACCTTGCACGCGTCGAACGTGATCTAATACAAACTCTACTTGCTCATCCATGGTCCGATAAGAGGTATCTAAATCAATGGCATCTGCAGCACGTTTTAATGGGCCTTCGCTTCGATTCGAATCAATCTCATCTCTTTTGCGCAAGTTCTCGATTATTTCTTCCAGAGGAAGATCTTCGCCCTTTTGTAAAAGCTCCAATTTGCGTCTCTGAGCTCGAATATGTGGCTCTGCAGTCATAAATATCTTTAATTCGGCGTTAGGAAATACAACTGTTCCAATATCGCGACCGTCCATGACAATCCCCTTCTTCTCCCCCATTTTTTGTTGTTGAGCCACCATCGCATGTCGTACCTCTGGAATTGCAGCCACTTGGCTCACTAAATCAGATATATGCATTTTTCGAATCTCTGCCTCGACATTTTCCCCATTTAAAATGGTATCAGAAGCCTGTTTTGCAGGATTGAATTGAAAAGTGATTTCGATATGGCCGAGCGCCTCTTTAACAGCCTCTAAATTTTTCAAATCCACATTTTGGCGATCAAAATAGAGTGCCACCGCCCGGTACATCGCACCTGAATCTAAAAAAGCATAATGCAAGGAAGCCGCCACATGGCGTGCCGTTGTACTTTTTCCACAAGAAGAGAAGCCATCTAAGGCAATGATTATATCAGACATGCACAAATTGATTAATTGCCTCTGCAACGGCTTCGGGCGCTTCATAGGTACCTTGATGACCTACGTTTGACAAAATTACAACCGATTTCGTTACAAACCGAGTAATAGACTCCGGAGAAATCAAGGCGTCTTGTTCTCCCAAGATAAATAGGACGGGTATATCAGTAGTTTGAATAAATGTGGTAAAATCTTTTCGATTCCGCATCGCCTTGGTCGCGGCAATTAATCCAGCAGCGGATAATTCTCGGTACCTGGAGGCTAGTGTAGAAATGAGTTCTTGAGTTGCTGAAGCAAACAAATTAGGTAAGAAAGGCCCGATAAAAAATCCAGTTCCTTTTTTAGCTAATAAATCAGCCGTTCGATCTCGATTGATTTTCTTTTCCTGTGTGTCCGCCAAAAAAGTAGAGTGTAGCATCACGACTTTCTTGACTCTTTCTGGAAATTGAGAGGCTATTTCTAAGGCAATATACCCACCCATAGAATGACCCACTAGAATGAAATCACTACTTAGGGGAAGAGAAGAAACGATTTTACGGGCGTAATCTGCTAGCGTAGGACAATCCGTCCATTCCGCATACGAGGGACAAATAGAGGGGAATGACCAGGTATAATTAGGCAAAAAATCTGACCATACCCGTTCATCTTCTCCAAATCCGTGCAAAAATACGAGCTGAGTAGCTAGCATATTAAGCGACTACTTTCATCTGATGGAATACCGTTCGTTCGAACTTAGACTTGGCATAATTAACATCCACCTCGAATTTCTTTAATTCAGTTTGGGATGGAATTTCATACATGGCATCTATCATCACAGCTTCCATGATTGAACGTAAACCACGCGCGCCTAATTTAAATTGCATCGCTTGTTCTACCATGTACACGAGAGCTTCATGCTGAAAAGTCAACGAAACACCTTCCATATCGAAAAGCTTCTCGTATTGCTTTACTAATGCGTTTTTAGGCTCCGTTAAAATCGATAACATAGCTGTAGTATCCAATGGGTTCAAGTAGGTAACAACGGGAAGACGGCCAAGTAATTCTGGGATTAGACCGAATGATTTTAAATCCTGTGCCGTTACATACTTCATAATTTGGTCCTTCTCGAATGACTCGTGGAAGGTATCATCTCCTGAGAATCCAATCGGACGCGAATTCAAGCGCTTCGCAATGTGGCGATCGATGCCATCAAAGGCACCACCACAAATGAATAAAATGTTCTCCGTGTTGACAGCAATCATCTTTTGGTCTGGATGCTTACGACCTCCTTGAGGCGGAACGTTCACTATCGAACCTTCTAATAATTTCAATAAAGCCTGCTGTACCCCTTCTCCGGACACATCACGCGTGATGGATGGATTGTCAGATTTGCGCGCAATTTTATCAATCTCATCGATGAAAACGATGCCACATTCTGCCTTCTCCACGTCATAATTCGCCGCTTGAAGTAATCGTGTTAAAATCGTTTCCACATCTTCCCCTACATAACCTGCCTCCGTAATTACGGTGGCATCCGCGATGCAGAAAGGGACTTGTAATTTTTGGGCTAGGGTGCGAGCTAAATAGGTTTTACCCGTTCCCGTCTCGCCTACCATCAGGATATTCGACTTCTCGATCTTGACATCGTCATTCGAAGGAGCCTGCATTAAACGCTTGTAGTGGTTATAAACCGCCACAGAAAGGTGCTTTTTTGCTTCTTCCTGTCCGATGATATAGCCATCTAAATATTCTTTCAAATCCTTCGGCTTCACTAATTCGAAGGAGTGTTTCGTACCCGCTTTCGCTTGAGCTGCTACACCCATCTCCTCTTTCACCACCTCGTATCCCTGTTGCAAGCAGTTATTGCAAATGTGGCCATCAATACCAGAAAGCAATAAACCTACCTCGTTTTTAGGACGACCGCAGAAGGAACAACTTGTTTTTTTACTAGCCACTAGACAGTTCTTGTTAAAATCTCGTCAATTAAACCATATTCTTTCGCCTCAGCCGCTTTCATCCAATAGTCACGATCCGAATCGCGCTCGATATCTTCGAATGATTTTCCAGAGTGCTTCGCTAATATTTCATATAATTCTTGGCGAATCTTCACGATTTCGCGCGCTGTAATTTCGATGTCACGCGATTGGCCTTGTGCACCACCGGAAGGTTGGTGAATCATCACACGCGCATGTTCTAAAGCAGAACGCTTTCCAGCTGCACCACCTGCTAATAAAACCGCTCCCATCGAAGCTGCAAGAGAAGTACAAACAGTAGCCACCTCTGGACGGATATAATTCATCGTATCGTAGATACCTAAACCAGCGTAAACTGATCCACCTGGGCTATTGATATACATCACGATGTCTTTCTTTGCATCTGTAGACTCCATAAATAATAATTGAGCCACAATGATATTTGCCATATAATCATCTACTGGAACACCCATAAAGATGATGCGATCCATAATTAAACGAGAGAATACATCGATTTGAGCAAAACGCATTGGGCGCTCCTCAATGATGTATTGTGTCATATCGTCGATTTGGGGCACCGGGCGACTGCCGATGTTATTCATATATTGATCAACTGCAAGACCGTTCAAACCTCTGTGGTGAACCGCATACTTACGAAACTCTTCTGATGATAACTCCTTTGGATACATAGTTTTCAATGTTTAAGAATCAAATTTCTACTTTTAATAGGTAGAACACAAATATACAAACCTTTGTTCACAGAAAACCCCGCACAGAGCGGGGCTTTCAAAAATTATCAGGACTAATTTAAAATTAAAGCGCCGCAGCGATTTCTTTAAATTTGTCTACGTCGATTTTCGTCACTTTGTGAGGAACGTTAGCTACAATCGCAGCTGAAACTTTATCAGCAAACGCTTGATTGTATAAGTTCATGAAGTTATCTGACTTCGACTTATCGCTCAAGTAACCCATCGCGATTTTCTCAATCATTTCTTCGATACCTGGCTCATTAGATGATAAATAACCGCCAAATTGTGCGCGTACCATATCTTTCGCCTTCTCGACTACTTCTGGATATTCTACTTTTACATCGAATTTCTCAGCGATTTCGTTCTTGATCAAGTTCCAACGCATGTCTTTCTTCACATTATCAAAGTCTTGATCAATTTGCTCCGGTGTAAACTTACCTTCGTTGATACGAATTAACCAAGTGCGTAAGAATTTTTCTGGCAGGTCGATTTTCACAGCGTCTAAAATGGCTTTCTCTGCATCAATACGCAACAAGTATTCTGCCTCACGCTTGTAGTTTTCCGTTACAATGGTTTCTACCTGTGCACGGAATGACTTCTCATCTGTCGCTTTTCCTGCACCTAATACCTTGTCAAAAAATGCTACATTTAATTCTGAAGGAACTTGACGTGTAATATCTTCTACTACGAATGAAACCTCTCCTTTCAAATCAGCTACCTCATCTTCTTTCTTTCCAGTCGCTAAAGCTAATGCCTTCGCATCTACGAACACTTTATCAATCGCAAATTTCAATGTATCGTCTTTCTTCGCTCCGATGAACACTTTCTTCGACTTGTCGTTAATCGCGTGCATGGGGATAGCTGATTTCTCTACCCACTCCCCTTGCGTGAAAGTACCGAATACTAAATCGCGGTCTTCTACTGAATCTGGGTGTGTTTGATCACCAAATTGCTTCTTCAAGTTCTCAATCGTTTCTTCGATTTCCTTCTTGTCTGCTTTGATTTCGTAAGAAGCGATAGCTTTGATTTTGGCCAAATCCACTTTAAAATCACCGTGGAAACCCAAATCATAGTGGAATGTAAATTCCGTATCTTTTTCCCAGTCGATTGCATCTGCCTCTTCAACTGCTGGCAAAGGCTCTCCTACTAGATTCAATTTGTTTTCTTTGATATAATCAGAAACCGCATGACCTAATAAGTGGTTAATCTCGTCTACTAAAGCAGATTGACCATATAATTTCTTCACAAGCGCAGCTGGAACCATTCCTGGACGGAATCCTTTGATGGAAGCTTTTTTGCGGTAATCTTTCAATTTAGCCTCTACTTTTTCCGCATAGTCTGCTGGTGAAACTGCCACGGTTAAACGACCTTCTAAATCTCCTGCCTTGTTAAGTGAAATGTTCATTTGTGATTATTTATAATTAGCTTTTAAAATAAAACCCTCAAAACCTTTTTTGGTGTTGAGGGCTTGCCATTGGTACGGGTGAAGGGACTCGAACCCCCATGCCTCGCGGCGCCAGATCCTAAGTCTGGTATGTCTACCAATTCCACCACACCCGCGTAATTTGGAGTGCAAAGGTAGTCAGCAAATTTAAAAATTCAAAAGCTTTTAAATATAAATATTGGATTAACTTTGGGCAAAATTAAATCCAATGAAATTCAGTCGCTGGTATATTACGCTACTTATCTTCCTTTTAGGAGTCATAGGGGCATTCATTTTCTTAACCGAAACCTTTAAGTAGCTATGCAAGCCATTGACTGGATCGTATTATTGGTGACAATTGGGGGTATTGTGGCTTACGGAAGCTGGAAAGGCAATCAAACGAAGCATTCTTTGCAGGGATTTCTTTTAGCCGATCGCGAATTACCTTGGTACCATATTTTATTATCCGTGATGGCCACTCAGGCCTCTGCAATCACTTTTTTATCAGTTCCAGGCCAGGCCTACCACGATGGAATGCGATTTGTTCAGTTTTACCTGGGCCTACCTATTGCGATGATCGTTCTTTCGATGACTTTTATTCCGCATTATTTCTCCTTAAAAGTATATACAGCGTACGAGTTTTTAGAGAATCGATTTGATGCCAAAACCCGAGTGCTCACCTCACTCCTATTTTTAATTCCGCGTGCCTTATCCACTGGGGTCACTATCGCCGCACCATCCATTATTTTATCCACCTTATTAGGCTGGGACTTGGCTTGGACAAATGCGTTGACAGCAGCTATTGTAACCACTTATTGCATGCTGGGTGGCTCTAAGGCCATCTCTTATACCCAAATGTTGCAGATGGCTGTGGTATTAACCGGAATGGTTTTTGTCGGATTTTATGTTGTTTCACAACTGCCTGAAGAAATAGGAGTTAAAGAATCCCTCCAAATCGCAGGTAAAATGGGCAAAGTGAATCTCATCGACTGGAAATTTGATTTAAACAATCGCTACAATATCTGGTCTGGGATCATCGGTGGATTCTTTTTGCAATTGTCTTATTTCGGAACAGATCAAAGCCAAGTAGGCCGATACCTTTCTGGAGTTTCAGCCTCAGAAATTAAGAAAGGCTTACTTATGAATGGCTTTCTGAAGATTCCGATGCAGTTCTTTATCTTGCTAGTCGGGATATTAGTTTTCACTTATTATCAATTTAATGCTCCTCCTACCTTTTTTAATAAGAACACCGAGGTAGTCTATCGCTCCGTTCCAGGCCACGAGGCTATTGAGAAAGAGAAGGCGGCCATTTTTACCGCAAAAAAAGAGGCGATCTTACAGAAGGATTATAATCGCCTAAATGAACTAAATACGAAGGCGGGCAAAAATCAAGAAAAAGCCATCGAATTATTAAAAACGGCACAGCCAAACGACGACGCCCAGGATACTAATTATATCTTTCTCCGCTACATAATCGACAACCTTCCCATTGGATTTATCGGATTCTTGATTGCGATGATCCTATTGTCGTCGATGGGTTCGATGGCCTCGGCTTTTGGATCCTTGACTTCCACTTCGATGGTCGATATTTATGAACGATTTATCGCTCCTGACCGAGGAAATCAACATTATTGGTGGATCTCTAAACTAATCACATTAGGATGGGGAGTCCTATGTTTAGTAGTAGCTCAGTTTGCGGTAAACATGGGTAGCTTAATTGAGGTGGTGAATATTTTGGGTTCTTGGTTCTACGGAACTATCCTTGGCATATTCTTATGTGCCTTTTATTTACCTAGAACGACGGGGACGCAGGTTTTCATCGCTGCATTAATTGCTGAAGCCTTTGTAATTTATGCTTGGAAAGTGGAATGGATGGCCTTTCTTTGGCTTAACGTATTAGGCTGCCTATTAGTGATGGCGATCGCCCTGATTTTAAGTCTTATTTCTGGTCCAAAACAGACATCGAAAACTTCACCGGAATAACGGGTTTCTCGTCAAAGGAACGCTCTTTTTTGATGGAATCCACAACCGCCATTCCTTTGGTCACTTTACCAAAAACCACGTATTTGCGGTAAAAACGAGCTGCTTGTTCTGTATCGGTTACGATAAAAAATTCTGTAGGCGATGAGGACTGCAAAGGATTCCCTTCGTCATAACGCGCCATAGCTATGGTTCCACGAACTGGCCGCAACTCTTCTCGATACTCCGCAGGCACTAAGTAATTCAGGCGATCAAAATACTCTCCCCCACCTTGAATACCAATCTCATAGACATTGCGGTAGAAGTAGCGATCTTCGAAATAACCCATTTTTACTAAACGGATAAAATTCACTGTATGCAAAGGCGTTCGATCATCTAATTCAAGCTCAAAGTCTCCCAAACGAGTTTCTACTTTGATGTGGCGCTCGGTATTTTCTGCTGCCTTTACCTGCAATTCCTCTTTTATACGCGTAGGGTCGAGTCGCCAATTTGGCTTGCAAGAAAGAAACAAAAAGGGTAGAAATAAAAGATAACGCATAAAAAAAGGGGGCCTTTCGAGCCCCCTAAATTAAATAAAATTCTAGACTATGCGTTTGATGTTTTCTTTCCGAAGAAATAAAGTCCAGCAAAAGCCACAATTAATATTCCAGGGAATAATAACATATTAGATAAGGTTGCCTGCCCTGCAGCTAAATCAGCCACGTCGCCTACCAAACCTTGACCTACCGCAACTGCTTTGTTTTTATCAATCCATCCACCAATAATAGGCTGGAACATAGACGACGAAAACATACCGATTCCACCCATAATAGATAGACCTAAGGCACCCGTTTTAGGCATAGCCTCAGCCACATAACCTAACATGTTTGGCCAGAAATAACAAATACCTAACGCGTAGATGAAGGCCGCAAAATACAAGGTAGAACCTGACATCGTGCTCATCATATATAAACCAGCCAATGCGAAAATGGCTGAGCCTAATAACACACCCACCGTATTGATTTTAGCAATAATGGAACCAGCAAAATAACGACCCACAGCCATCAATCCAGTCACCAAGGCTAAAATTAACATGGGGCTAGCACCTGCTTTCGCTAAAATAGGACCTACCCATTGCTGAGGGCCAAATTCTGAGATAGCTGTTAAAGCCATACAAGCCGCCATAAATAAATACAATGGATTTAGCATAGCCTTAAAGCTATCCATAGTCGAACTCGCATCCACCTTAGGTTTAGGGAAAGCTTGGCCGGAGAACAAGATAGCATAAATGACTGTCGGTAAAATAATAACCCAAACTTGTGTTTGCCATGCCATTCCTGCATCCGTCATGAACTTTGAGATTAAAGAACCTACCACAATTCCACCTGGGAACCACATATGAAAACGATTCAGCTTACTACTCATCTCGTTTCCTGTGTAGGCATCAGCAATCATTGGATTACATGCAGCTTCCGTACAACCGTTTCCTAATCCAATTAAAAGAGTAGAAATCAACAATGTATTGTAGTCCACCGCATAAATAGTCAATAAAATACCTGCAGCGTGTGCTACTAAGGCAATTTGCATGATCAATTTTGGTCCAACTGACGTATAAAATACTCCTCCTAAAATCATGGAAATAGGGAAACCTAGAAACCACATTTGGTTGATATAACCTAATTGCTCGTTAGTTAAAGATAATTCCGCTCCTAACTGAGGTAAAATACCTGCCCGAATACTAAAAGAAAAGGCCGTGGTGATGAGGGCAAAACAGGACGCCAAAAATAAACGATTGGCATTAACAGTTTGATTCATAATTGTTTGAGGTTTAGATTAATTAATTATTTTGGTTATTCTTTAAAAAATTAAATTCTTCATTGGAAAAATCGTAACAAAAAAACAAAAAGTTTTTCGGATAATGATATCTAGGGGCATTTATTTTTATAATTATGTCAAAAAAAGAGGGATTTAAAGGCAAGAAAACCAAATTTTGCTCTATTTTTGTAACCTATCTAAATCTATAATACTTATGATCCAAGGAGGTTCTGCTACACAGGCAAAATCACGCCAAAGTAGGAAAATCAGAATGGGAATGATCGGTGGAAGTCAAGAGGCTTTTATCGGTGCAGTTCACCGTCGCGGTTCCCAATTAGACGGAGAAATCGAATTAGTTTGCGGCGCTTTTAGTTCTAGCGCAGAAAAATCAAAAGCCACAGGTGAAGCTCTTTATCTTCCAGAAAACCGCGTTTACGGTTCGTACGAGGAGATGATCTTAAAGGAAAAAGAATTACCTGAAGGCGAACGAATGGACTTCGTTTCTATCGTTACTCCCAATCACGTGCACTTCCCAGCGGCTAAAATGGCCCTAGAAAATGGATTCCACGTGGTTTGTGACAAACCAGCGACTTTAAATCTCGCTGAGGCAAAAGAACTAAAGAAAATCATCGATAAATCTGGGTTGATTTTCGCTTTAACCCATAATTATACGGCTTATCCAATGGTTAAAGAGGCGAAGCACTTAGTAGACTCAGGTCAATTAGGTGATATTCGCAAGATCATCGTGGAATACCCACAAGGTTGGTTAATCGACTTAGTGGAAGCTACTGGACAAAAACAAGCGGCTTGGAGAACTGATCCAGCGCGTTGTGGAGCTGCAGGTGCCATCGGCGATATCGGAACGCACTGCGAAAATTTAATCGAATACATTACTGGATTACATATTAATGAGCTTTGCGCTGATCTTACGATCTTCGTGGAGGGTCGTCAATTAGATGACGACGGCAATATCTTAATCCATTATAATAATGGGGCCAAAGGTATTTTACATTGCTCCCAAATCTGTAACGGTGAAGAGAACGACTTCAACTTCCGTATCTATGGAAGTAAGGCGGGAATCACATGGCACCAAATGGAGCCGAATACGATGGTGTTTAGGACGCGCGACAACGGAGCGCGGATTATTCGTACGGCCGTAGGCCAGCTATCTCCGGCAGCCAATGCGCATACACGGCAGCCAGCGGGTCACCCAGAGGGCTATGTGGAGACTTTTGCAAATATCTACCGCAATTTTGCTTTTGCCTTAAGAGCCAAATGGGAAGGCAAGGCGCAAGATCCTTTATATGATTTCCCAGGAATCGACGAAGGAATTATGGGCATGGCATTTATCGAAAATGTGGTGAGATCAGCCCAAGACAATACGAATAAGTGGACAAAATTTGAACTATAATAAACCATGACTAAAATCAAAGTTGGAATCGTTGGAACCGGTTTTATCGGACCCGCTCATATCGAGGCATTGCGCCGTTTACCTAATATTGATGTTGCTGCGCTTTGCGAAGTGACAATTGAACTAGCTGAGGCGAAAGCAAAGGAATTAGGAATTAGTCGCTGGTATACCTTTGAAGATCTATTAAAGCAAGAAGATATTCAGTGCGTGCACATTTGCACACCTAACTTTCTTCACTACTCACAGTCCAAGGCGGCCTTATTAGCGGGTAAACATGTGGTGTGCGAAAAGCCTTTGGCAAAAGATTTACACGAGGCAGAGGAATTAGTCGAATTAGCCGCTAAGACAGGTTTAGTGAACGCGGTTCACTTTAACTTACGCTACTATCCTTTAGTGCGTCAAATGAAGACGATGCGCGAGAAAGGTGATTTAGGAGAAATCTATTCCATCATCGGTAGCTATTTACAAGATTGGTTATTCTACAATACTGATTATAACTGGCGTTTAGAACCGGACAAATCAGGTGATTCCCGCGCTATCGCTGATATCGGATCTCACTTATTAGACGTCATCGAATACATCACAGGCTTGAAAACAGTCGAAGTGATGGCTGATTTCAACACGGTTCACAAGGTACGTAAGAAGCCATTGAAGCCAGTAGAGACGTATTCAGGCAAAATGTTAAAGCCAGAAGATTACGCGGATGTGCCAATCAACACGGAAGACCATGCGAACGTTTTGTTACGTTTTGATAATGGAAACCGCGGTTGCGTGACCGTATCACAGGTTTCAGCGGGTCGTAAGAACCAATTGAAATTAGAGATTTCAGGTTCGAACAAGACTTTTGCCTTTAACTCAGAGTCCCCTAACGAAATGTGGATCGGTAACCGTGATCAAGCAAACCAAGTGTTGATGCGCGATCCTTCTTTAGCTTACCCAGAAGCAACCGCGTTAATGACCTTCCCAGGAGGTCACAACGAAGGATTCTCAGATACATCGAAACAATTATTCAAGGAAGTGTACGCAGCCGTAGAAGCTGGTAAGCAACCTGAAAACCCGAAATACCCCACTTTTGCAGACGGATACCGTGAATTATTAATTTGCGAGCGCATTTTAGATTCTACGCGTTCACAAAAATGGGTAAAAATCTAAACCTCAATTAAATATGAAAACGATCAAAGGACCAGCGATATTTTTAGCTCAATTTATGGGCGATGAAGCCCCATTCAATTCCTTAGACAGCATCACCACTTGGGTAGCTTCTTTAGGTTACAAAGGTGTGCAGATTCCTTCTTGGGATTCACGTTGCATCGACCTACAAAAAGCCGCAGAGTCGAAGACTTATTGTGATGAAATCGTAGGGATGTTAGCTGCCAAAGGCTTACAAATCACTGAATTATCAACCCACCTTCAAGGTCAATTAGTCGCGGTTAACCCGGCTTATGACCTAGGATTCGATGCATTTGCTCCAGATTCCGTAAAAGGAAATCCAAAGGCGCGTACCGAATGGGCGATCCAACAATTAAAATACGCGGCGAAAGCCTCTCAAAACTTAGGCTTAAACGCGCACGCAACTTTTTCTGGTGCCTTGATGTGGCATACGGTTTATCCATGGCCACAACGTCCAGCTGGATTAGTCGAGCAAGGATTCAAGGAATTAGGTCGCCGTTGGTTACCAATTTTGAATACCTTCGACGAGTGTGGCATAGATGTATGCTATGAGATTCACCCAGGGGAAGATTTGCACGATGGGGTTACGTTCGAAATGTTCTTAGACGAAGTAAAAGGCCACAAGCGCGCAAATCTATTGTATGATCCATCGCACTTTGTGTTACAGGCTTTGGACTACAAACAATACATCGACTTCTACCACGAGCGCATCAAAATGTTCCACGTAAAAGACGCTGAATTCAATCCTACAGGAAAGCAAGGCGTTTATGGTGGCTACCAATCGTGGATTAACCGTGCCGGTCGTTTCCGCTCTTTAGGCGATGGACAAGTCGATTTCAAAAGCATCTTTTCTAAATTAACCCAATACGGATACGACGGATGGGCGGTTTTAGAATGGGAATGCTGCATCAAAGATCCAGTTCAGGGAGCAACAGAAGGTGCGCCGTTCATTGCTAGCCACATCATCAAAGCAACTGAAAAGGTATTCGATGATTTCGCTGGAACCGGAGCAGACGAAGAATTCAATAAGAAGATCTTAGGTCTGTAATATAAAAAAGCCCCTGAATTTACAGGGGCTTTTTTTATTCCTTCGTTAACACATAGATAAACCAAGAGGCAGATAATAAGACCACATTCTTAATGATGTATTGACCTGTCAAAGTCAGGGTTAAAAAGGATTGCCAGGTTTCTTTTGGCAAGAAAATGACAGGCAAAAATGTCGTAAACATATGCGCTATCATCACCCAAAAAGCCACCTTTGTCAAGCGCGGGAATAACCACAAAAAACCAATAACACACTCCCCTATTCCTAACATCACTAGAAACGTTTGGATTCCCATATAGGACTCTAACGTTAGATTGAAAAGCTTAGTCACCAATCCCTCTGCAGGAGAAGTACCTAGCGCTTTCAAAAGTCCAAACCAAATATAAACCAAAGCGATCATCGCTCGATTCATCCGAGCAGCCGATTCTAAGGCATGCAAGCGTGTTTTGCTAATAGTTACCACCTTTCTAGTAAATTAAAAACGATGGGTAACCGTGGCTGTAATGATGTAGTCGGCAAAAGCTGCATCTCCGTGTTTATTATTCACCCAATCACTTGCGCTTTTGATACGGTTACGCTGTGTTGCAATTGGTAAAGAAACGAATAAGGTATTCTTTGCTGTTGAATAACTAATACCCGGTTCAATAGAGAAAACATAACCTGGACGACGGAATCCATCAGAACCTCCTATCAAATCATAAGCTGGAATTCCCTCAATTCGAGCTCCAAGAGTAGCTCCGATTCCTGCTTTAGGAGCTAAGGCATAATTTAAGCCTACACGACCCGCATACTGATCCGCTACAGACATGTAGCGCACCATTTCGTCCGTAACCACTTTATCGGGTGCTACGTTGGCAGCGCTATTGACATTTTTCGGATTGGACATGTAGAATCCATTGTAGTATAAAGATGTACGGCTGAACAATTGCTGATAACCTTGAATCTCCAAGTTAATTCCTACTCCACCATCACCTAATTGAATCGATTGATCCACGGCTTTAGTGATGGTATAATCAGATCCATCTGTCGCTCTTCTATGAAATTGACCTTGAACATTCCAATCACCCGTAGGTAATTTCACGCCTAAGCCCACTGATAAATTCCCTTTCATATGCTTCAAAGGATCTAATAACCAATAGGAAGCCGTCAAACGTGCATCTCCAATACCATTGGCCATCGTCCCAAAACGCTTTTGAGCTGGGTTCCCTGCTAATGCATTTCCATAATGCTCATACAAAGAAGTACGGTAATTAAAACTAAAAGGTAAATTAAATGCCACAGATAAACGATCCGTTACAGAATAAATAACCCCAAGATCGAAGGCTTGCTGATCATTAATCACATTGGTCCCCGCAGCCTCACGTGCAGGTTGGTAATCTGCACCCACAAAGTGCTTATACGAGTGAAGGTTTCTAAAACCCACTGAAACTTGCCATTGTCCCGGGTGCATCATCGAGTTCGTGCTTGAACCCGTACCCACGGAGCAGCTCATATGACGAACCGCTACACAACCTTGACCGAAAGAACTAGACATACATACTCCTACACACAGGAGTGCTAATAAAATATTTTTCATTTGCTTAATTTTTAAAAAATACACGATGTTCTAGGACATTCCTGTCCTAGAAAAAAAGATTATAAAAATTAAGCTTGCCGTGGCGGCGAGAAAAATGCAGACGAGAAGTCTTGAGTGGGTAAAATTGGATGATTGATTGCCTCTAAAGATGTAGGCCAATCTAAAATATAGAAAACCCAACCAGATGACTTAGCACAATATTCTTTCACTAAGGTATTAATTAATTTAGTTTTAACCGGAGTAGAACCAGGCTCATCTGTTAGATGCTCATTTACCTGCTCGGCTAAATCAAAGAAGTTTTCGCGGGCATTCCGGTCTTTCACCATCACAGTGACTAAGGTATCATTTTCGACCTTACGCGACTTCATTTCATAGAATTCATCCCCTTGTCGAACTGATCCATCTACTTCTTCAGCAGATACCCAATCAGTTTGGTAAGGTAAATTAATCGGAATTTTAACGACTACCGTTTCTTCCGTTTCCGGATCAATGGAAACTGTATTTCCATCTGAAAGATACTGCAACGCGAAACCGCCTGCTTGGTAAAGCAGTACAGAGAATAGCATTAAGGCAAGTATTTTCTTCATAACTAGGCAAAAATAGGCTATTTTTCGATTACTGTGCCTAATTCCTGAGAAATATTTTTTTGAATTTCCTTCAAACGCAGAAACTCTAACAAGACTCCATCCATCTCTGGAGAATCGGCTTGTAAGGAATCCAATTTAGAAAGTACCTCCCGTAAATGCTGATCATTATACACTTTACGGAGACGCAACACATTTTTATAGGCTAAATCCTCCAGCATCTCTTCATCCGAATTCACCCGAATTTCGTGCTTATCCTTCCATTCGGAAGATACGGAATGCTTATCAGACGAGATATTGATGGAAAATGACTGAATCTCCTCATCTGCATGATGTAAAAAGAAATCGGGCTTAGGTGAACGCTGAGCTGCAAATTCTTGCTTACAAAGATCCAGAATTCGAATAAAAAGAGGCGTCTGAAAAACAGTACCCTCTAGTTCATCGATTAAATAATGAACCACCGTTAAGCCTGGAGCCTTTTCTGGATTGATTTCCAAATGCCCATAATTAATCATCAAGCGAACACATTCTAATTCTTGGTAATAGGCTAAATTTTGAACTTCAACCGTCTGATCACCCTGAACTGGTTCGATTAGATCTCTTACCTCCGCATATTGCTGTGAAGAAATTTGTTGAGGCTCATTGGAAGCCCCTTTTATTTTCTTTAACTGAATCTTATTTAATTCCGCTAACAAGACATCTTCATCCATCCGCATCATAGAAGCGGTCTTTTGAATGAATAAGCTGCGTTGAATCGCATCTGGGATTTTGGAAATGGACTGCACCATTTCTTTAATCATCTCCGATTTCTTAAAGGGATCGTCTCCTGCTTCTTCTTTGAAAAGATTCGCTTGAAAAGAAATGACATCTTTTGCCTCTTTCTTAATATAGTCCACAAAGGCTTCTGAACCGATTTTCCGAACGAAGGAATCGGGATCATTTCCTTCCGGGAAAACGACTAAATTCACCTGTAACCCTTCTTCGAGTATCAAATCCATTCCACGCAAAGCGGCTTTGATACCTGCGGAATCACCGTCATAAAGTACAGTGACATGTTGTGTGAATCGACCGATTAACTTGATTTGCTCGATGGTTAACGACGTACCTGAGGACGCAACCACATTTTTAATGCCTGCCTGGTGCAGGGAAATAACGTCGGTATAACCTTCTACTAAATAGCAAACATCTTTAGCCCGGATCTCATTCTTTGCTTGTGAGATGCCATATAAAGTGGCTGATTTGTGGTAGACTTCCGTTTCCGGTGAATTCAGGTATTTAGCCTGATTCTTCGCATCATTACGAAGTATACGAGCTCCAAAAGCGATAATCTTTCCCGATACGTTGTGAATCGGAAAAATTACTCGATTTCGGAATCGGTCATAGACCTTCCCATCGTCATTTTTTTGTGTAACTAGTCCCGCCTTTTCAATGATTTCCTGAGAAAAGCCTTGTTTAAGTGCTGATTTTAAGAAGGCATCCCAAGCTTCCGGGCTGTAACCTAAATCGAAAGATTGTAGGGTTGCATCAGAAAAACCACGCTCTTTGAAATAAGGAAGCGCGATGGACTTACCTTCGTCGGTATCGTATAATTGCTTTTTAAAGAATTCCTTCGCGTATTCGAGGATGATGAGTAGACTCTCTCGTTCGTTTTGACGAACTAGCTGGTCGTCAGTCATTTCCTCTTCTTGGATATCGATACCGTATTTTTTGGCCAAATGACGTAATGCCTCCCCATATCCAAGACCTTCCATATCCATGACAAAACGCACAGAATCTCCAGCCTTACCACAACCAAAACATTTGTAGATTCCCTTCGCTGGAGAGATAGAAAAGGAAGGCGTTTTCTCACCGTGAAAAGGACAGCAAGCCCAATAGTTCGCGCCTTTTTTCTTGATAGTTACATAATCCCCGATCACGTCTGCCACCGCAGCCGTTTGCTTTATTCGCTCGACGGTTTCGGGATCAATGCGCATATTACAATAATAAACCAGCTAGGGTTGCAGATAAGTAAGAAGCTAAAGTACCCGCGATTAAGGCTTTAAATCCTAATTTAGCTAAGTCTGAACGACGGGAAGGAGCTAATTCCCCGATACCCCCAATTTGGATAGCTACGGAAGAGAAATTAGCAAATCCGCAAAGGGCAAAGCTGGTAATTGCAATCGTCTTAGGATCTAATGTATCCTTCAACTTCACCATATCTAAATAAGCAACGAACTCATTTACCACCATCTTCTTTCCCATCAATGCACCAGCGACCTCCACATCTTGTGCTGGAACACCCATCGCAAAGGCAAAGACCGAGAATACCTTGCCTAAAATCGTATTCATTGATAATTCAGGGTAATTCACCAAGGCACCGATGTATCCCAAGCCTAAATCAACAAGAGCAATCAACGCAATAAAACCGATTAACATGGCGATCACATTCAAACCCACTTTTAAGCCCTCACTTGCTCCTGCAGCAATCGCATCCACTAAATTCGCATGCGTTTTCGATAATTCTAATTTCACTTCACCCTCCGTCTCAGACTTCTCCGTTTCAGGGAACATGATTTTAGAGATAACCAAAGCACCAGGTGCTGCCATTAAACTAGCTGCTAATAAATAAGCTGCTGGAACTCCTAAGGAAATATAAACAGCCATAACTCCACCTGCGATGCAGGCGAAAGATCCCGTCATCGAAGCCATCAGCTCCGAATTCGTCATGTTCTTTAAATAGGGCTTGATCATGATTTGGGCCTCTACTTGACCTACGAACGTGGAGGCCACGTTCGAAAGTGCCTCTGCCCCACTCACGCCCATCAGCCAGTGCACCCCCTTGCCCATGAAAGAAACGACACGTTGAAGCACTCCAAGGTGATAGAACATATTCACTAAAACCGCCACAAAAATGATGGTAGGAACCACTTTAAAGAAGAAAATATAGTCATTTCCCGGACCGAAAGCCTTGATCATCAAATCACGGTTCACTAATGAACCGAACACGAATTGTGCTCCCTTATCAGCTTGACCTAACAGCGTATTGATGGAATCACCTAGCCACTGAAACAGGTTTTGGCCTACTTCCGTCTTCAATATGAAGACCGCTAATAATACTTGTAATAAAAGACCCACACCTACCGTCCGGTAATTGATCGCTTTTCGGTTATTCGACATCAAAAATGATACGCCCAAAATCAATACGATACCGAGCAATCCTGTAAATCTTTCCATGTGTTATTTGTTGGTGTAATTCGCCTATTTCGTTTCAAGGCTAATAGTAAATTTATCAAAAGCTAAGCCCTCAACCAAATCCTCCTCTTTGATTTCGAAAAATTTCGTGTGGATATCAAATGGCTCATCACTCTCAATCTTCCAATAGGTGCCATCCTCCTGCATTTCATACGAATTCTTCGTATCTCGTAGATTCCAATCTAAGATGGTTATCGCCAAATTTTTAGCGCGTGTATTCACCATTTCAAAAAGTGATTCTATACGTCTATCAAAACTTCGAACCATCACATCTGCACTGCCTCCATAAATTTTAGGATCTCCCGCATTGTGGAAATAATAGAGACGGGTATGCTCCAAATACTCCCCTACAATCGATTTAATAAAGATATTTTCAGACAATCCTTTTCGCTGAGGACGTAAGCAACAGATACCGCGAACGATCAATAAAACTGGCAACCCTGCTTGAGAAGCCTTATAAAGTGCATCCATTGTCTTTAAATCTTGCAAGGAATTGATCTTCCAACAAATTCCTGCCGGTTTCCCTTCCTTGTGATTCTTCACTTCATTCTCGATCATCTCAATTAATCGATTCCGCATATCCCTGGGAGCCGTAATTAAATGCTCGTAATGTGTGGGCATTGAATGACCCGTAATTACATTAAAGAATTCAGAAATATCTTGCGTAATCCGTGTATCGGTAGTCAAAAGACCTATATCCGTGTACAGCTTAGCAGTATCCTCATTGTAATTTCCTGAGGAAAGGTGCGCATAACTCACCACGTGATTCCCCTCGCTTCGAATAACTTGCAATAACTTTGTATGGGTTTTCAAACCAGGAATACCATAAATCACGAAACATCCTGCTTTTTGTAATTTAGTTGCCTCTTTGATATTGTTTTCCTCATCAAAACGGGCCTTCACCTCAAACAAAACTGAAACGTGTTTTCCTTGTTCTGCCGCTCGCAATAAAGCGCTTGAAATCCGCGAGTTTTTAGAAATCCGATACAAGGTAATTTTGATAGCTAAAACTTTGGGGTCATCAGCCGCCTGCTCGAGTAATTGAATTACAGGCTCAAAATTATTATAAGGATGATGTAATAAAATATCTCCTCGTTTAATTGTATCAAATATATCATCAATCACGACCGATTTCAGACCTAAAGCCGGAACTACAGCTGGATTTACCGCTAATGAAGACTTAAATTCTGGGTGTCTTAGAATTTGCCAAAAAGAGGTGAAATCTAGAATTGATTTTTTTACAAAAATGTCCTCTTTCTCTAAATTCCAGCGTTTCAACATCTCCGTAAGTAAGAATTCCGAATGGAATTTCTCCACCTCTACCCGCGTCACTCGACCCAAACGGCGGTCTTTAATCTTCTTCTTCACTTCATCCACAAAATCTGTATCCGAATCTTCGTGTTCCACTAAATCAAAATCCCCATTCCTTGTAATACGGAATAAAGTAGTCGATTCAATCTCTACGTTACGATACAAAATCTGCAAGTGGTGGCGAATAATCTCTTCAATGGGTAAAAAGAGTACCTTATCATCTCGTTCAATGACATAGAATCGTTTCAGATTTAATGGAATTTGGACAAAAGAAATCTTTTGCTCTTTCTCATTTCTCGTCTTCTTCTTGTCAGAAACACCCAAAGTCACTACCCCAAAAATCAAGGTCTTCGCTAATAAAGAAGGAAATGTATGCGTATGGTCAAACACCATCGGTGTCAACATCGGATAGATCGTCCGCTGAAAATAAGTAGCTACCTCTTCTTTTTCCTCCTCCTCTAAATCATCTAAACATGCTAATAAAAGTCCATTCTCCGGAAACAAGGGCAAGATTTCTTCCATGAAAAGACGGTGCTTTTCCTGCGTGAATTCCTGAGCCTGATTTATGATAGCTTGTTTGAAAGGTACTTCGCGTAATCCGCAATAATCCGTACGCTCTTTCCCTAAATCAATGTAATTATATAACGAGCCCATACGGATGGTGAAAAACTCATCCAGATTAGAGGCCGTAATCGCTAAGAATTTCAAACGATCAAAAAGTGACTTAGAGCTATCTCTAGCCTGGTCTAAAACACGCTCATCAAATTTCAACCAAGATAAATCCCGAGAAATGAACTTCGCCTTTGCGATGGTGTCATTCGACTTTTGGGTCGATTTGTCCACCTTTCGATTTTGCTCACGAGGAGCCATCAAATTAATTTTCCAATTCGTAGGCGTAAGTAAAGACAAAAGATTCCCGGTAAGGGAATCTTTTGTTGCATCGTGTTTCAGTATTTTATCTAATTCACTCATTTATTCAGTGGGTAGTTGATTTTTGATCGCTTGATAATCAGAACCCAAACGCCCCATTTCAGTGGCCAAGAATTTCTGAAGATCTAAATTAAACAAGCGCTTATCTTCTTCTGTTAAGGAATTGTAAAAGTCCTTCAATTCTTGATTTATCACTTGTTTTTCCTCCAAGGTTTCGGCGTGTATTCCACGCAAATGGTAGGACTTAAAATCAAAATTCATTCTAAACGTCTACTTTAGCGTATTTAGCATTCTTCTCAATGAAGTCACGACGTGGCGCCACTTCATCCCCCATCAACATTGAGAATAGAAGATCCGCCTCAATCGCTGATTCCACTGTTACTTGCTTCAAGGTACGAGACTCCGGATTCATCGTCGTCTCCCACAATTGCTCCGCGTTCATCTCTCCAAGACCCTTATAACGTTGTACTCCTACATTGTCCTCTTTACCTCCACCGGCTAATTCTTGAATAGCTTGCGCACGTTGATCTTCTGTCCAAACATAACGAACCTGCTGTCCTTTCTTCACTTGGTATAAAGGAGGTTGAGCGATGTAAATACATCCACGATCCACTAATTCCCGCATATAACGGAAGAAGAACGTCAAAATCAAGGTACGTATGTGACTACCGTCAACGTCCGCATCGGTCATGATGATCACCTTGTTGTAACGCAATTTATCCATATTCAACGCACGCTCATCTCCATCTTTTCCGAAAGAAACGCCTAACGCCGTAATCATATTCTTAATCTCTTCGTTTTCGTAGATACGGTACTCTTGCGCCTTCTCTACGTTCAAAATCTTACCACGTAAAGGTAAGATCGCTTGGAAAGCACGGTTACGGCCTTGTTTCGCCGTACCACCCGCTGAATCTCCCTCGACAAGGTAGATCTCACACGTTTCTGGATCAGAATCCGAACAGTCAGCAAGCTTGCCTGGTAATGAATTCGAACCTAAAACCGTCTTACGTTGAACCATTTCACGTGCCTTACGAGCAGCGTGACGCGCTTGAGCAGCTAAAATTACTTTTGCTACGATTTGACGAGCCTCTTTCGGATGCTCCTCTAACCAAGACTCTAACATGTCTGACATCGCAGCAGAAACGGCACCTGACACCTCACCATTACCTAGTTTGGTTTTAGTTTGGCCCTCAAACTGAGGCTCTGCTACTTTCACGGAAATAACCGCCGTCAAACCTTCACGGAAATCATCTCCCGCGATATCAATCTTTAATTTTTCTAAAGCACCAGACTTGTCTGCGTAGTTTTTCAACGTACGCGTCAAAGCACCACGGAAACCTGCTACGTGAGTACCTCCTTCAATCGTATTGATATTGTTCACATACGATACCACGTTTTCCGTGTAAGAAGTGTTGTACATCATTGCTACTTGAACTGGAACACCATTCTTATCACCCTCCATATAGATAGGCTCAGAAAGCAATGGCTCACGCGTTGAATCTAAGAACATAACGAACTCGCGAAGACCTCCCTCAGAGAAGAACTCTTCCGTTTTCGCCACGCCATTCTCGTCTAATTCACGTAAATCCGTTAATTGAATACGAATTCCCGCATTCAAGAAGGATAATTCACGTAAACGACCCGCAACGGTTTCATATTTGTATTCAGTGACCGTAAAAATGGTCTCATCTGGCTTAAATAAAACCGATGTACCTGTACGATCTGTTGTTCCTACCTCTTTAACCGGATATTGTGGAACACCAATCTTGTATTCTTGTTGGTAAATTTTACCATCACGGCTGTACACCGTTACTTTTAAATCAGTCGATAAGGCATTCACGCAAGAAACCCCCACACCGTGCAAACCTCCAGAAACTTTATACGTGTCTTTGTCAAATTTACCACCGGCGTGAAGTACGGTCATTACCACCTCTAGGGCAGAACGCTTTTCTTTCGTGTGCATTCCCGTAGGAATACCACGACCGTTATCTTCTACTAAAATGGAATTGTCCGTGTTGATCGTCACTTTGATCATATCGCAATGACCCGCTAACGCCTCATCGATTGAGTTATCTACTACTTCCCAAATCAAGTGATGAAGCCCTTTAAAGCCGGTATCACCGATATACATGGAAGGACGTTTACGAACCGCCTCTAATCCCTCTAAAACTTGAATATTATCTGCACCGTAATTTGCC
This sequence comes from Bacteroidota bacterium, assembly GCA_041157105.1. Taxonomy (GTDB): domain Bacteria; phylum Bacteroidota; class Bacteroidia; order Cytophagales; family Spirosomataceae; genus Aquirufa. The sequence continues at coordinate 14,671 of JBEBDF010000002.1, read as the reverse complement.
CGATCTTGAGCTGATGAATCTTGTGCTTCTGACATAATGTATTTAAAATGGGTTAAACGAAGACATTAAGGCCTCCGCATATGTTGTTGAATTTAATCCTAAAAATATAATTTTTAACCGAAAAATCCTAGTGTTTAAAGTGACGAATTCCTGTCATCACCATGGCTAAATTATTTGCATCGCAGTAATCAATTGAATCTTGATCTTTTATCGATCCACCCGGCTGTGTAACTGCCACAATTCCTGCATTTCCAGCAATTTCTACGCAATCTGGGAAGGGGAAGAAAGCATCCGATGCCATCACCGCGCCGTTTAAATCAAATCCAAATTCCTTTGCTTTGTCGATCGCTTGCTTCAAGGCGTCTACTCTGGAAGTTTGGCCTACTCCTGAGGCTAACAACTGACCGTCATTCGCTAAAATGATGGTATTCGACTTAGTATGCTTACAGATCTTTAATGCGAAGGCCAAAGCGCGCTTCTGCTCATCCGTAGGAATGCGTTTGGTCACCGTTTTAAAATCTTCCACGCCTTCCATCACTAAATCCTTGTCCTGCTCTAAAACACCATTTAACAATGTTTTGAACATTACTTTCGGGAATTCCACTTGGTTACGCTTCAATAAAATACGATTTTTCTTCGTCATTAATATTTCCAAAGCCTCCTGAGTAAAGTCTGGCGCAATGAGAATCTCACAGAACAATGGATTGATTGACACAGCCGCTGCTTTGTCCACGGTATTGTTTGTCGCTAAAACACCACCGAAAGCCGAAATCGGATCACAAGAAAGCGCTTTATCGTAGGCCTCTTTCACCGTTGAACCAGTGGCGACGCCACAAGCGTTCATGTGCTTAATAATCACGAAAGCAGTCTCTTCAAACTCGTCTAAAAGAGAAAGACATGCATCCACATCGACTAAGTTATTGTAAGACAATTCCTTACCATGCAGCTTATCAAATAAGGCAGTTAAATCTCCATAGAATTTACCTTGTTGGTGGGGGTTTTCTCCATAACGCAAACCGTGTGCTGGCAATGTCGTGTAATTTGCTAGATCTGCTGTTTGGCCTGCAAAATAACGTTGAATCGCTCCATCGTAGTGTGATGAAACCGCGAAAGCTTTACCCGCAAAACGTCTACGCTCTTCTAAAGTCGTCGAAGTAGAACCGTGTGCCGCAAAAATCGCAGAAACTTCGGCGTATTGATCCCGAGAAGAAACGATCAAAACATCGTTAAAATTCTTCGCACCACCGCGGATCAATGAAATACCACCGATGTCAATTTTTTCAATAATATCCTCATCAGATGCTCCGGAAGCTACTGTTTCTTCGAATGGATATAAATCCACCATCACTAAATCCAAAGCTGGAATATCGTATTGTTTAGCAACAGCCACATCCTCAGCTAAATCACGACGATGCAAAATTCCACCAAAAACCTTCGGGTGCAAGGTCTTCACGCGACCGCCAAAGATCGACGGATATCCCGTTAAATCTTCTACTGCAATCACTGGAATACCTAATTCTTCGATGAAAGACTGCGTCCCTCCCGTAGAATAAAGTGTCACTCCGTTTTTATGAAGTTCTTGAATGATAGGCGCTAAACCGTCCTTGTAATAAACCGAAATTAAGGCTGATTGAATTTTCTTAACTGACATGAGGCTTGATAAAAAATGAAGCCTCAAAGGTACGAAATTCAGCCCAAAAAGCCGTCTATTTTTTGGCCATTTTTTGGTAGCGCAACAAGCCTTCTAAATAATAGTAATCTGCGTAGATTAACGGCACATCAATCTCTGAATTCAAGGATTTCGCGCCTACACAGTGCTTGATCAAGAAGTGATTATTTTCACCCAAAGCCGCTCGGTAAGCAGGCGATGAAAGTGACTCTAACATCTTAACCGCATCCGCATAATAACGCTTCCCTTTCTCTCCAGAATACGTGCTCAATTCTAACAAAGCAGACGCTGCAATCGCACCTGCCGAAGCATCACGCTCCTCTGTAGGGATATTAGGCGCATAGAAATCCCAGTATGGAATCTTATCAGATGGCATATTAGGGTGATTCAAATAGAAATCGGAGATTTTTTGCGCGAAGTCTAGGTATTTTTTATCCTTCGTATTGCGGTACATTTCCACATAGCCATACATTGCCCAGGCATGTCCACGTGTCCAGGTAGACTCGTCTTGGTAGCCTTGGTGTTGTTTTTTGGCCAAAACCTTTCCATCCACATCATAGCAAATCACGTGATAGCTCGAATAATCCGGTCTAAAATGATGCTTTATCGTATTATCCGCGTGAATGATCGCAATCTCCTTAAAGCGCGGATCACCCGTCTCACGCGACGCCCAGAATAACAATTCCAAGTTCATCATATTATCGATGATAACCGGATATTTATAACCACCTTTAAAACCATTCCAAGACTTAATCAAACCAATCTTCGGGTCAAAACGTGTTGCTAGGGACTTCGCCGACTGGATCAATACCTTCTTGTATTCTGGATCTTTGGTCAAGCGCAAGCCATTCCCGAAAGAATCGTACATCATAAAGCCAAGATCGTGCGTTCCTGTATTGTATTGCTCCTTCTTCACCGCTGCGGTCCATAAACGCGCCGCAGATTCCCATTTCGGGTCTTTCGTTTTTTCATATAAGAACCAAAGTCCTCCCGGGAAAAATCCAGAACACCACCAGCTAGACGGCTTATTGCTATAGGTACCATCTTGTTTTGCGGAGTGAATCGTTGTGCTCGTATCTGGTCGGGCAGCTAGCATCAATTGATATTGTTGACCAGCTAAAGCGATTTGTTTATCCACGTCTATTTTCTGTGCGAAAAGGGAGGTGGAGATTAAAATGAGAGATAAGATTTTTTTCATAGGATTAAGTTCAGTCCGGAGGAAAAGAGTCCGAAGGAAAATTGCTAAAAATTACTATTTATAAAAAACTTTTAAAATGATATTTACTCATTACTTAAAAATTCAAACAAACTACTTTTTCCTACAGACTCCGGACTTTTGACTTCGGACTTTTATCGGCCCATCCAGCCGCCATCAACGGTTAATATGGTTCCATGTACATAATTAGAGGCATCCGATGCTAAGAAAACCACTGGACCTTTAAAGTCCTCAGGTTCTCCCCAACGTCCTGCCGGAATTCGTCCTAAAATAGAGCTGCTACGGTCTTTATCTTCTCGCAAGGCTGCTGTATTATCTGTGGAAATATAACCTGGAGCAATCGCATTCACATTCACTCCCTTCCCTGCCCACTCGTTCGCTAATGCCATTGTTAAACGGGCAATTCCGCCTTTGCTGGCTGCGTAACCCGGCACGTTAATTCCACCTTGGAAACTCAAAAGAGAGGCTGTAAAAATAATTTTACCTGAACCCTGTGCTAGCATAGCAGAACCGATCTCTCTACTTAAGATAAATTGAGACGAAAGATTCACCTCTAATACCTCATCCCAAAACTCATCCGAATGCTCCGCCGCTGGATTACGCAATATAGTACCCGCATTATTGACTAAAATATCGATACGCGGAAAATCAGCTTTTACTTGCTTGATAAAAGCATAAAAAGAATCGCGGTTAGAGAAGTCTGCCTGGTAGGCTTTGAATTTCCGACCCAGACCGACAACTTCTTTTTCAATGTCAGATCCTGACAATTCTAATGAAGCCGAAACTCCAATGATATCGGCACCAGCCTCCGCTAGCCCCAAAGCCATCGCCATCCCTATGCCTCTTTTACAACCCGTTACGAGTGCTACCTTTCCAGATAAATCAAATGCGTTTTTCATATTATTTCAAATGTACGGCGGAATCGTTGATTTGGTAGTTGTTGTGTTTCAGTAAATCCATCATCGCGGCTCCAGCTAACAATACAGGGCCATAACCGTGCGCTGCATAAGGAGATATTGGTCGGTGGTAATAGAAAGCGGGATCCCAGGCTAAACCGGTCCCCACGCAGGTACCTTCCACCTGGCCTTTTTCGTTCACTTTCGTATTCACCGCATTCCAGCCTAAAATCGCTGCAGGCCCGTATGTTTTCGGGTCTAACCAGCCTTTATTGATTCCTTTGGCCATCACATAGGTATAAATGGCTGTACATGAAGTCTCCAAATAGGAATCGTTTTTATCTAATAATTGATGCCAAAAACCAGTTCCATCCTGCAAGGCCATCAGCCCTTTCAAGTGATTTTTCAATTGAGCTAAAATCTCCGGTCGTGCCGGATGGTTCGCTGGTAGGTATTCCAATAATTCGCAATTTGTTAACAAGGCCCAACCATTTGCGCGGCCCCAATGGAATTCAGGGTGCTCCGTCGCATCCACTAAATAACCATGCATATAGATGTTCTGAATCGGGTTGAACATCCGCTTTTGATACGATTTAAACTGAAAAACAGCCTCCTCATACTCCCCTAATTGTAACAAGGCCGGTATCGACATGTAGACATCGTCTAGCCACATCGTATTTTTCAAAGGACGAATGCGCACTAGAGTGCGATCCGGCAAACGATGCTCCTCTTTCAAAATAAAGTCAGACGCGCGCTGCGTTATATAAGACATGTCAGTGGCAAATCCTGCTTTCTTAGCTTTAATAACAGCCATTCCCATCGCTCCGATATCATCTAATGCCCGAGGATGCACTAAACCTCGTAAAACATGGGATTGATCTGCTGGAATTTTGATGGCCTCTGGAACACCGGAATTAATCAGATTTAAGCGATTAAATACATAGTTTTTGTATTTCACATCACCAGTTACCTCGGTTAAGGCTAGCATGCCCGAATAAGTCACACCCCACTCATAAGAGATCGGACGAAAATCCCCTTTGCTGAAAATGGCATTTGCATTGTAGGTTTTTACCTCTGCCCCACTAGTTTTATCAACGAAGCGATTAGGGGTGGCAGTATCTAAATAGGTGAAAACTCGATCGATCGTTTTCTGTATATCGGCGACCACTGGAGCACCATAAGGCGTGGGATAATCTGGCTGTAGCGCGTGTAAGGGCGCCGTGGCATCGGAGGCGGTGGTGATGTTTTTTTGGGCAAATAAAGTGCCTGAAATCAACAACAATAATACGGTATAGCGCATAAAAAAAGGTTCTCTCTATTTAAAGCAGAGAGAACCTTTTACTTACTATAATCGAGAGATTATTTTTTCATTTCAATACCCGAAATCTGCACGACAATTTGTTGCTCGGTTGCCTTCGGATTAACTGCCACAAAATACAGGTCATGTGAACCTGAAGTGGATTGTATCGCTACTTTTTGGGCAGCTGGACCAGCCATTCTTCTTTGACCTGCAGGAGCCGCTGGGGCTGCTGCCGGAGCTGCTGGTGAAGCTGCTGCTGGAGCGGCAACTCCTGTTCCTAGTGGCGCACCTTTTCCTGGCGTTGCCGCAGCTAGAGGAGGTCCACCAAATCCCCCTTGTGAAACTTGGATCGGAGTTGTTTGACCAATGACCGTACCGGTAGGAGAATCCAAACGGATTTCAATCACACCCCCCGCAGCGTTCGCTCGTGCTTGTGCTGAAGCAGCAATTTCAATTGTCGAAATACCCGTTAAATCTAAGTCTTTGTAGCCCAAATACGGGTTTTGTCCCACCATATTCGTCGAACGACCTGGCGTTATTAACTGCAGAATACCTTTTGTGACATCCGCTTTCTCCACATTCAAGGCTGGATCGCGTAAGAACAACCATTTCTCAGATTGAACCGGTGCCATTTTCTTGTTTCCTTTATCTAAGTAGGTTGCACGAACGACGAATACCCCTTTAGAAGAAGCTTGATCCGCTGGCTTTTTCAAACCTAATGTTCCTGCCACCCCAATTGCATTGCTTGCTTTGGCATCTCCTAAACTCAAGATATAATTGACCATGGATTTCGCATCTGCTTTCGAGATATTTGGGTGTGCAGACATCGCATGCTCTCCCCAAACTCCCATACCACCCACAATTACCTTTTCCGATAATTTCTCTACCATATCTTGCCCTTTGTACTTCTCTGCCACTTCTTTATAGGAAGGTCCTACGGAACGTACAGACATTTGGTGACATGATTTACAATCACTCGCATTAATTAAACGAAGACCAGCCGAAGCAAATAAATCGCTATCAGCCTTGCGGTGCGATTGTGCCATCTCGATTGGATCGTAACCAGACGCTACATAATCTACCGTTGCAGCAACTGCCTCGGGTGCAATTCCTTTTCCTAAAGAACCATCTTCTTTGTCTTCGACTTTCACTGCATATTTAAGAGGCTGTCCCTCGAAATAGAATGACTTATTTCCTTCTACTGCGATATCGACTACTGGAGCCTCATTTCCTACTAATATTTCCAAAGAAGCCGTGTTCGACAATCCTTTCGGGTCCGCAGCTTTCAAGGTAACTTGGTATTTACCAGCGTCTTTCAAGCTCAAAGTGGCAGAAGCACCTGATAAATTCTTCACGAATTTACCTGCCTTCTTCACCGTCCAAGTATAAGTCAAATTATCTCCATCGAAATCTTTTGTTCCTTCTGCAGATAAAGTAGTAGTAAACGGAGCTGCACCTGCCTTTTTAGCCGCAGAAGCCTCCACATAAGGCTTGCGATTTCCACCTTGGTATTCGATTTTCACTAAACGGGCATTTTCATTGCCACGGAACCAAGCCGAACCATATTCTAATACATATAAATCTCCCTCTGGACTGAAGTCCATATCGATGGCTGAACCAAAAGTCGTCGAAGGCATAAAGCGCTCCATCGACTTGTAATCTCCCTTTTCATCCATTGTCACGGCCATAATCCAGCCACGCATAAACTCAACAATTAACCATTTTCCTTCATAATACGATGGAAAAGCACGTTTTGCATTTGGAAAATCTGAACGATGGAATACCGGACCACCCGTCGCAGAACGACCTGAAGAACCCACTAAAGGAAATTCCTCAGAAGTTCCATAGGGATACCAAATCATCGCCTTCGTAGCCGGCGGCAACTCACGTAAACCTGTATTGTTAGGTGATTCGTTAATAGGAGCCGCTGGATTGAACTTAGGACCAATTGCCATCGTCTCAAAGTTTACATCCGCATAAGCTTGGTTATTTCCGATAAAATAAGGCCAGCCATAATAACCTGGACCTTTGGCCTGATTAAATTCATCATACCCACGTGGGCCTTTCTCAGAATCTACAGAAGCATCTGGACCTACCTCACCCCAATATAAATAGCCTGTTTTCGAGTCAATACTCGGTCTCCAAGGATTGCGGTGACCCATAGTGTATATTTCCGGCTTCGTTTTAGGCGTGCCTGGAGCAAATAAATTTCCTTTAGGAATCGTGTACGTCCCATCCGCTTCCGGGTGAATACGTAAAATTTTACCTCGTAAATCATTTGTATTCGACGCACCACGCTGATCATCCCAATACGCTTGACCCGGACGCTCATCGATAGGCGCATAACCATCTGAATTAGAGTTACTTGTATTATTTCCTACGGTTAAGAATAGGTTTCCTGATTTGTCAAAAACCATTCCACCTCCCGTATGGCAGCACTCTTCACGCTGCGTAGGAACCTCCAAAAGGACTTTTTGTTGCTCCACTAACAACTCATCTCCACGCAATTCCATACGTGCTAAAATGTGCTTAGTCTCTGTCGGATGCGCATAATAAAGATATAACCAGTGATTCTTACTGAAGTTAGGGTCCAAAACAATACCCATCAAACCTTCCTCTGCCACACGCTCTTGACCCAAACGATTCTTGTATTTCGTATTCACATTTAAGTGAGCGATCGTCTTCGTTTCTTTGGTCTTCGTATCATAGGACTTCACATCCCCTTTTCTTTCTACGAAAAGAATACGTCCATCCGGCAAAAAGGTAAACTCCATCGGTTCATCTAATTTGTCTACTAAGACTGACTTCACAAAACGATTTTCATCTGGGGCCTGCGCAAGCGATTGAAGCACAGGAAATGCCATCAAAATGGCTAGTGTAATTTTCTTAATCATAGGTTTAATTTATTATTCTACAAAAATGATACAATAATCGGTTATTCAAAAAAATGCAGTAAAAATTGAGACGAAATCCCGCTAAAGCGAGATATTAGAGTAGAGATAAGAGAGTAGAGATTGTAGAGTAGAGAGTAGAAATTTATTTTCAGACTTCGGACTCATTTCCTCCGGACTTTTTATCTTTACTCTTTACTCTATAATCTCTACTCTATTATGAAAACACTCTACTTCCTTCTCTTCCTCCCGGCTCTCCTATTTGCACAAACAAATAAAGACGAATCCGACATCAAATCTGTCCTGAATACTCAGATTACACTTTGGAATGCTGGCGATGTGAAAGGTTTTATGGAATACTACGAAAAATCCCCTAACCTGAAATTCATCGGAAAAGGAGGAGTAGTCTCAGGCTGGGAAGCCACTTTGGAACGTTATTTAAAATCCTATCCTAATCGAGACACGATGGGCACGCTGGATTTTGACATTCAAGAAATCGATGTTACCGATGGAAAAACGGCCTGGGTATTAGGAAAATGGCAATTAACGAGACCAAAGGTGGGTGATGCGGGTGGCTATTTTACGTTGCTGATGAAGAAGGTGAAGGGGAAGTGGTTGGTAGTGAGGGATCATACATCGTAGATTTTAGATATCTGTTACAAAAATGGCCTACGTCATATTTTTCGTAACAGATATCTAAAATCTAACGATGATCTAATTCTTATCAAAAGATCAAGAGCGATGTAGAAAGATTTACTGTTTGCGAGCTAATTTGGAGGTATTTCAAGAAAATATTTCGCAGGACATTTTCGGAAATACCTCCAAATTAGCTCGCAATAGAAATCTAGATACTGACTCTCGAAAACACATAAAACATCTCCCCCGCAATCTGTCTAGACCTTGCATCATATTGCTCGGCCTCCTCAGCCGTATCATCGAATGCTTTTGGGTCCTCGTATCGTACAGGAATTCTAGCTTCTGCGCCTGGAATAAAAGGACAATTTTCATCCGCGTGTGAACAAGTCATAACCGAGGCAAAAATGCCATGCGGGTTGATGACGTCATCGTATAATTTCGAGAATAGGATGATAGGGCGTGCATCTTGGGTATGTAAGGCAAAATAAATGGGGTTCGAATGTCCGTGTTTGGAGATGATGAAACCCATTCTTTCTAAAGAGGCAATTGTACGTTCGTTACAAGCCGTTACTTCTACCCCACCAGAATAACATTGAGCTGGGATTTGGAAATAATCTGCAGCGGTTTGTGCCCAGACTTGCGAGAATTGAGAGCGGCGCGAATTGTGTGTGCAGATGAAATTCAGACGAATGGGTTGCTCTTTCTTGCGTTTGTCTTTGATGTAATCAATCAAGACTTGCAATATTTCTCTACGTTCCTCCGGAATTTCGAGGGAGAGAATTTGTTCCAAATTTTGGTTTAATAAATCCTTCATCTTAACAACATCCAGAGCCTGGAGCACAAGCGTTAGCGGCTTGAACTTCGGCGATTTTAAGTTTTGGTTTTTCTATAACAGCCGCTGCAGGTGGCATGCAACAAGCTGAGGCATCTTGCATTTCATAGTGTGGGTCATTGAATTCCGCATCTTCGTGGAAATAATACACTTCCCATTGAACACCATCAGGATCCGTTGCCCAAAATTTATCTTGAACGGCAAAGCAGCAGGATGTCCCTATTTCTTCTTTGGAAACAATCCCTTGTTTTCTAGCCACGTCTAAACGCGCATACATCTCTTCCGCCGTCTCCACTTGGAAACCCAAGTGGCCGAAGTTTGCCTGAACGCGCTCGGGATTTTCAATGAATGAAATGATGAGAGAGGGACTATCTATTACGTATTTCGCATAACCTGGCTTCACTTTTGTGGCAGGCTGACCGAAAAAAGTCGAGTAAAAATTCACCGATGCCGCTAAATTGCTGACATAGAGAGAGACGTGCATTCGTGGAAAAGTTGACATATTAACAACAGTTTGATTTTTGTGCAACAAAATAATGTTCGAAAAACTCCCCAAAAAGCTGGCTAAATTCCGCCCACTTTTCTGGGTTAATGCAATAACATACGGAAACTCCTTCGATAGTTCCTTGAATAAAGCCGACCTCTTTCAACTCTCTTAAATGCTGAGAAACGGTGGCTTGGGCCAAACCTAATTCTTGGACTAAATCTCCGTTGATGCAGGTGTTGGATTTCACCAAATGTTGTAAAATAGCTATGCGCGCAGGATGTCCGAGTACTTTGGCCATTTGTGCGATGGCATTTTGTTCCTCTGTAAAGAGGTCTGTTTTAGTGATTCCCATGGGTTAATTATTACATTGCAATATTACGATAAATAAATAAAATAAAAAAGGCCGAAGCCTTTTTATTTTTTAATCTCTATAATTCAAAGCTGGCTTGCGATCGCCTAAAAGCGCCTTGTACTTAAATTCAGCTCCTTTTCGCTTCGTCCATTCTGCTTTTGCAGCATCAATAAGTGCTGGGTTTTTAAATAAATCCAAGGCGGTACCAGCTAAGGTTTTGGCAGCCACCATCATACCTTTCTTTCCTATGCTCATTCCACCCGCAGCCACTGCTTGCCAGCTGTGTGCTGACGTACCTGGAACCCAAGTTGCCGTGCCTAAACCAATTGTAGGTACTACCCAACTCACATCACCCACATCCGTGGAGCCACCGCCGCTCGGATCCGGACGACCGGGAACTACGGAGGAGGTCGATGCTAAATCGGTTTGCAACATACCCGTGGTTTGCTGCATTTGTTTCGCGAAAGCTAATTCTGTAGGATTCAGTGTGTATCCACCTACGGTTTGTAAGTTAGTACTCATAACAGACGCTAACTTATCGTTTGGCAAAATCTCATAGACCCCACCGATGACCTCTAGCTCATAACGTGTACCTGTTCCTAAAGCCGCTCCTTCAGCTGCTTTTTCCAAGCGATTCCACACATCCGTTACGATATCACGCTGTGGAGAACGCACATAATAATAGACCTCTGCGTAATCTGGGACAATATTAGGGGCCTTACCCCCATTCGTGATGACATAGTGAATACGCGTAGAAGAAGGCACGTGTTCGCGCATCATATTCGCCATAAAGTCCATGGCCTCCACGGCATCTAGAGCAGAACGCCCTCTTTCGGGAGAAGCAGCCGCGTGTGAAGAAAGTCCATAGAAACGGAATTTACCTGTTTTATTTGCCAAAGAAGAACCCGTAGAAACCGAATTCGCATCGCTTGGATGCCAGTGTAACATGATATCAGCGTCATTAAATAAACCCTCACGCACCATATATACTTTCCCAGAACCACCTTCTTCTGCAGGGCATCCGTATAATTTAATCGTTCCTTTACCACCTGTTTCTTTCAACCATTCTTTTACGGCAATAGCTGCAGCAGAAGAACCTGTTCCAAATAAATGGTGACCGCAAGCGTGCCCAGAGGCACCTCCCAAGGAGCGTTTAGTTGGAATTGAATCTTGTGATAAACCAGGTAAGGCGTCATATTCAGCCATAATCCCGATCACCGGTTTGCCTTGGCCATAAGTCGCTACAAACGCGGTAGGAATACCGGCTACTCCAGATTCAATCGTGAATCCAGCTTGCTTTAAAGTTTCTTGTAAGAGCGCGGAGGATTGTTTTTCTTTATAACCGACTTCGGCGAAGTTCCAGATTTTCTGTGCAATCGCACTGTAATGAGATTCTTGTTGTTGCATTCGCGCAAAGACTTTCTTTTTATCGGCGTCTTGAGAGAAAACTTGAAGACTTACTAGGGCAAACAGAAGTATTTTTTTCATAGTTGAGGAATGATGAATTTAAATTTAGCAGGAAGAACGCAGAAATCAAATTTGTCTGCGGTTTGAACTTCCCCATCTACCTGTGCACTGAGCACACGACTGGTTTGAATGCAAATCTGTTTCTCTTGTGAAAATTCAACTATGGGCAGGTTTACATGCTTCCCAGATTGAATAATGGGCATATAGAATAATCGCTGCCAAACCGGAATATGCTGGCAATACATCACGTCTAATAATCCATCTTGAATCTGTGCATGAGGGAAGAAATGAAATCCTCCACCCGCCCGGGAAGAATTGAATACCATACAGAGAAAAACCTTACGATTTCCTTGAATGTGGTAGGATTTGAATTTTAATAAATTCGGAATAGCCGCTAAATAATAGCCCAGACCTCCTTTGAAGTAGCGAATAGATTCCATCGATTTCAAGACCTCTCCCTCGATTCCGATGCCTACACCATTTAAAAATAATTGCCCATTACAGGAACCAGCATCAAATGCCTCCACATGACCTGCCAACACGGCATCCAGATGCGCCTGCCGAGATCGCTCCCCAAATAGCTTCCAATAAAAATCATTTCCTGTACCCCCTTTAAACAACGCAATGGGTTTTTCAAGCGAAGGGTATTTGTTCACAAAATAATTAAAAGTTCCATCGCCGCCCATGACCCAAACTTGATCAAAATCACCTAAATCTGCTGGCCAATCTTTTGTAAAAAGCTGAATTTCCCAGTCTGATTTTTTTACCTTTACCGTTTCAATGACCCAAGAAAAATAATCCGCAATGGCGACTTTCTTTTTTAAGGGATTGATAAGAAACGCAATTTGTTGATTCATATCTATATTGGAATTATCTAAATTTAACAAAAAATAATTTTATATGTCAAATCACCTACCCACCGCCATCATCACCGGAGCCTCTCGTGGAATCGGTCGTGCACTTGCTATCTTACTGGCACAGAACAACTTCCAACTCAGTTTAGTGGCTCGCAATAAAGGTGAATTGAAAGACTTAGCGGCAGAAATAACCGAGATAGGACATCGCCCTCTCTATTTTGATGGGGATGTGTCTGAAGAGGCATTTGTCGAGATGGCAGTGGAGAAAACAATGCATACTTTCGGACATCTAGATTTTGTGATCAATAATGCGGGGATCGGGGCTTTTGGACCTACGGAATCCTATTCTGCAGCGCAATGGGATCAGGTATTTGACACGAATGTAAAAGGCACCTTTTTATTCTCACAGAAGGCGCTTCCTCACCTGAAAGCAGCTAAAAAAGGCCATTTTATTACGATTGCCTCTGACGTAGCTAAGCGGGTTTTTGATGGAGGTTCGCTTTATTGCGCTTCTAAATATGCGCAACATGCGTTCACAGAAGCGCTAAGAAAAGAGGTGAGAAGAGATGGAATTAAAGTCAGCACCATTTACTCTGGATTAGTGGATTCTCACTTTCATGCCGATCCAGCAGGGGATCCCTCCCACCAAGGCTGGCTTAGTCCAGAGGATATGGCAAACAGCATCTATTATGTAATGAATCAACCGGCTCACGTAGTGATCGATGAATTGATGATACATCCACTTAATCAAGAATATTAGGTTCAACAGTGTAGGACAGTTTGCTGGTCTTGGGTAGAATAGTTAAATTTCATCTACGAATAAACCTATCAAACATGTCATTACGTAAACCCTCCTTGAGTTTCAGCCAAATTGTCAACATGAACGTTGGCTTTTTTGGTATTCAATACAGCTTCGGATTGCAGCAGAGCGCTGTGAATCCGATATATGATTTTCTAGGAGCGAGTCCAGACGAAATTCCCTTATTAAACTTAGCTGGCCCAGTTACTGGGCTTTTAATTCAACCCTTCATAGGTGCATTAAGTGACAGTACTTGGCACCCTAAATGGGGTCGCCGCAAGCCCTATTTCTTCATAGGAGCATTATTATGTAGCATTTGCCTCCTATTGTATCCTTTCAGTTCTTCTTTATGGATGGCAGCGAGTTTATTGTGGATTTTGGATGCGGGGAATAATACGGCCATGGAGCCTTACCGTGCCTTTGTGGCTGATAAATTAAACGACGAGCAGCAGCCGACAGGCTTTCAGATGCAAAGTTTTTTCACTGGTTTTGGCCAAACCTTAGCCAATCTTTCACTCTTCATCTTCCCGATGATCTTCATTGGAAAAACCGGTTCCTTACCTACCTGGGTGTATGCCTCCTTCTTTTTAGGGGCCATTTGTTCGATCGGGTCGATCTGGTGGAGCATGCACACGACCTCAGAAATTGAACCGACTGAAGAAGAATTAAAGGAAATTCGAGCTCGCAAAACCAGCGTACTTGAATCCATTTTCGAGATTTTCCATGCGATTGGGGAAATGCCTAAAGTAATGTGGCAACTAGCTCTCGTGTATTTATTCCAATGGTATGCCCTGTTCTGCTACTGGCAAAATTCATCGAAGAGTATTGCGCTGTCTGTTTGGAATGCTACACCGAAAGATAATCCAGAATTATACGAACAAGCGGTTTCTTGGACCGGTTTAGTCAATGGATGGTACAACATCGTCACCTTCTTATCTGCCTTAGCACTAGCTCGTTATGCCAATAAATATGGCGCTAAAACCGTGCACATGGTTTGTTTGATTTTAGCGGCGGCAGGCTTCCTAGCCTTCCCACACATTGAGAATAAAAACTTGTTGTTCTTCGCCATTTCTGGTTTCGGAATCGGCTGGGCAAGTATGATGGGCATCCCTTATTTACTAGTGGTGGGCGATATCCCGAAGGAGCGTTATGGGGTTTATATGGGTATCATCAATATGATGATTGTGATTCCGATGATCTTGCAAAATCTATCGTTTGGCTATATTTTAAAGCATTTTTTAGACAATGATCCCAGAAATGCGATTACCT
>JBEBDF010000001.1:0-88306 GCA_041157105.1 Bacteroidota bacterium | reverse complement strand
AGCAGGTATTACAAGCAAAATCAATAGCGGAACCTAGAAAAGGGGTCTATGTATATGATATGGGCCAAAACATGGTCGGATTTCCTAAGATTTTTATCAAAAACGGAAAGCCTGGACAAGTCATCACGCTTCGTTTTGCAGAAGTTTTATACCCAGATTTAGCTGAATATGCTGGCCAAAAAGGAATGATTATGCTCGAAAATATCCGAGCAGCCTTAGCGCAAGACATCCACATCCTACAAGGCGGCGACGAATACATTCAACCTCGCTTCACCTTCCACGGTTATCGCTACCTCGAAATTACGGGTGTAGACCAAGCACCAGCATTACCTCAAGTAGCCGGAATCGTACTTTCATCCGTAAAAAATATCAGTTCTTCCTACGAGACCTCAGACCCGATGGTGAATAAACTTTGGTCGAACATCACCTGGTCAATGCGCTCGAATTTCTTATCGATTCCAACAGATACCCCCGCTAGAAATGAGCGCATGGGCTGGAGCGGTGACATCAATGTTTTCTCGAAAACTGCGACCATGATGGCACCGGTAAACAATTTCATGCGCCGCCATTTGTTAGGAATGCGCGATGTACAACGTGCGGATGGTCGTTTCACGGACGTGGCTCCGATGGGCGGTGGTTTTGGCGGAACTTTATGGGGAAGTGCGGGGATCGTAATACCTTGGGAAACCTATTTACAATACGGCGACAAGGCGATGCTGGCAGAACATTATGATGCCATGAAACGCTACATGACTTTCTTGGATTCAAAGGTGAAAGACAGTATTCTAAACGAAGGACCGCTAGGTGACTGGCTTAGTCCGGAGGGAAATAAAAATGACAATACCTTGTTTTGGATGGCCTACCAGGCGGCTGATTTAGCCATCGTTTCGAAGGTCGGACGCGTGCTAGGTTTTTCGAAAGAAGCGGATCAATATTTGGCCCAAAGCGAAGCTAAAAAAGTCGCCTTCAACGAAATTTATGTGGACAAGACCAACTTCAAAACCATTAAATCCGGAGTTAAGACAGGGTTCATGGGTGCGCCAAACGACCGTGTCAGCACAGAGTCCACCGATAAAGGACAGCTCATGGATACGCAGGCATCTTATGCGATTCCTTTGGCCTTAGGAACATTCAATGCGACGAATGCACCTCAAGCTTTAACGCACTTAGTCTCCACGATCACCCGATCGAACAAAGACGATCAAGGCGTGGCTCGCCCTCCTTATTCCTTGATGACAGGATTCATCGGTACAGCGTCCATCTCCGAGGCACTTTCTGCGAACGGAAAACACGCTATCGCTTATGGATTATTGACGACGAAAACCTATCCTTCTTGGTTGTATTCGGTTGCAAATGGAGCGACCAGTATTTGGGAAAGATTAAACTCGTATACGATCGAAAATGGGTTCGGTGGCAATAATAGTATGAACTCATTTAACCACTATTCTTTCGGAGCTGTAGCGGCCTGGATGTACACACATTCACTAGGTATTCAACGTGATGAAGCATCACCGGGATATCAGTATTTCATCTTACAGCCTACACCAGATCCGACTGGCAAAATTACCTTTGCTAAAGGGCATGTAGAAACGATGTACGGTACCATCAAAAGTGAGTGGAGAAAGAACGGGAGTCAGACAACTTACCGATTCTTGATTCCTGCGAATACCTCTGCAAAGGTGAAATTAGTGGGGCAGAAAATAGTGAAAGGCTTGACGGGTGCGAAAACAAAAACCAGCGCGGAACGAATCGAAATCGAACTCAGCGCTGGTTTGTATGAGGTAGTCGTGGAATAGATTAGCCTAACGCTTTTCTACCCACAGCATCTGGATTATTCACCAGTTGACAGGTATCATCAAGGATCATCGTCTCACCATTTTCTTTTGTGTAAGGCTTCCAAGCAGGCAATCCTCCGCCGTTCGGGTTACCTGTCTTGATGAAACTCAAAAAGGATTTCGCCATCTTCGTAGACAAGGCTCTCGGTCTTTTCCCTCCTCCTGTATGTGTTAACATGAGGTCGGTATTATAGAACCAAAAACAGATATCATCACAATGGAACGCACGCATACGTCCATCAAAAAGTGGTGGTTGCCAGCCGAACCAAGATACATACACTGGTGCCTTTCGTTGTGACACTTTAGCGTCTGCAGCTGCAATGGCATTCTTCCGGTTTGACATAATCATCGCCCAAACTTCGACCGGTTTTGCTTTCGGGAAGTTTTGGCTATAGGCCTCTACAATTTTTGCCGAATCTGCCCCAAAACGAGGCTTGATTTTCTCTACTACCTCTGCCAGACTGATTTCTTCTAATTTAGCATCTGTTCTACTCGGACTAGATTCGTGGAAAGTGGTATTAATGATTAACGGAATGTCCGCTGAAAAATGAGTAGGATCTGAGAAAAAAGGCTGATCATTCATCGTCACCCCATCTGCTACCGGCGAAAATCCACCACGTGAGACATTCATTTTCTTCGCTTCTTCTGCGAATTTCTCTACCGCCCGTGTCGTAATATCAATGTATTCTCTCCACGGAATTTGCTGTAATTTTTCGATTTCACCTGGCTTTAATCCAGCCTCTTCCATCACCTTCAAGCCCAGCTTCTCCGCATATTCTTTATTCACTCCCGTTAATGACGTGCCACTCAAAGCCACTGCCTTATGGAAAAGACCTTTCGCCGCTGGCATATTCATCAAAGAAGTCACTTTCGCCCCTCCACCAGACTGACCTATGATGGTCACATTATTCGGATCTCCACCAAAATTCGCGATGTTATTCTTCACCCATTCCAGCGCAGCCACCATATCTAAATTCCCCACATTACCCGAATGCGGATGACCACCCGCAGCCTTCAAATGTGAATAGCCAAACGGCCCAAGACGGTGATTAATCGAACAGAAAACGATATCTCCTAAACGACTCAAATTTTCACCATGGTATCCATCTTGTTCGATCGCATTTCCATTCGTAAAGCCTCCGCCATGCAACCAAACTACCACCGGTCTTTTACCTGAATCAATCTTAGGCGTCCACACATTTAACTTCAAACAATCCTCCGAAACATCGTCGTAATTCCAGTGATCCACGAAGGAAGCATAGGCATTTGAATACCGCTTTTCCATGATTTGGGGAGCGGTATTCCCCCACCAAACGGTCGGTTTTATGCCCGTCCAAGGTTCGGGTTTTACGGGTGGCATAAAACGGTTTTTGCCGGATGTATCCGCACCGTAAGGAATGCCTAAAAATTGATTAATTCCACGCAATACAAAGCCTCTGACTTTGCCATATTGCGTGTTAGCGACAGCGATATTGTCGCCCACGAATAACAATTGATCATCGGAATCAACAGGAGCTGTATGTCCCGGATTCAAAGGATTAGAGCCCACACTTAACGTCGCGGCTCCTAGTCCTAGGGATTGGATAAAATTTCTACGATTTGATTTCATATGTTTAAATAGGTTTATACTCTGATTAACGTAAGCCAAATATCTTCATTGATCGCATGGACCAAGGTGTTAGGTCGTCAGCCGCAGCGTTAACTCCCTCGGCTAATTTCAAGCGCAGGAATTTCGTTTTGGTCGGTGGAAGCGCCACGATATTATCGCCTTGTGAACCTTTCACATTTGCCTGAACCACCTTCCAGTCTGTTCCGTTTATGGATGCCTCCACTAGCAAGTTTCGTGGATAGGTATGCGTGTATTCTGGGGTAACCCCGGGTTTCGGTCTTTGACCCTTCTTGAAGCCTGAGTTAGATGTAAAATGGAATTCCGAAAGGGTGTATTCCGTTGGGAATTCTACTTGAAATACCATGTCTTTCTCCTGTGTTTTCCCGGTCGACCAGCCCTCATAATTGAAGGCGCTTTTAGGGGAAGCATTCCCGCCCACGCGAGTGGAAGCAGTGTGGGTAGCGTAGAATTTCCAGCTTTGGTCCGGAACAAATTCCACCGGAACTTGCTTCAATAAAGACTCGAATTTATACATCCCAGCTTGCTTATTTGTGTTTGCCCGAATGGCAGCTACCTGCTGTGGAGTGACGAAAGATGCGTCATTCGATAAGCCATTTCGGATGTAAGAAACCACGTCCGCAATCCATTGATCAGACTGCTCTTTCATCGGTTGCATTAAACCGCCTGCATAGGTTTTGCCTTCAATCGCTCCTTCTAAACCGTGCAAAATAACGCGCACCGCATATTCTGGATGTTGCTGAATGCGGAAGGACCCCGCTAAAGCCGGTGCTAGTAACTTCCCATCTCCCATCTGCTTTCCCATCCCATCATTACCATGGCATTGGGAGCATAATTCAGCGAACACTAATTCCCCTCTTTCTAAAATTCCCTTCTGCTCTTTACTTAATTCTGGCCCATTAAATGGTCCGTTGTTTCGCGGTTTAGGAGGCGCTATAATTTGTTCTCCAATCAACTTTACACCGGCCGATTTATTCGAAGCTAAGGTCGTTTTGATAGCGGTTTCATGTTCCGGAACCTTCAAAAATTTCTGCGTAAAAATCGCCTGCATCACCACCTCATTATCCGTGTCTTTTAGGGCTTTATTATACACATCCGCTAAACCTTTTTCGCCTGCTTTGTATAGCGTCTCGGATGCCTTTAAGGCTTGAATTCGAATACGCGGATTTGCATCAGTGGCCAGCTTAGAAACGGTCGCCACCTTCAGCGCACCTAAACCTTCCAAGGTCCAAATCGCGTGAATTCGGCCATTCACATTTGTACCCTTCAAAGCCATCGCTGTTAATGCAGGTACCACCGATTTATCATTACGTTGTACTAACACTTGTTGCGCCATATCTCGCCACCAGCCATTTGGGTGATTTAAATACGTCACTAAAGTCGCGGACTTATCATCATACATACGTGGTTGTTTCGTATCACGCTTAAAGCCCTCATGACTCAATCTCCAAATACGTCCCAAACCCACCACTTTGTCTAATTTATATTGCTCAATTTTTGTGCGCAGGTAAGAGCCTTTAGGCGTCCACTGTCCTTCCTGAATGATTCCGTGGTACATATCTACGATGTACATCGTTCCGTCAGGAGCCGTGGCCATATCAATAGGTCGGAAAAGGGGGTCGGTAGAACGAATGAACTCGGATTTTTGATCTTGATAGGCGTTGTGTAAAGTAGTTAAACCTTCCGTCTTCACCGGGTTGATTTGGCGGACGATACGCGCCACAGGTTCTCCGTAAAAGAGCTGACCACGCAGAGAAGCTGGCAAACGATCGCCTCGGAAAATATCATTTCCGGCAGATCCCGTCACGCGATTTAAAGAGCCATCTGGCTGGCGAATCTCGTCCATTCCACCCTGCATATCGGATACTTTTACCGCCGCACCGTAAGGGATTACGAAGCCTGGCGCTAGTTCGTTAGGCACCTCAAAATTGCCATATTGGATCGGGAATTGGAAGTGGGATGGCACACCAGAAGCTCCACCTTGGAAGTATAATTTTCCATCATCATCCTGCGTGATTCCCCACTGGGCCCGGTTTGCACCAGTTTTTTCACGGATGATACCGTTAGGCGTTTCGCGGATACGGAAAGCATTATAAGTAGAATAAAGCCAGTTATCCATGCCATAAAACAAGAAGGCTTGCTGGTGTTCTACGTTACCCGATCGGCCGTATTTGTTCGTGAAAAACTCTTTTTTGTCCGCTTTGCCATCGCCGTTCGTGTCCGTGTATTTGTAGATATTGTCTTGGTCAGACTCCATCGTCAAAACGCTATTTTTGCCATAAGGCAAGACGAAACGAGGGAAGATTAAACCGTCCACGAAGGCCGTTCCCGTCTCATAAATTCCATCGTTATTTTTGTCTTCCCAGCGAGAAATCCGGCTGGTCGGCTCTAATTCGTTTTTAGAATCCGCATCTAACATATAGGATCTAAGTTCCAAAACATACATTCGGCCATTCCCATCAAACACAATTTCTGCAGGCTGCTGAATCTGCGGCTCCGTTAAAACAGGTTGCATATGATAGCCATTTGGCAATAAAAATTTCTTTAATTGCTCATCGATCGTTAAGGGTTGAACCGGAGCTTTAGGCGCTAAATCAATCCCTTTCCAGTTCTCATCATTCGGGTCTACCCCATCTGGAATCTTCAATGTATCTAATAAAGTGGTACGAGTAGAAGTTGAATGGAAGGAGGCCAAAACAGAAAGCATCAGCATTCCCGCTAAAGATAAAAGCGCTAATTTTTTCATGTAGGTTTAGAATTTTCCACAAGGAATATAGAATTTCATTGAATAACAATAGGTTACATGGATTTATCAGGTCAGGTCATCCTTCCCAAAATTGCTTATCTTCGTTTTACAATCTAGACTTCTATGAAAAAACTGCTCTTTTTACTACTCAGTTTTAGTGCTTTTTCGGATGTTAAACTCCCTTCACTTGTCAGTAATGGCATGGTACTTCAGCGGGATATTCCCGTGAAAATTTGGGGCTGGGCGAATCCCGGGGAAAAAGTAAATGTTAGCTTTAAAGGGAAAAAGATTCGTACTTCTGCAGACGCAATGGGCAACTGGTCTGCTACACTTCCTGCTACTCCAGCCGGAGGTCCCTATGAGATTCTAGTCAATGAGATCCGTTTGCAAGATGTACTTTTCGGGGATGTGTGGCTCTGTTCAGGGCAATCAAATATGGTCCTCAACATGGAGCGAGTAAAAGAAAAATATTCCACAGATATTGCCTCTGCGAATTACCCTCAAATTCGAAATTTTTTTATTCCTACGGCCATTTCTAAGATAGATGTTAAGCAAGATTTGCCTGCGAGTTCGTGGCTTCCGGTTACCCAGGAAAACGTCCTGCAAATGGGTGCCGTATCCTATTTTTTCGCACGCGATTTATATGCGAAATACCAAGTGCCCATCGGAATTATTAACTCCAGCGTGGGAGGGACTCCTATCGAGTCTTGGATCAGCGAAGAAGGATTAAAAGAGTTTCCAGCCTATGTAAAAGACACGACAAAGACGGCTCCACAGACACCTATCGCAAAAAAATCCACCGACCGTGGACTCGCAGAAAAATGGGCGAGTGAAAGCTATCAACCTAAAGGATGGAAGCGTTTTGCTATCCCTGGTTTTTGGGAAGATCAAGGCTTACGAGACCTAAATGGGGTGGTTTGGTTCAGACGGGAAATCGAGATTCCGTCGTCTCTCGCAGGGATGCCTGCTAAACTATTCATGGGGCGAATCGTCGACGCAGATCAAGTTTTTGTGAATGGAGAGCAGGTGGGAAATGTGACTTATCAATATCCTCCTCGTAGATATACGGTGAAAAATGGTTTACTAAAAGCGGGCAAAAATTTAGTGGTGATAAGGGTGACGAATACCGCCGGCAAAGGTGGATTTGTTCCGGACAAAAGATATGAAATGATCGTAGGCGATCGAAGCATCGACCTTCAAGGAGATTGGGAATACAAAGTGGGCGAGGTATTTCCTGTGGTAACAGAGAAGCCCGCGCCTTCCGCCTACACCCCTACTGCCTTATACAATGCGATGATTGCGCCGTTCTTAACCTACTCATTAAAGGGAATCGTATGGTACCAGGGGGAATCCAATGTAGGAAAGCCGGGAGTTTACGAGTCACTCTTACCTGCACTAGCGAATGACTGGCGCACCAAATTCAAGCAACCCGATCTTCCCTTTTTATATGTACAATTACCCGGTTTTCAAGACCGCAATTTCTTGCCATCGGAAAGTAATATGGCCGTCCTTCGCGATGGACAGCTGAAGAGTTTATCCATTCCACGCAGTGGTATGGCCGTGACCTTAGATCTAGGCGAATGGAATGACATTCATCCCTTGACGAAGAAACCGATCGGCGAAAGACTCGCACTTGCGGCGAGAAAAATAGCCTACGGCGAAAAGATTGTTTCTTCTGGACCCATCTATGAATCTAACGCCATCGAAGGCAATCGAATTCGCATTCGTTTCCGCGAAACTGGAAGCGGTCTTACCATTAATAAAACGGACGAAGACGAATTAATGCAATTCGCTATAGCTGGGAAAGACAAGAAATTTGTGTGGGCAAAAGCAATCATCGAACGGAATACAGTCGTAGTTTGGAGTGAGGAGATTTTGGAACCCATGTATGTTCGCTATGGGTGGGCAGATAATCCAGAGGGAGCGAACCTCATAAATGTGGAGGGATTGCCTGCCTCTCCTTTTAGAACGGATAATTAATACGTCCCCGTCATATCGTCCTCCACACAGATGATATAATCTGCTTTCAAAAGATGCTCTGGGAGTAGGGAATCGATCTCTTTTTGAGAAACGGTGGCGATCGTAGCGATCTTGATGTCTGCTTTTGAGCGCTTTAAATACCAAGAAATTCCCTCGTAATATTCCGAGTGATAAGAGCCATTGTAGTGAATAAAAAGCAAACCTGGAATCCAATTCGAGAAGATAAAATGAGCCATCGTCGCGTCTTTCAAAGCTTGCGCTTTGGGCATATTAGGGGAAGTATGTTCCCCCATCATGGTTAACATTTTTTGGTAGCCCGGCAGATTGGCATCATAGGCGATAGGCAGTGGTGCGATCCATGCTTTTTCTTCTACAGGTAGATTAGTTAAACTTTCAAAACCTCCTCGAGCGACTGAACTTGCATATTTTCGAGGCACATTGGTGGCAATTAAAGGCAGGTTTTTCTCTTTGGCAAAATGAACTAAAGGAGCATAATCCGTTTTGTAATTCTTCCAAAGACGAGCCGATGAATCCAAGCCCTTCGCCGTAATTTTCCCCTGCAAATAGTTTGTTAAAGCGCTCTGATTATCCCGTTCAAACATCTCCGCCCCTAGAACCAACTGACGCTTTCCCGCTAA
Organism: Bacteroidota bacterium; assembly: GCA_041157105.1. Classification (GTDB taxonomy): domain Bacteria; phylum Bacteroidota; class Bacteroidia; order Cytophagales; family Spirosomataceae; genus Aquirufa. The sequence continues at coordinate 79,480 of JBEBDF010000001.1, read as the reverse complement.
GGCCTGCGTGATCTCTAATTCTAACCAATGGCTGATGGGATTATTATGCAACTCCCCTATCAAGACCACATCTCGAGTGCGAAGATCCTTCAACATTTTCTCGTATGATATCTTTTTGCCTTTCGCATTATACAATACATAGGCCGGCTTATCGGCAGCTAAAAGGGAGAATGAAAGGGCAAGGAAAATCGTCAGGAGCTTCATCATGCAATAAAGCTAAAAAATTCTAGGCTAAGCCTGCAAAGATTTAAACAATAAATCCTTCAAATAACGCTCCACAAATGCAGTCTTATTTTCTTTATCCGCATCCGTTAACTTAGGTAGGTGTTGGCTGAAAAACAGCTGGGAATGCGCCGTTTCTATCAAGGTACTACTGAGCGAATGCGGATAGGCATAATTAGGATTATGCGATTGAATTATTTCTGAAATACGAGCACAAAGGTCTTTATAGGGCTTAAAAACAGCATTTTCGTTGATTTCTTTTACCTCTTTTACTAAATATACCTTACTACTTTCTGAAATAACTATTTGATGCAAATAGTTTTTATTGTAATCTATCTGGCCTTCACTCTCCGGCAAGGGATGCGTTAAAAGCTCAATCAGACGTATTAGTCTTGCTTTTGAATCTACCAAGGGAGGCAACTGAAACACCACTAAATATTCCATATACGACCAATACCAGTTCAGGATATAGAGTAAAAGACGGTGTTTATTCTCAAAATAACGGTAGATAGTCGCCTCTGTTGTATTCATTTCTTTAGCCAATTTTTTGAACGTAAAATGCTCAAAACCCAATTGATAAATCAAATCAATCGCGTTCTTAACAATTTTCTTGCCAAGTTCTGTGCCTTCAGGGTCTCGCAAGTAAATCTTTTCGTTAACTTTAAAACTAAGTGAGTAATCCATGGTTAAATACCTATCTACGGAGACAAAAGTAGCAATAGATTTACCAACACAAAATATACTTTAACACTTATTAATAATAGTATTACTATTAATCGAAAAAGTATATATAGTTTTGCAGGAGAAAAATAGATGACATGCAAAAAATAAGTCCGCTAAAGAGAATCCAATCACTGATTAAAGATCATGATAAGGAAATACGATCGATTTATTTATTCTCTATTCTAGGCGGTATTGTTAATCTAAGTATGCCCTTAGGCGTTCAAACAATCATAGGCTTAGTCATGGGTGCTACCATGGTCACCTCCATTTATGTATTGATTTTTCTAGTGGTTTTAGGGGTTTTTCTGATGGGATTATTCCAAATCAATCAGATGAAAATCATCGAATCGATTCAACAAAAAGTTTTCGCTCACTACGCCTTTGAATTTGCAGATAAAATCCCTCAATTGGATTTAAAGCAAATGGATAAATACCATATCCCCGAGAAGGTCAATCGTTTTTTCGACTCAATTAATATTCAAAAAGGTTTTGCGAAACTACTACTTGATATTCCAGTTGCGACGGTTCAAATTATTTTCGGAATCGTCCTTTTGTCTCTTTATCACCCTCTTTTCATCATTTTAGGCGTAATCTTGTTAGTGCTATTAGGCGTCATTTTATATTACACTTCTGAAAAGGGAATTGAAACAAGTATTGAGGAATCAAATTATAAATACGAAGTAGCTGGGTTTTTTGGTGAGATTGCCCGCACCATTAAAACATTTAAATTTAGTCAGGGCTCCGATTTGAACTTAAAGCGAACTGATTCCAGTGTGATGGGTTACCTAGCTGCAAGAACGAATCACTTTCATGTTTTGCTTTTTCAATACAAATCCCTCCTCTTTTTTAAGATTGCCTTAACCACCTTGATGCTCACCTTGGGTTCCTATTTGTTAATTAATCAACAGTTAAACATTGGGGAATTCGTAGCTGCGGAAATCGTCATTATGTTAGTGATCGGAGCGGTAGAAAAATTGATTATTAGCTTAGATAGTGCCTATGATGTCATTACTGGTTTAGAAAAATTAGGCAGCGTTACCGATAGCCCAATAGATAGCAGCGGTGATTTAGAGCTTAAAACACAAACGGGATTAGAAATCGAAATGAAAAACTTCAGTTTTGAATTTGAGACAGATAAACCCGTATTGGATTCTTTAAATCTACATATTGAAGCAGGAGATAAAATCCAAATAACGGGCCCGGGAGGTTCGGGGAAATCCATCTTCATGCGGATTTTAACGGGTAACTACCCTGACTTTAAAGGAACTTTATTAATTAACAAAGTCCCTATTAAAAACTACAGTTTAGATAGTCTGCGCAAGCACACGGGCATTTTACTTCAAGCGCAAGAGATATTTGATGGTACAGTTTGGGAAAATATTAGCTTAGGTGATAAAGACGTCAATCCATCCCTGATTTTAGAAACAGCTAATAACTTAGGATTCGCTGATTTCCTGAATCATTTCCCGCAAGGTTTTGATACGGAAATCGAGCCACTGGGTAAGAGGACGCCACAAACAATTATTAAAAAGATTCTTATACTTCGCGCACTTTGCGGGGATAAAAGATTGCTTTTATTAGAAAATCCATGGAATGGATTGAATGCTACTTTAGCTGAGAATTTGCGGGATTACTTATTGAAAAAATCGGACGTAACTGTTATCATTTCTACTAACGAGTCTTTAGGATTCAATAAAAAATTGGTCTTCGATCATGGAAAAGTTTAAGTCATTTAATCAGATTTACCTGCGCGGGAAAGGGCCAGCTACGAGACCTTGGTTAATCGGACTAGGACTTATTTTACTTGGAATCCTTTTTCTTCCTTGGACGCAAAATATCCGTTCGAAAGGGCAGATCACCAGTCTATACCAGGAACAGAAACCACAAAAAATCTATAGCCCTATTGCTGGTAAAATCAGTCGCTGGTGGGTAAAAGAGGGTGATTTTGTGGAGCAAGGAGACACGCTTGCAAAAATCTCCGAGATCAAGGCAGAATACCTAGATCCCAAGTTAATTTTAAGGACCCAAGAACAACTAAACGCAAAGAAGGGGACTGTGGAATTTTATGAACAGAAAGTAAAGTCTACAGAAGATCAAATTAACAATTTGCGAACTTCGAAATCATTAAAGCAAGATCAGTTAGCAAACAAAATAACCCAATTGCAGCAAAAGTTAACGGGTGAAAAATCTGAACTGGAAGCGGCTTCGAATGAGTATAACTTAGTAAAAGACCAGTTTGAACGAAATCAAGAAATGTTCAAAAAGGGGTTGATTTCACAGACACAATTCCAACAAAGAAATGCGTCGATGCAAAACTCGTTAGCGAAGAAAACGATCTCAGAAAATAAGGTAAACCAAACACTGCAAGAGATTCAAAATACTAAAATTGAACTACGAGGTGTGGATCAAGAGTATAGCGAAAAAATGAACAAAGCGGAGGGAGAAAAATTCCAAAGTTTAGGAATGATTGAAACGGGCAAAGGTGAAATTGCTAAGCTGGAAAACCAAGTAGCGAGTTATACTATTCGGGATGGAATGTACTACATATTAGCTCCACAAAGTGGTCAAGTCATTAACGCGAAAAAAGCGGGTATTGGTGAGCTATTGAAAGATGGAGAGGAATTATTAACAGTTGTTCCGCAAAATACTAATTATGCCGTAGAGATGTATGTGAGACCGGTGGATTTGCCTCTGGTTGTCCCTGGGCAGGATGTGAGGTTTATTTTTGATGGTTTCCCGGCGATTATTTTTGCTGGAGGATGGCCAGATCAGAGTTTTGGAACCTTCCCAGGCAAGATCCGAGCAGTAGAAAATAACATTGATGATAAGGGGATGTTCCGCGTGATTGTGGTAGAAGATCCGAAAGACAAAAAATGGCCCAAACAAATCAAAATGGGTGCGGGAGCACAAGGTATTGCCTTGTTAAATGATGTGCCACTTTGGTATGAGATATGGCGAAATATCAATGGTTTCCCTGCCGATTTTTACACGGTAAAAAAGGATGAAGAATAGTCTGATTGCCTTCTTGTTCGTAAGTGTTGCCAGCTTTGCTCAAACGCCGGTTTTATATCCTGAAGCGTTTTTGAAAATCGTGCAAACTTACCATCCTATTGCGAAGCAGGCTAGCATAGGTGTGCAGAAATCAGAGGCTCAAATCCTTCAGGCTAGAGGAGGTTTTGATCCGATTCTAAGTCATTATAGCACTCAGAAAACATTTGACGGGAAAAATTATTATACCTCCCACGCTCCAGAGCTTAACATTCCCACCTGGTATGGTATTGAACTGCGTTCTGGAATGGAAAATTTACAAGGATCGCGCCTGAATTCGAGTGAAACTTTAGGTGAAACTAGCTACATCGGAATTACTGTTCCTTTAGCCAAGAACTTACTCATGGACCAGCGCAGGGCCAGCCTACAGCAATCTAAGCTGATCAATAAGATGGCCCTTCAAGAGCAGAGAAGTATTCTAAATGACCTGTTTTCAGAAGCCATGGCTTCCTATTGGAATTGGGTTAAAAGTGTACGAGTTTTAAAAATTGTAGATCAAAATTTACAAATCGCTACAGCCCGTGTTTCCTTTGTGAAACAAAGTGTGGAGCTAGGAGAAAGACCTGCTATAGATACGGTGGAGGCCATAACTCAACTACAGTATTTTGATAATCTGTACCAAGCTAAGTGGGTAGAACGCGAGAATTCTCGCCTCTCCTTATCTGTCTATTTATGGCAAGAGAATAATACCCCACAGGAATTATCTCCAGAGGTACAACCTGCAGAGGTAGTGAATGAATTCGCTTGGCTGGCGGACTTTGATTTAGACCTGAATTCTCTTTTGGAAAAGGCCTATGCAAATCATCCGGATTTAAGTGCGTATCAATTTAAGATTGAAGGTCTGCAGGTGGAGAGAAAGTTAAAGTTCCAAAGCTTGTTGCCTAAACTAGATGTGTCCTATAATGCCTTATCACGGGGCCTTACCCCGAATGTGGAAGTGCGGCCCCTATTTGACAATAACTATCAATACGGTATCAAGTTTGCCATGCCACTTCGCTTGTCTCAGGGGAGAGCTGATTACCAATTAGCTAAACTCAAAATTCAAGAAGAGTCGCTTAATCTAGCCCAAAAAAGACAACAGATTCAAGTAAAAGTGAGCTCCTATTATAACGAAGTAGAGGCCCTAAAAAAACAAATTGACACACAACAGAAAGCCGTTTTAAACTACCAAGCCTTAGTAAAAGCGGAGGAAAACCGGTTCCAACAAGGAGAATCTTCTTTGTTTTTAATTAACAGTCGGGAGACCAAAGCGATGGAGGCAGCTGAAAAGTTAACGGAGCTAAAAGCCTACCTGTTTAAGACAATCTATGCTTTACAAGCAAGCGCAGGGGTATTAATTTAGGATAATTGGGCGTATCTTTGCCGTTTCTTACCTAGACCCTTTCTAATGCTTATCTCTGCGAACCGCACTAAAATTATCTTAATTCTGGGAATCTTGTCAGCCATTGGACCTTTGTCCATCGACATGTATTTGCCCGCATTTAAAAATATTGCTTCGGTTTTGCAATGCTCCCAAGAGGAGATGGGATATACGCTTTCCAGCTTCTTTTTCGGGATTTGTATAGGCCAATTAATGAGTGGCCCGCTGCTAGATCATTTTGGGCGTAAAAATGTACTCTACATAGGTTTATCACTCTATGTACTCAGTTCGGTTGCTTGTGCCTTCTCGACTTCAGTCGAAATGTTAATCGTTTGTCGTTTATTTCAAGCACTAGGCGGTAGCGTCGGAATGGTGGCCCCTAATGCGGTCATTCGAGAAACATTCGAAGAAAAAGAAAGACCAAAAATCATGTCTTTGATGATTTTAATCCTGGGTGTTTCTCCTATTTTAGCACCTTCCTTAGGTAGCTTATTATTAACGATTGCAAGCTGGAAAGCCATCTTTTTAGTCCTTGCTTTCATCCTCGCTGTGATCATTTTCTTGATCAAATCTTGGTTGCCAGAAAAGACAAATCGGGAACACGGCGGACCCTTTCGCATTAACACGGTAGTCAAGGCATATAAAGCCTTATTCAAACAAAAAGAATACTTAGTTTTTGCCTTCACAGGCGCCATAGGGGCAGGTAGTATTTTCACTTATGTAGGTGGAGCGCCATTGACCTTTTTGACATATTATGGGGTAAATGAGTCCAAATTTGGATTCATATTTGCAATTGTGGCCTCCGGAATTATCTCCGCGAGTCAATTAAATCGGGTGGTTTTAAGAAAGTATTCGAGCCTACAAATTTTGAAAGTGACTCTCCCCACGCAATTACTCTTAGGGATTTTATTGTCCATTTTAGCGAAGTTTGAACTGCTATCAATGGAATTAAACATCGCCTTGCTCTTCCTGATTATGGGCTGCCAAGGCTTTAATTTCCCTAATGTAGCCACACTGGCCTTACGTCCATTCCACCGAGGGGCTGGGACTGCCTCCGCGATGCTAGGCTCTATTCAAATGGCTTGGGGCGCAGTATGTGCGACTTTAGTCGGACTTTTGTTTGATGGAACTCCGTTTACGATGGCCATCATTATCGTAGGATGTGCGACGATAGCGAACACCATTTTGTTCGGTATTGGACGGAAATATATTGTGGCTTAAGGCTTTAAAAGCTCGAAATACGTTACGACGAATTTATCGCCTTTCAAGCTACCTTGTACTTTAGCCTTGCGCACCGCCATACAAAAGCCTTTCTGTTCATGGGCATCACCGTGATCGTCTAATCCAGTGCCTTCCACGGCATGAACCTTGCCTTCGTATTTAACCGCTAGGTAACATTCTTTACCAGGCATCCCAAAATTACACGTCCCACAAGAAGCATCTAGCACTAATACGGGTTTAGCGGGGTCTAACTTCCCGGCTGGTTTCGTTTGGGCTGAGGCTATAAATGAGGCCAAAATAAAGAAGAAAGCTAACTTTTTCATATTCATTATTCGTTTAAACTATTTATTTCTACCCCACCAATTCGCTAAAATCGAAGCGGTAATATTTTGCATTGATCCAAAAATACCAGGCACTAAGCCCATCGTGGCTATGTAACCCATTTTAGCAGCTATCCCAGACGCTAAACCCGCATTTTGCAAACCTACCTCAAAGGCAATTGTCCGGGAATCCTGTTCATTAATCCCCATCCATTTACTAATCTTATAGCCAAAAAAGTAGCCTAATAAATTATGTACTAACACAATTAAAATCAGCAACCAGCCGATCGTCAACAAGGTATTATGCCCTGCCGATACAGTCAAAGCGACAATAAATATGATGGACGCCATCGACAAAATAGGCAATAATTCATCTAACCATTTCTGTTTCCCATAAGCATATTGATTGTACACTAATCCAGCAATAACGGGGAAAATTACGATTTCCATAATGTGCCAAAACATATCCCAAAAGTCTATAGGCACTAATTGATTCGCCAGTATCTTCATTAATAAGGGCGTGACTAATGGGGCAAGTAACGTTGATATAGCCGTAACTGTCACGGATAGGGCTAAATTCCCTCCAGAAATATAGGCCATCACATTAGAAGCCACTCCACTAGGGGAACTACCCACTAGAATAATTCCGGCCGCGATTTCAGGTGGAAGATCCGTCGACATGGCGAGTGCCATACCGATACCGGGCATGATTAAGTAGTGGCAAAAAATTCCGGCTAGAATAGGTTTAGGAGATTTAACAATCTCCACAAAACGTCCCAAATTCATGTGAATCCCCATTCCAAACATAGTAATTATTAACAAGGGAGTAACTAATTTCTTCAAAGGAAATCCTTGATAGGCCACTAGATATTCCGGATAATTCAGAGCATAAGTGGAGGCGGCAAAAATGAACAGGGTATAAGAAAACCCTTTCAAAATAGGATGGCCTTGAAAGCCCAAGGCAAGTAATACAAAACAAGCCATCAAGCAAATGGCAGCTCCAGAAATTCCGAAAACTGTGCAAATTATAGCGGCTAGTCCAGCTAAAATTCCGGCCCCTAATACCACTTGAAAAACACGTGAATTGTCCCTGTTCAAAACTAATTAAATTGGAATATAAGAGGAAACAAATAGCTGACAATAGCAGCCCAAATAGCATAAATAGGCAAATAAGAGGTGATTCCTTTCTCGACTTCTTCGATGGTCGTTTGGCCTCTTAAAAAACTCCATAAATTTTTCGTAGCCAGCATCAAATGAACCATTATCAACGCATTACTGCCTAAAACGACTACTCGGTTAGGCGTAATTCCGAATTCCACAAGACGGTATCCGATCGCCGATAAAGCAATACCATTATCGATGATCGCGACGAGCGCTAAAGCAAACAAAAAATACTGATGCACGCGCGATGCATGTACTTTCGTCGCCTCCCCTAAAGAGAACAAAATCAAAGCCATCACACCTATCAAGATCCCGTTAAACACTAACAAGAATTCCCGGTCATTGTATGGGTCCTTTCCGGTAAATATAACCGCCCCTAAAAACAAGACTAGGGTGATCGTAACGATGGGTGTAAATATGCGTGCGATGACAGGAGAAATTTTACTGACTAAACTGACGTTTTGGCGGACTAAAAAGGTGGCCAAAAGCGGCACCGATGGTAAGATAGAGAGCACCAAGTAGCGGAAATAATAATCCTCGATATCGAGCTCAATCAATTTAAATAGATTAAGCGTTAACGCCGTAAACAATCCCCCTGCTAATCCAATCACTTCCGTCATCAGAACTAAATCTCCGTGGTAGCGCAAAAATTCCATCCGTTTCGCTGAATCATTTCCAGCAAAAATATACCCGACTACTAACCATAGTAGAATAGGAATATGTAAACATGTCAAAAGAAGCGTCGTGCTTCCCTCTGGTAATAGATTGACATAGACAATGGATGCGACTAAAATAGACAAAGGCCAGGCTAAATCGCGAATGCGTAACCCTTGCTTATAAGCGAAATAAGCCCCAATCCCCGGAATTACGATGAATGACATATTTCGAGGGAAATACAAATCATGAGATATCGAAAATAGATCCGGCAATTGCATTAAAAAGGCGGCAAAAACAGCGACTACTCCAAGCAAAGTCCAATCTCGTTTCGAACCCCACGAGGTAGAGGATACGGCTAGCCTTTGCTGCCAAATTTGAGCCGTTACTTCTGATGAAATTTGCGGATAAACCGATTGAAAAGCACGTGTAAATGCGCTTGGATTAGAACGGTACAATTGCTCCAATACCGCTGGATCTGAGATGTGTTGAACGATTTGATTTTCCATGAATGGAAATTTACGACAAAACTTCTAATTTCAATCGTTCATTCACTTTAACGGATATTTCCGCTTTTAAACGGTTCAAAATATTCCATTTTGCATAGGGACGGTAATAAGCTAAGCTCACTTCGCGCGTCAAGGCACCATCCGTCAAATCAATCAAATGCGATTTTCTGGCTTCACTCATTTGGCCTACGTACAATGCAGGCAATACGGTAAGTCCTTTAAATTCATCTACTAAGTTCAGCAAGGTATCAAACGTGTTAGACTCTACTGATAAATTAGGAGGAAGTGATTTTTGCTTTTTTAAATCACAAAGCTGAATGATTTGATCCCGAAGACAGTGACCTTCTTGCAATAAAAACATCCGCTGTTGACTTAAAGAAGATTTTTGAAGCTTTTTTTCACCCTTCGGCAAATGGCCATACAGATATAAATCTTCCACATACAAGAGCTCTGTCTCCACCTCGGTAGAGGCGATGGGTGTGCTCAATATGCCCACATCTAACTTCCCACTGCGCAAATCTTTGATCAATTGATTCGTCGTCACCTCGTAAATTTCAAGGTATAACAAAGGATACTTTTCCACTAAATATTTCATGATTAATGGCAGCATAGAACTGGCAATCGTAGGGATTACCCCCATTTTTACGCGTCCCTCTACTTTTTGATTAATCGCCTTGGAGGAAGATAATAACGCATTCGCATGCGCCACCACTTGCTGGGCCTGCAATAGAATCTCACGCCCATTTTCTGTCGTCGCAATGGGATTTGCCTTTCGGTCAAAAATCACGATATCCAGCTGTTCCTCCAGCTTTTTGACCATTGCGCTCAAAGTAGCTTGTGTAACATGACAATAATCAGCTGCTTTGGAGAAGCTTTTAAATTGATCAACGGCTAGTATGTATTCTAATTGCTGTATATTCACGATTATAGATTTTATCTATGCCAAATATAGAAAATTTCAGTTTTCTCTATAAATTATTTACGCCTAATTTCACTCCACTAAAAATCAAGAATCATGAAAAAACTACTATTAATCAGCGCAATTGCGGCAACATTTGCTGCACAAGCACAGGATTATTCAGCTAAACCTGCAGCGGCAGCGAATCCACACGAAGCAGCAGGAGCTAATCCGCATGGTGCTAACCCACATGCAGCGGCAGGAACAAACCCGCACGCGGGCATCAATCCTCACACGGGAATGCGTTCGGCAACCACAAACAAAGATTGGTGGCCTAGCCAATTGAACGTGGGTATCCTTCGTCAAAACTCAGAGAAGTCAAACCCGATGGGACCCGACTTCAACTACATCAAAGCATTTAAGAGCCTTGATTATTTCGCGTTGAAAAAAGACATCGCCGCCGTATTAACGAAATCACAAGATTGGTGGCCAGCCGACTTTGGCAATTATGGTCCACTTTTCATTCGTATGGCGTGGCATAGCGCCGGTACCTACCGTTCAGGTGATGGACGTGGCGGTGCAAGAGCAGGCCAACAGCGTTTTTCTCCATTGAACTCGTGGCCAGATAACACAAACCTTGACAAGGCGCGTCGTTTGTTATGGCCGATCAAGCAAAAGTATGGCGATAAAATTTCTTGGGCTGACTTAATGGTTCTAACAGGAAACGTATCACTTGAGCAAATGGGCTTTAAGACCTTTGGTTTTGCGGGTGGACGTACAGACGTTTGGGAACCAGAAGATAACGTGTATTGGGGATCAGAGAAGAAATGGTTAGACGATAAAAATCGCTATTCAGGTGATCGCAAATTAGAGTCTCCATTAGCTGCAGTTCAAATGGGCTTAATCTATGTGAATCCAGAAGGACCTAATGGCGTACCGGATCCAATAGCTTCGGCAAAAGATATCCGTGAAACGTTTGGTCGCATGGCGATGAACGATGAGGAAACGGTTGCGTTGATCGCGGGTGGTCACACCTTTGGTAAAACACACGGTGCAGGACCTGCTACAAACGTAGGCGCAGACCCAGAAGCAGCAAGTATCGAGAAGCAAGGAATGGGCTGGGAAAGCACGTACAAATCAGGTAAAGGAAAAGATGCGATCACGTCGGGTTTAGAGGTAACTTGGACGTCGACGCCTACGCAGTGGGGTATCGGATACTTACACTTATTGTTCAATAATGAGTGGACATTAGAGAAAAGCCCAGCAGGAGCGAACCAGTGGATCGCGAAGAATAGCGCGAACATTATCCCGGATGCTTTTGACAAAAACGTTTTCCACAAGCCTACAATGTTGACAACGGATATCGCCTTGCGCGCTGATCCGATCTATGAGAAAATCTCACGTAGTTTCTTAGACAATCCGGAATTGTATGCGAAGGCTTTTGCGAAAGCTTGGTTTAAATTAACGCACCGCGACATGGGTCCTAGCTCAACGTATTTAGGACCAGAGGTTCCAAAGGAGCAATTGCTTTGGCAAGATCCAATTCCAGCTTTGAATCACGAGGTTGTGAACGCGCAAGACGTAGCCGCTTTGAAAACGACCATTTTAAACTCTGGTTTATCAATCAGCGAATTAGTTTCGACGGCTTGGGCTTCAGCTTCTACTTACCGTCACTCCGATCGACGCGGTGGTGCAAACGGAGCGCGTATTCGCTTATTGCCACAACGTAATTGGGAGGTTAATAATCCAAAGCAATTGGAGAAAGTGTTAGCTGTTTATGAAAAAATTCAGAAAGATTTTAATGCCAAATCTGGTAAGAAAAAGATCTCTATCGCAGACTTAATCGTGTTAGGTGGTTCAGCTGCAGTTGAAAAAGCAGCGGCGAACGCGGGTGTGAAAACAACCGTTCCATTTACACCAGGTCGCATGGATGCTTCACAAGAGCAAACAGATATCGCTTCGGTGAATTTATTAGAGCCGATGGGAGATGGTTTCCGTAACTACATGAAGACGCGTTACACACTTTCGACAGAGGAAATCTTCGTAGACAAAGCGCAATTATTAACCTTGACTGCGCCTGAAATGACGGTATTGACAGGTGGTATGCGTGTGTTGAACACAAATTACAACGGTTCGAAACACGGCGTATTTACAACGAAGAAAGACGCATTATCTAACGACTTTTTTGTGAACTTGTTAGAAATGGGAACTACCTGGAAGCCAGTAGACGAAGCAAAAGAAGAGTACGTAGGTAAAAATGAAAAAGGAGCTGTGGTTGCGACTGCAACGCGTGCTGACCTGATTTTTGGTTCGAACTCAGAGCTACGTGCTTTGGCTGAAGTCTACGCAACGAAGGATTCACAAACTAAATTTGTGAAGGATTTCGTAGCGGCTTGGACGAAGGTGATGAACTTAGATCGTTTTGATGTGACTTTTAAATAGTCAGATTTTTATTCAAGAAAAAAGCCGGTCTATGTAAGACCGGCTTTTTTTATTACTTCAATTTCATATTCACTGGATCCCACTGAATAATTTTCTTTTGGAAATAACTTTCATTACAAGCTAAGGCTGGTGCCGCGGCTCTAAATCCAAACGTCGCATCTTCCACTACCGAAGTCCCGTTGCGAATCGCATCGAAGAAGTTCGTAAAGTGATCTACGTGCTCGCTATATCCCGCAGGCGCTTTAAATACAACGTCTTCTTTGATTGGGCGCGCGCGTTGAGCTTCTGTCCACTTCGCATTGTATTCGCGGGTCATTTCATCTTGCATGCTTTTAGGAAGCGTAAACACCGAATCATATCCTCCAAAGCCTGGTGCTTCTGGCATAATGCTGTGCTTCACAGAGATGGTATTTCCTTTCACATCCATCACCCCTTCTGATCCGATTAAACGAATCACTTCTTGTCCACCCGTTCCGCTGACAAAGTTTACTTGGAGTGTTAATTGGAAAGCTGGATGCTCCGCCGTGTTACCGTATTGCATAACGCCTGACATCACATCTGGCAAGTTACGGCCATCGTTCCAATGACTAAATTGACCTGTCGAAAAGATCGTTTCAGGTCCATTAGAGTTAGTCATAAAGTGAGTCCCAGATAGCAAGTGGATGAATAAGTCACCCGCTACACCCGTTCCTACCTCCTTGAAGGCACGCCACCAGAAGAATTTCTTCGCATCAAATTCCATTTTCGCGGTAGCTTCGATGAAGCGATTCCAATCGCAAGTAGAGGCATCTGCGTCTTTCGGAATGGTATACTGCCAAGCGCCGATGGAGCTTTGGCGATCGTAGACCGCGTTCACCATATTTAATTTTCCAATCTCGCCTGCTGCTAACATTTCTTTCGCTTTCGCTAAGCCGATGCTACTCACACGCTGAGATCCTACTTGCAAGACTTTGCCGTATTTCTTTTGGGCTGCGATTACTTTAGGACCCTCGTCGATTTTGTAAACCATCGGTTTTTCGATGTAGACGTGTTTGCCTTTTGCCAAAGCATCGATGGTAATCCGCGAGTGCCATACATCATGTGTCGCGATGATCACCGCGTCAATATCAGAACGGTCTAATAATTCTTTGTAATTACGGGTCGTATACAAATCCTTACCGTATAATTCCTTCGCGTTTTCGATACGGCCTGTATATAAATCACAGATTCCAGCTAATTCTACCCCTGGCACTTTCAGCGCTGAAGCTAAATCGAAGTGGCCTTGTACCCCAAAACCAATCACGCCAAGGCGAATTTTTTCGCCTACCGAGATACGTTTTTCATAGGTTAAGATGCGTTCCTCTGCTTTTTGTTGCGCGGCTAAAGAGGCGAATGGCGAGGAGGCTGCCACGAGGCTAGTCGCCCCAATTTGTTGTAAGAACTTCCGTCTGGAAGCTTGACTATCTTTGTTCATATCCAATAGGTTTTTTGTGAATTTACTTCCTTTTTATAAATCTTCCAAAGCATACCGCACATAGGCGAATTTCTTGCCATCGGGACTCCAAGAGGGCACATTAATAGTTCCTTGCCCACCATAAAAAGCCTCCGTTAAATCTTTTACTTTTTTTGTTTTTAAGTCCAGCAAACGTAGTTTTACTTGATGGCCAAAGGGGTGGCCCTGCTTTTGGTCCTCCATATAAGAAATAATGGTTGCCACTTTATTGTTAGGTGCGATATGTGCAAACCAATTCGAATGCGCGTCAAAAGTCATCTGCTCTGGATCAGATCCATCCGGCTTCATCCGCCAAATCTGCATCATGCCTGAACGATAGGAATTGATGTAAATGTATTTCCCATCTGGAGAATATTCTGGGCCATCATCGAGACTTTCTTGAGTCGTTAAACGTATTTCGTCGCCGCCTTCAGTTGACATCGCATAGATATCAAAATTCCCATTTCTGGAAGCTGTATAAACCATCGTTTTTGCATCGGGAGAAACCCCATGCCAATAAGAAGGGGTCAATGGAGTCAATTGAATAGGTTCCCCACCCTCAGCTGAAACCTTATAAATAAAGGAGGAGCCCCCTTTTATTTCCGGCTTTCCACTAGAAATAAATAAGGTTTTCCCGTCAAAAGTATAGCCATGATCGTTGTTTGCCTTGGCAACCGAACCCGTGTTTAACTGCCCTAATTTCTCACCTTTCGGGCTAATTTTTTCGAGTTTCCCGTAGGCATTGATGAGTAAAAACTTGCCGTCTCGAGACCAGTTAGGCGCTTCGAAATGGCGTTTCTCCGTCAGAATTAATTCGGACTTTCCTGAAGCAATATCATACACATACAAAGAGGAAATCACTTTCTTTCCAGCAGGTATCTGAGCAGAAAGTGATAGGCTGAAACTCAGCAAAAGGATCGCTATTTTTTTCATGTTTCGTCGGTTTAGAAACATAAGTTAAAAAAATAGTTAGCTTTTCATATCCTGACCTAAATGAATTATGTTTCCGCTTTTATTGCTTAGCCTTCAACTTATCGTATTCGCTTTGCTCTAATGATCCTACTTCGATCACATAGGCATTCACATATTGAATTCCTAAGCCTAATCCCCAGCCTAACATGGGCCAAATAGGCCATGGGAAACGATTAATATCTTTATCCTGTGAGGTTAAAAACCAAATAACCCACAGAAAAGGGATAACTACTGAATAGGCCCCTAGGCCTCTTTTAAACTTCGCGCGTTTCTTCGCGATTGCCCACAATTGTACGTCGGTGCTTTCCATGATATTTCGTTTTTCGGTTTCATCATCCGGAGCATACAATAAAGTCAAATTCACCCCTAAGGCATCCCCGATCGCATTCATCGAATACAAACTTGGTTTCCCTTCGTTGCGTTCCATGCGTTGAACGGTCCGCAAAGCGATGCCGCTCTTTTCTGAAAGCTCGTTTTGGGTTAATCCTCTCGAGGTACGGATTTCCTTTAGTTGTTCTCCAAAATTCATGGGGCAAAATTGGGGTTAAAAAGCTGGTCAACAAACGCCTTTCTTATGACTTCTTTGCGTCATCTTTTAAAATTCTCAATGGCTCTATGTGATCCATCGCAACTCGGTTTTCGTTTTGTTAAACCACAAATGCAATCGGTAATACCGATGCCTTTTAGAATGTACTTTTCGTTTTTCTCAATGCGCGAAGTGCGTGTTTCTGACTGTTTCCCCTCCGTGAAAAATCGAAGATAGGCGCGCTGACGACCCGGAGTGAGTTTTAAGAAGGCTGCCCTCAGTGCAGGTTTCGCTGCGAAAATAGCTGTTAATTCCTCTGGATGAGGGATTTCTATAGGCTTGTCTAATTTTAAATCCAGTTTCTCTACCTCGATGGCTTCTAGGACATAGGCTTTGATGATATCTTCTTTAGCCAAAATCTCCTCCACCGAACTGAACTTCATCCAGCGACCTAATTGGGTGTGCTCGCCAGGCTTAATTAACAGATTGTCCTCGTCTTCAAGTAGCGCTCCATTGAAAAAGCTCAAGGCACAATGGCCCTTTAAGCTTCCGATGGCAATGATATTTTTCTTGCCCACCATATAGACCGGTGTCCTCCACTTATAGGTTTCAATCAACAAACAGTCGAGCAAAATACGGCGCAAAAAGGCCATTTCTGCAGCCCATTTGTCGGCACTTTGTATGAATTCGTCTACATTAGGGTCTTTCATCTGATTAGAAATCGGTTAATATATGCTTTCGTATACAAAGAAAGAAAAATCCTATGAAATCACGTCTGCTTATTGCCTTGCTTTTTGCGTCTAGTTCTATACTAGCCCAAACGCAACCCGTTATTGTCGCTATGAAAACGCCGACTTTACGGGTAGGAAAATTGTCCTTTAAAGACCTAAATAAAAATAATAAACTCGATAAATACGAGGACTGGCGCTTGCCTGTGGACGTGCGCATCAAGGATCTAGTTTCTCAAATGACCATCGAAGAAAAACTCGGTTTCATGCTCATCAGCACAACGCGCATGGGCGGAGATCAAGTTTTCGCGAATGGCGTTCAGGGTGGTGGCCCAAGACCGACCATTACGGAAGGATTTAATGAAGAGGATCTCATTCAAACGACGAATATGTTCACTCGCAAGCCTTTGGGCGCACCTAACATGTCTGCAGCAGGTACCACAAAAGGGGTGAAACAGTATCACTTGCGCCATTTCATTTTGCGCGCGAATGCGTCGCCTGAAATCATGGCCAAATGGTCGAATAACTTACAAGAACTTTGCGAGTCAACACGTCTGGGTATCCCTGCAATCGTTGCTTCTAATCCGCGTAACCACGTAACTACGGACGCTTCCGTGGGACTTAGTGTGGGTGTTACTGCATTTTCAAAATGGCCTGGCGAATTAGGTTTAGCAGCGATGCGCGACTTTGAATTAACACGCAAGTTTGCTGAAACAGCTTCGGCCGAATGGCGTGCCGTAGGTCTTCGCAAAGGCTATATGTATATGGCCGATTTAGCGACAGAACCGCGCTGGGGTCGGGTGGAAGGAACATTTGGGGAAGATGCAGATTTAGCTTCGAATATGATCACACAAATCGTGTTAGGCTTCCAAGGAAATAAACTTTCTCCAACGTCTGTCGCGATGACTACAAAACACTTCCCAGGAGGTGGCCCACAAGTGGACGGACAAGATTCTCACTTCGATTGGGGTAAGTTTGCCCACTATCCAGGCGGTATGTTTGACTTCCATGTAAAGCCATTCAAGGCAGCCATTGCAGCAGGAACTTCCGCTATCATGCCTTATTATTCAGCTCCTAAAGGGAAAGAATTCGAAGAGGTGGGATTCTCTTATAACAAAGCGGTGATCGGTGACTTATTACAAGGCAAGTTAGGCTTCCGAGGTATCATCAATTCAGATACGGGTCCTATCGAAATGATGCCTTGGGGTGTAGAAAATATCAGCATTCCAGAGCGTTATAAAAAAGCCTTGAATGCAGGAGTTGACATCTTCTCAGGTGCGGCAGATCCTACCACCTTAATTGAAGTGGTCAAGACTGGATTAGTTTCTGAAGAACGCATTAACCAGTCGGTAGCGAAATTATTAAAAGAGAAATTCGAGTTAGGCCTGTTTGAGAATCCATATGTAAATGTGGAGGAAGCAGTAAAAACTGTAGGAAACAAAGAAGCTGTAGCAGCGGCTGATTTAGCACTTCGCAAATCAATCGTTTTATTACGTAACGACGATAAGCGTTTGCCTCTGTCTAAGAAAACGAAAGTATACTTCGAGACCTATTTCCAATCAGGTCGCACCGCTGGTGAAGCGATTAAGGTATCGAAACCAAACTACCCAGGATTAGAATTCGTATCCACGAAAGAAGAGGCAGATGTCGTTTTATTGTGGTTAGTTCCTACATCAGGCGGTTTAT
Source organism: Bacteroidota bacterium (assembly GCA_041157105.1). Lineage (GTDB taxonomy): Bacteria > Bacteroidota > Bacteroidia > Cytophagales > Spirosomataceae > Aquirufa. The sequence continues at coordinate 61,539 of JBEBDF010000001.1, read as the reverse complement.
TCAGCTCACAGGGTTCGAAAATCGACTTGAATCTTTCGAATAATCGCATCGATGTAAATCATGTTAATGAAGTATTAAATGCAAAACCTACGATCGTTGCGATCAATTATACGAACCCTTGGGTGATTGAGGAAATCGATAAAGGAAAGGCTTCTACTATCATCGCGACTTTCGGGACAACGCAAGAAGCGCTGTTAGATATCGTGACAGGGGCATTCAAACCAACAGGAAAGATGCCATTTACGACTCCGGTGAACCAGGCGGCTGTGGAAGCAAATAAATCAGATGTGCCAGGGTATATGGAAGGTCCGGGCTATGGCTTGTTCGCGTTTGGACATGGTTTGAGTTATTAAAAATTATCAATAAGCTGTTTTGTTTGTTTTGGTTAACTAGTTAGTTTACAGAGCATTAAGCATCCCCTCAAAATGGATGCTTAATTTTCTTACCTTTGTACAACCAAAAAAAAATGAAAGATGAAATACAATATATCCTTTCAGGAAAGAGCCAAGTTAAGCATTGCCATCTTATCCAAACAACCTGCAGTTTCCTTAAAAGAAGCAAAGGAACAGGCTCAATGGCTCAAGGGTACAAGCAAAACAAACAACAAGAAAGAGAGAGTTTAATTCACTTTGCTAACCAAGAGAATTTATGGCTAGCTAATATCAATGTTGAAAACTATGTTTCACAGGGTGCTGAACAAAAAGTCTATTTAAAAGATGGCACCTCGGTTTTAAAATTGAATGATGCTATCTATTATGCATCTTGGATTGACTACTTGCACAATCTTTTACTTAATAATTTATTCTTCCCAGATACAGCTTATCAATTATTAGGTTTCTTCAAAGAACTAGATGTAATTTATGCAGTCGTAGAGCAACCATTTATTAAAGCAAACCAAAAAACGGATTTAAGTCTTGTTAAATTATTTTAGGAAAATAATGGTTTCCTAAATACAAAAAACCACGATTACTATAATGCAGCTCTTGGTTTAATTCTAGAAGACCTTCATGACGAAAATGTCCTTACACAAAACGGAATGCTGTATTTTATAGATACTGTTTTTTATATTGCACTAGAGAAAAAATAATTTCCCCCTAAATGAACCCTCACTTTCCCGCCTTCAAACGGATCATTACGAATCCAGTACTTTTTAAGTTTTTTGTGTTACAAAAGCTATCTGCCGCTTTCTGGGCCGGATTATCGATGGCGCACTTCGATGAAAAATCATGTGGCGTTCGTGTGAAACTTTCCTGGTTTAATCAGAATCCATTTCGTTCCATGTATTTCGCCGTAGAGGCAATGGCCGCAGAAATGAGTTGTGGGATGTTGGCTTTTGGACAGGTGTATAAGCGCCAGCCGGCAGTGAGTATGCTTGTCGAAAAGCTAGAAGCGAAGTTCGTCAAAAAGGCAACTGGGGTAATTATTTTTACCTGCGAAGATGGCGAGGCGTTGCGCGATACGGTGAATGAAGCTTTAGCCAATCCAGCTGGTTCAAAATTGCTGGTCACTTCGATAGGCCGAAATCAGGCAGGCGAAATCGTCGCTGAATTTGTCTTTACTTGGACCTTTAAGGCGAAGAACTTATAGCGTGTACTTGATACTCACGGTTCCAATTACTTGCCCATCGGTGAGGGTGATATTGCCAAAGGCTTTGGCCTGAAAATGCTTGTCAATATCATATGAAATCGTTTCTGCAACGCCGATTAAATCCCCCACAGATAGGTAGTAACCCTGAGACAAGAAATTCCAATTTTTATGGTGGTAATTCGTGTTTCCAGATACCAGGGTCACTTTAAAATCCGTATTTCGAGCATTTCCATTCAAGATAAATGACCCCACATTCCATTTCGAACTTACAGGATAATTTAGGGATAATTCACGACCAAAGAAACTCGTCACTTTATACTCTTCTGTCATCTGAAATGCAGGAATATGAATACCGGCAGTAGCCTTAAATTTCTTATCAATAAAACGGTAACGCGTAAATAATGCCACAGTCGTAGGCGTCATACTTTGCATACGCATCATGTACATCATCGCACCTGTTAATCTTCTTTTCGGATTTGTGCTCGCGTTGATGATGATATTGGGCTCTTTAGAAGTGAATGCGGGAATAAAAGAGAAGCCTCCCGTACTCATCTCGATGCTACCCGTTTGGGCTTTAAGCGAAATAGAAGCTAGGACGAATAGACAGACGGTTAATAATTGTTTCATTTTGATACATTAAATAATAAGGCGTTGCAAAGGTAGTATTTTCTTTCTGAAAACATCCTATGGCCTTTTAAGTTATTAAGGTATGCCAAAGTCCCCGATCAATATTGTCTGGTTTAAACGTGATCTCCGATTTACGGATCATGAACCTTTGTTCCGGGCTTTGGACGCTGGAATTCCCACCCTCTTAGTCTACTTTTTCGAACCCTCACTTATCGCTTTTCCGGATAGCGATGTGCGTCATTGGCGTTTTATTCATGAGTCTTTAGTGGAAATGCAGGGTAGGCTGGAGGACCGAAATGGTCAGCTGTATTTATTTCATTCCGAGGTGCTTCCTGTGTTTCAGGCACTCGCATCCACCTACGATATCCAGACCCTTTATTCCCATGAAGAAATAGGGAATGCGCTGAGTTTTCAGCGGGATAAGGACGTGGCGGCGTTCTGTTTGACTGCTGGAATAACATGGAAAGAGACCCCGACGAACGGGGTTATCCGCCGCTTGAAAACCCGAAAAACCTGGCAACAACGATGGGAAGCAACGATGCGTAGCGAACCCTTTTTTCAACGAGAGGATGATTGGAATTTGCTGACTTTGCCTGTTGATTTTTATGCCGCTCACAAGGGTCCTGAATTGCCATCCTCTTTTCAGACACGCAATCCTATCTTCCAAGAAGGGGGCGAATATTGGGGCTGGAAATACCTGAAAAGCTTCATCGAAACCCGGCATGTGGGGTATAGTTCATTGATCAGCAAACCAGAGGCGAGTCGAAAAGCCTGCAGTCGGATTTCTCCCTATTTAGCCTACGGAAATATCAGCATGCGCATGGCGCACACGTTCACGATGCAGCATTATAAAACGGCGAGAAACAAGCGTTCGCTACAAAATTTCGTTTCGAGACTGCACTGGCAAAGTCATTTTATCCAAAAGTTCGAGGATGAATCTCGGATGGAGTTTGAGCCGGTTAATAAGGCTTACCAAGCGTTAGAGAAAGACCGCGATGAACGATTAATTCAGGCTTGGGAAACCGGTCATACCGGAGTTCCACTCGTAGATGCATGCATGCGTTGCGTCGTGGCAACCGGGTATTTGAATTTTCGAATGCGAGCGATGGTGGTGTCATTTTTCGTCTTTAATCTGTGGCAAGATTGGCGAAATTTAGCCCATTTTCTAGCACGCCAATTTCTCGACTACGAACCCGGCATTCATTATCCCCAAATTCAAATGCAAGCGGGTGTTACAGGCATTAATACCATCCGCATTTATAACCCGGTGAAGAATTCCTATGCACATGATCCGGATGGCGTTTTCATCAAAAAGTGGGTGCCTGAATTAGCTGCGGTTCCTGCCACCTTGATCCATGAACCATGGAAACTAAGCGACATGGAGCAGACTTTGTATGGGGTTAAAATAGGCGAGGATTATCCTGCTCCAGTGGTTGATTTAAGCGCGACGCGTAAGACGGCGTCGGATCAAGTTTGGGCGATGCGTAAAACACGCACGGCCAGAAAAGAGAGTAGTCGTATCCTCCAAAAACACGTGAACAAATGAGCGCATTTCTGATTTTCCCACACCAACTTTTCGAGGAGACTTTGGCTCAGGAGGCAGACGTTTTCTACCTCGTCGAATCTCATTTGTTCTTTATACAATACGCCTTTCACAAGCAGAAACTAATTTTCCACCGAGCAAGCATGCGCGCATTTGCGGATCGATTGCGTGAGGCGGGAAAAGTCGTAGAGTATGTAGATTCCCAAGATTCCCGTTCTGCAGAAGTGGCATTAGCGGCATCTATAGCGAGCGATATTACCTTATTCGATCCGAATGATTATTTGCTAGAGAGACGCTTGCGTAGGTCTGGCAACGTTCATTTTTTACCTAATCCTAATTTCCTAAATACGGACACCGCTTTATTGGGAAATCGCAAGCCCTATTACCAAACTGCCTTCTATACACAGCAGCGCAAAGACAGTGGCATCTTGCTTGAAGAAGACGGCAAACCAGTGGGTGGTCAATGGACCTATGACTCTGAAAACAGGAAAAAAATTCCAAAGAACACCTTCATTCCGGCACCTTTTCCAGAGACCGTCCCGAACACATACATTAACGAGGCCGTGAGCTATGTTTCACAGCATTTCCCAAATAACCCAGGGTCGAGTGATATGCCCTTTTCAGGCGCTTATTATCCGGTGACGCATGGGGAGGCGCAAGCAGCCTTAGAGTTGTTTTTAAGGGAAAGGATGCATCTGTTCGGTGATTATGAAGACGCGATCAAAGCTCAAGAGAAGACTTTGTTTCATAGCATTTTAAGCCCTTTGATTAATGTGGGATTGCTTAATCCTGCAAATGTCGTGGCCCGGGTCGTGGCAAGCCATGGCCCATTAAATAGCGTGGAGGGCTTTATTCGCCAAATCATCGGCTGGCGCGAATTTGTCCAATTGCTGTATCGCAAAATAAGTGTCCAACAACGCACCACGAATTATTGGGGATTTACGAACGAAATGCCATCTGCCTTTTACGATGGAACTACCGGTTTAGAACCCATCGATCAGACGATTCGCAAGCTATTAAAAACGGGTTATAATCACCACATCGAACGCTTGATGGTGCTAGGAAATTTCATGTTATTATGTGAGATAAAACCAGATGCAGTTTATCGCTGGTTCATGGAAATGTACATTGACGCCTACGATTGGGTGATGGTGCCTAACGTCTATGGCATGTCGCAATTCAGTGATGGCGGATTGATGACCACGAAGCCTTATATCTGTGGGTCGAATTACATCTTGAAAATGAGTGACTATCCGAAGGGCGAATGGCAAGAGATTTGGGATGGTTTGTTTTGGCGATTCTTAGATAAACAAAGAGAAACCTTCCGCAAAAATCCACGCTGGGCGATGCTGATTAGTACCTGGGATAAGATGCCTTTGGAAAAAAAGGAAATGCATCTAAACAACGCTGAAACCTTTCTAACTAAGCTTTTTGCTTAATTTATTCCAATAAGAAAAGAAGCTATTGAACTCGCCTAAAAGTCCGGGCGCGAGCGTCGGATGTGCCTCGCGCACCCCTTGAAAATGCGTATTAATCGGATGGTCACGGAAAATTCCACGCACGCGTAAATCCGAATATTCACCGTAATAGATCTGAATTCCTAGTATGTTTTCAGCGAGTGAAAGGATAAATTCCATCGTCCGCGGAGACATCGGATGCTTCGCAAAATGACTCGGTTCTAATACCAAAATTCGGTTGCCTTCTTCCCCTTCATGGAAAGTAGGATCTAGGGTATAATGAGTATACACGAAAGTGGGAATATCTTCCTGAATCTCGAGTGCAATCGTCAAAGGTGGCGTGAAAACAAGGTCCTCTTTCGCTGATTTCCTCAATTCCTCTGGCACCTGAAGCAAGGGCAATTCCTCGTAGGTACAATCTAAAAAGGTGCCCTGTTGTCTGCTGCCCGTGTATTTATTAATGTTTTCCTGGTTCACATAATATAGCTTGTTGCTAAAAGTCCCGGCGCACCATTGCCAGCTCAACGCATTACTCGCTAAATCCCCATCCAATAAATGGTAATACAACCAGGCCGCTGGCTCAGACCAATGGTATTTCCCCACATTGCAGGTGATGGCCGCGAGGTACATGCGTAGGTGATTATGTAGATAACCGCGCTGCGGAAATGTGGCCAAGAAGGTATCCAATGACCGAATCCCGGTCTCCGCAGTTAATACCGCTTCCGGAATTCCGTTGTTCAGCACTCCTTCTTGTGGATGGCGAATGTCTGCAAAAATCCCATCACCTTTTTGAAACCAGGTACGCGTATAAAACTCCCGCCAAGCTAATTCTTGTATGAATTTTTCCGCCTGTTCCATGCCAATTCCGCGGTCTTTTAGTCGAGCTACGACTTGTGGAACGGTGATAAATCCACGGGACAAATACGGGGAAAGGTAAGAAACGCCACCATTTAAAAAATTGCGGGAGCAAGCATAATGAGCGGGATCGAATGCATCGATTCTGGAAAAAACGGCTTCGAGTGTCGTCGGAAATTCCACTAACGTTTACTGATTTTGTTCATGCTTATACTACGCTGCAAGGTGCATTTGAAACGGGGATCTACGGCGACGCGCTTTTGCAAATGTTTCGTTCCACGACCCGCCATGCGTTTACGCCACATGCGGAAGCTGGACTCTTTGCTGTTCAAACGCATGAATTCGATGACCTCTTTTTCCTTCAGCCCAAACTGAAATTCAATCGCCTCAAAAGGCGTGCGATCTTCCCACGCCATTTGGATGATGCGGTCAATGTCCTCGTCGGTAAACTTATTTGCTACGTCTGCACTTTTCACCACAGTAGATGATTTGATCCCAATTCTTCTCCCATTTCTTGCGCCAGGCGAAGGGGCGGTTGCATACGGGACAGGTTTTGGAAGGTAAATGTTGTTTTTTAACTCCTTGCATAAAAAAGGGCTTGCCTATAAATGACAAACCCTTTTCTAGATAGAATGTTTCAGACTAGAACAACTTCTCTGCTGGAGGAGTCGCGCCTGCCATACGAATATAAACCGTTGTTTGACCGCGGTGGTGCGTTTGGTGTTCGAAAGCCTTATCAATAACTTGACCACGCTTCACATCAAAACGATTGAATAATTTAATCATCTCACCCCATTTCGCATCTGGATAATTTTTAATGGCGTTGATGGCAAAATCATAGGACGCTAATACTTTCTCCGTTACGCTCGCTTTCGCCACATCATTCGATTTTTCCAAATCTTTTGCCGTAGGCGCAACTTCAGTAGCAGTCCCTACAATACCATAATTGGCATCAGCTAAGTGAAGCATTTGGCCTGCAAAAGAACGCATTTCTTTCGTAGGTTTTAAAGCATAACCTGATTCTGGCATCGCATCTAAATATTCCTTTGTGTAAGCACGTGCGCGCTCCCAATCTTTCAGAATATTCTCTTTAGGTGTTTGTGCTGTTAAGCTAGTGGCCATCGCTAGAATGGCGAAAAAGGTGAATAATTTTTTCATGTTGTTATAATTTATAGGGATTGTTTACTCGTTTATTGACTGTTTTTACCAAATTACTTTTAAACGGACTTTTAGGAATAATTTTATCATTTTTCCGAAGCTCATTCACGGTTTGCTTGCCCAGCATTCCGCCCGACTTGGCTAGTTTATTATTTTTCATCTTTACACGTTAATCTCGCCCCGCAAATATAACACACTTTCTCCGGCAATTTCCACGCGATCGCCTTTCAAGGTACAGGTCAAGGACCCTGATCTTTCTGATAATTGGAGAGCGGACAAAGTGGTTTTTCCTAAAACCAAAGACCAATAAGGTGTCAAAGTCGTATGAGCAGAACCCGTCACCGAATCCTCATTTACCCCACATGCTGGACCAAAAAATCGAGAAACAAAATCCACCTTTTCACCCGGAGCCGTCACAATGATCCCGCGAACCGGATGAATTTTCAAGGCTTCGAAATCGGGTTGTAGCGCTCGGATATCTGCCTCCGAATCATAGACAAACAGGTAATCCGTTTTGCCTTTGTAAACGGCGCGAGGGGCTTTAGAAAGTCCAGTACTATGAATGGGATCAACATCGATTTGCGAGATCGTATCACAAGGGAAATCGAGCCCGAATTCGTCCCCACTTTTTGTCACCGTTAAGAGGCCACTTCTAGGTGAATGAAAATTGACGAAATCTCCAGAGTAACCGAGTTCGTGAAACACCACATGTGCACTCGCTAAAGTAGCATGGCCACATAAATCGACTTCCACTGTGGGAGTAAACCATCGAATTTCGTAACCTCCATCGATTGGCACAATGAAGGCTGTTTCGGCCAAATTATTCTCCTGAGCAATGTTTTGCATCAGTTCGTCCGCTAACCATTCAGTTAAAGGGCAGACTGCGGCAGGGTTGCCTTTGAATAATTGATTACTAAAGGCATCGACTTGGTAAATAGGGATTTGCATTTGCGCGAAAATTATAAAATTGAAGAATACAAATTTACAATTTTTCAGCAAAAATGCGCTTAAGCTACCTCCTCGTAAACTAAGTCTAAATAATCATAAATTAGGTTGAAATAGCAAACCGCTAAATCACCTGATACGTTGTCATTTGAAAGATCAAATTCTTCCGATTGAAAAATACACGTCTCAAAAATTTGATCGATGTAATAATCGACATCAAAAATTGATTTTACTTTTGTTGAATACGATTCGAAAACAGCTTTTACTAGCTCTTTTTGGCCTTCTGTGAGATTTAAGGGCATTTCCATAATCAGATTGTTTAGATGTTTATCTATTCAAAAATAACAGAAATACCCGCTTTTTATTTAATCAAATAGTTAAGGAATTAGCTATTTTTTGTTAAAAATGACGTGGTTTTTAACCCTTCGAAATGAGCCTAATTTAGGGGTTTTTCTCACTAAAAATGGCTTAGTTAAATCTGTAGCGCGGTAGCCTTTTTTAACAATTAGGTAATATCTTTTTCAGACAATAATTGGTACTTGCTTATTGGCCTAACGTTTTATTAACAACGGAAGCAAACACGAACTTTACAAAGTAATCCTTGAAACGATTTATCATTTTATTAGTGCTCCCCTGGGCAACACAATTTATCTCATATGCACAAGGAAGTTCCTCTCCTGCACCCATCCTCATTTCTGCACATCGCGGAAATACAGGACGGGCGCCTGAGAATACATTAGCAACCTATAAAGATGCCTTAAAAGTAGGAGTTGATTATATTGAAATCGACGTGCGCACTACACTGGATGGGAAACTCGTCATTCTGCATGATGGTACACTAAATAGAACTACGAACGGAGAAGGGCTTCTGAAAAACAAAAGCTTTGTTGAGCTAAGAAAATTATCTGCAGGAAAAGGATTCATCGAATTTGAGCAGGAAAAAATTCCTAGTTTAAAAGAGGTTTGTCAACTGATTTCGCGTTGGAATTTTTGGCACAAAAAGAAGACCTTTATTTATGTGGATTGCAAGGAGGTGGCGGCTAAGCCTTTGGTAGAAATACTTACGAAATACGGCTTGGCAAAAGAATCCTGTTTCTATGGAAATGATGCGTTTCTGTTGTCTCTAAAAACTGAATTTCCCGAAGCTCGACTGATGCCTAGTCTTCGAAAAAAAGAAGAAATCACCTATAAAATCGCTACGCTTACACCCTATGCTTTCGACGCTTCTTTTTTAAGTTTAACGCAAGAAATGGTGGATGAAATTCATTCCAATAATATTCATGTTTTTACGGATTTACTAGGGCCATTAGAAACAGAAACTAACTATAAAAAGGCCGCTAAATTAGGAGTAGATTTAATCCAAACTGATAAACCTGCCTTAGTCTTTAAATCCCTTCACCACTAGATAAACCCCCAGAGAAAATTCCCAAAGCGCAATGGGAATCGCAGATACACCTGCAAGAGGTGCACGCTGATCCATTAGACCGAAAAGAACGGCTACATCTCCGGCAGTCAAAGTAAAAGCCCCGATGATTCCGATAATAGGAAGAATACGGGGAACTAAACGGCTTTGGTATAAAAGCGTACCCAAAAGAAGGCCATTGACGGCGGGAATGAAACTTTGGCTAATCAAAAATAGACGATCATACAGCATCACCAAGCCACGGCTCATCACCGAAGCCTCCGCCCCTAAAATGCGCAGTTGCAAGACTGTTAACAAAGCCGCAACGCCTGCAAAAATCAAGGCCGCCTCCAATACACGAGCCGCCACAAAACCAAGCGCAAGCGTCTCGTTTTGTTTCTTCAAAACGGGGTACAAAACGATCGCTGTTCCTATGCAGAACAAAGCCATCAGTAATTCCAGGATCCCGCCGATGACCACATCAGAAGTGGGGGCTGAGCTGGAAATAAAGTCAGGTTGATGTATTTCGTGATAGAGCGAAAGGGTCGGGATCGAAATAAAGGTGAGCAAGTAGAGTATACCGGCGGTCAAGGAAGTTTTGCGTGATGCTGTCATAGGGGCAATTACGACAATTCCGGTAAGGCAAAACAGATTATTATTTAAACGGCAAGCCTGCTATCTTTGGAATCCTATGAATAACCTACAAATCCGTCAAGCTAACTTAGAAGACCTATCTGCCTTACAAGCGATCGGGCGGCAAACCTTTTCGGAAACCTATGTGGACGGTAATACAGAAGAGAATATGGCCGCTTATTTAGAGGAAGGATTTTCGGAGGAAAAACTTGGGAAAGAACTTCGAAACGAAAATTCCCAGTTTTACTTTGCCATGCAAGTAGACGAAGTGATTGGTTATTTAAAGGTCAATGCGGGTGACGCACAAAACGAAAAACAGGATCCAGACGCACTGGAAATCGAGCGCATCTATGTACTTCAGAAATACCAAGGAAAACAGGTAGGCACTTTACTTTACATGCAAGCTTTAGCCATCGCAAAAGCGCGCAAATCTCCCTATATCTGGCTAGGTGTTTGGGAGATGAATCCGAGAGCCATTAGATTCTATGAGAAAAATGGATTCGTAGAATTTGGCGAACATATTTTTCAGTTAGGGGATGACGCCCAAAGGGATGTATTAATGAAAAAACCGCTACCTGATTTTTTCGAAAAATAAGCGGGATCCTTTGGCATCCGAAATAAATTTATCCTCCTGAAATACAAGATTTCCATTCACAAAAGTGCGCTTGACTTTAGCGGAGAGTTGCTGACCTGTAACGGGTGCCCAGCCACACTTGTAGAGCAGCGATTTTTCACTAACCTCCCAAGGGGAATTAGGAGCCACTTCAACCAAATCCGCAAAGTAGCCTTCACGCAAATAACCTCTCTCTTTCATTCGGTAAATATCTGCCACCCGGTGACTCGTTTTTTCGACAATCTGTTCGATGGAAATTTCCCCTCGAGAAGCCAATTCAAACAAGAGCGGAATAGTATGTTGCACGATCGGTGCACCCGATTTTACTTGCTCATACGTTCCGGTTTTCTCCTCCTTACTATGCGGTGCATGATCAGAAGCGATGATATCTATACGACCCTCATTTAATGCCTGGATCAGCATCTGGCGGTCATTTTCAGTCTTGATGGAAGGGTTCCATTTAATACTTCCACCCCGTTTTTCATAATCAGCATCTGTAAACCAAAGGTGATGGATACAGGCTTCAGCCGTTACTCGCTTCGTTGAATAGTCATCTGAATCTGAAAATAGAAGCGCTTCCTCCCCTGTCGAAATATGAAAAAAGTGTAGTCTATTTTGGTGTTTTGCTTGAATGGCTAAGACCCTTTTAGTGGCTGTTACGCAGGCCTCTACACTTCGAATTTTGGCATGTAAAGCAAAAGGAATACGACCCTGAGTCTCATCAAAATACCGCTCGTAATTTCGATCAATGATGGATTCATCCTCACTGTGTAAAGCCACTAACGTTTCTGCCCGCGAGAAAAGCTTTTCTAAATACTCCGGATTATTGGCTAAAATCTGCTGCTCATTAAAGTAAAGCCCATCATCTGTAATACCACAAACGCTTTCGTTGTCCACTCGTAAAGCCTCTTCTAAATTCCCGGCAGTCACTCCCATGAAAAAAGAAAAATTAGCGAGCGATTGCTGCGCCGCGGCCTGGTATTTTTGTTCCAATAAATCACGAGTAAGTGTATTAGGAACGGTGTTAGGCATATCCATGAACGAGGTCACTCCGCCGGCTACAGCGGCTCTTGATTCTGTCGTTAAATCTGCTTTATAAGTTAAGCCAGGATCTCTAAAATGGACTTGGTCGTCGATCATTCCAGGGATCAGAAAATTCCCATTGATATCGAAAACATCCGCATTAGAGTCGCTGATATGAGGAGCGATTTTTTCAATACGCCCGTGATGAATCAATACATCTGCAACAAAGCAAGCGCCTTCATTGACAAGTTTAGCATTTACAAGTAATTGTTTTTTCATTTGGCTGCGGCTCTCTCAAACCGGTCATTAATGGTACGTCCCAAATTATAATTAGGGAGACGCTCTACAATAATTAATTCGACTCCTGATTTTTCTAATTGATGCAAGGCATCGTACATATGAGCGGCGGCTTCTTTAAAACTTCCGCTAGGAGAAAGTATGTGATTAATGGCTACTTTAGGACTATCAATCTTCACTTCACTGAACCATAAAATCCCCACTTTCTTTTCCTGTACGGCACTGAGCATAAACAGGGGTTCATAGCTGATAATTAATTCACATAAAGGGGAATAATGTTTCTTGCTTCTGCCTGGAGCCAGGTGAACTGACTCGGAAGAAGTTCGATCCAAAATTCGTCCTACCTCCGCTTCAATATCCTCGATTGAAATAGCGCCATGCCGTAACAAAACCACTTCATCTCCATCAAAAGAAAGAATGGTAGACTCCACGCCGGCCTCACAATTGCCGCCTTCTAGAATAGGAATTTGAGGAAAATATGCCTCCACATGCGCAGCGCGTGTTGGGCTAATTCGGTTATACGGATTTGCACTGGGAGCGGCTAAGGGAAAATCTAGCGTTTCCAACAAGGCTAACGTTGTTTTGTGGTTAGGCATTCTTATCGCTACCGTCGATTGCTGGGCAGTAATGGCAGCAGAAATTAAATCGCTTTTGGGCAGGATTAATGTTAAAGGACCAGGCCAAAAACGCTCCGCTAAAATAGACGCTTTCGCCGGAAAATGTGACACGAGTGTACGCGCTTGATCCATCGATTTTACGTGTACAATCAAAGGATTTGTATTCGGTCTTCCTTTGGTTGTAAAAATCTTTGCAATCGCTTGTTCATCGTAAATATTTGCGGCTAGACCATAGACGGTTTCCGTAGGAATTCCTACTACCTCTCCCCGATCTAGCTGGTCTTTTACAAAGGATAAATCTGACGTAATCATATCTTTACTTAGGGGTTACAAAAATCACAAAACATCGGATCTTCGGTCGTTTTCGATTCCGGGAAATCGATACATGTTGTGTAGTGGCATCCTTCACAGGTATAAATAACGGATTTAACCGATTTAGTCGGTAAAGAGCAACAAGAACACACCAAACCACGAATCACATCGGAAGGACTAAATCCAGGTCTTTGGCAGCTAGGACAACAGCTCTTCATCTTCTCCACTAATTTTCCGGTCAGCTCTTGAATAACTGACATCCGGGTGGGATTGTTCATCGCACGCATATCGGTTTCGATTGTATAGGTTCCAAATCGATCGACCGCCTCCTGAAGCGCCTGGTTTAACCGATTTTGCGACCTAATCCCTTTCGCAAGGTAATCCTTAGGACCTTTCACATGCAAGCCATGAGATGGAAATTTTACTTGTTGCAAAAATGAATCTAATGTACTCTGGGAGTCCATGTCATAAGAAGCATAATTTGTTTGTAGGCTCGCCATTTTAACTGCAATCTCAAAGTCCTTTTTTCGGTTCATTAACACGATAAATTCCTCATCCGCAGGTAAAAAATACAGTGCAGGATGAGGACCAAAAGATCCTTCCGAACCAACCGCAAAATCCACATCATATTCCTCTAACGCTAATATACATTTTTGCCTTGCTGCCTCTACAGGTGATAAAACTCGCTCCACTTCTCCCGTAAACGTGCCTAATAGATCGGTATCTATATTTTCAGAAACGATACACTCCATCCCAAAAAATTCTTCCAACTCCGGCCCTATGACCTTTTCTTTTCCATGTTTAGTTACGATCACGACTTTCTTCCCCTTAAAATACTGTTCACTAGCCATGGATAATTTGGATATACAATGGAAATCCCAACGTAATATTTAAGGGAAACGTTACTCCTAATGCCATGGGAATGTAGATTCCTGGGTCTGCTTTAGGTGCCACTAAGCGCATAGCTGCTGGTACGGCTATGTAGGAGGCGCTAGCTGCCAAAATGGAGAATATAAGTCGATCACCCACATTATCCGTTATGAATTGTGAAATATAGGCCACGGAAACCCCATTAAAAAGTGGCACTAGCAAGGCAAAAAGCAATAAAAATGAACCCTGCTTTTTAAAGGCCTTAAACCTGCTAGCGGCCACCATTCCCATATCCAGAAGAAATATGGCTAAAAAGCCCTTAAATATATCTGAAGTAAAATGCTTAATTCCGATGGATTGGGAAGAGTCAGATACGAATCCAATAAGTAAACTTCCAAAAATCATTAACACACTACCATTCGTCAATGAGTGTTTCATCGCCTCCTTCCATTGAACGGGAACTATTTCTGCTTTTTTTTCAGGGAATACATTCATTAAAATAACCCCCATAATAATAGCAGGAAACTCCATAGAGGCCATAACGGCTACCATTTCTCCCCCTACATGCAGTTTGTTCATCTCTAAAAAAGCGACAGCTGAAACAAAAGTAACAGCGCTGACTGAGCCATAAGATGCAGCAATAGCGCCTGCATCTGAGGAATTTAATTTAATGCGTAAAATGAAATAAGAATACAGTGGGATAATGAGTGCTAAAGACATCCCAAATAAAAGACTCACGATTACTTCATTCGTAATTCCAGTCACCGCTAATTCACTTCCCCCATTGAATCCGATAGAAAACAATAAATACAAGGAGATAAAGTTTTTAGAGGCAGCAGGCACTTCTAAATCACTCTTGACATATTTTGCAAAAACCCCTAAAATGAAAAAAAGTAGGGTGGGGTTCGTTAAATTAAATATTAAGAGTTCAAAATTGATCATTATAATTTTCCTTATCCCCCTTTTGAATTAGGCGAATCAGATTTAGTGTGGTAAATATAATTAGGGCCAAATTGACCTTTTCCTGAACGATATCAGACTCCTGAAAAGTGACAAATAGCAATCCTACAATTAGGATTATATGAGAAGTAAGGAAGACAAATTTTAATTCGGATAGCATTATACTTAATCTAGTTACAAAATAAATACAGTAACTATAATAATTTTTATTTAAGTTTATAATGAAATACATAATGTTATGTTATGAACTATACCCTAAATCAATTACAGATTTTCTTGAAGGTGGTGAACACTTCTAGCATTACAAAAGCGGCGGAAGAGTTAAACCTTACACAGCCTGCGGTTTCTATACAGATTAAAAACCTTCAAGCGCAATTCGATATTCCACTTCTCGAGATCATTGGAAAAAAAATTTACATTACGGATTTTGGAAGAGAAATTGCAGAATCAGCGAAAGGAATCTTAGACCAAGTATATGCCATTAACTACAAAACCATGGCATTCAAAGATCAACTAGTAGGTCGTCTAAAAATCTCTATTGTTTCAACTGGTAAATATGTATTACCGTATTTTCTGACCGAATTTCTTCGTTCAAATCCTGGCGTTGAAATAAGCATTGATGTGACAAACAGGGAAAAAGTATTAGAAAGTCAGCTCTTAAATGAAGTCGATTTTAGCTTAGTTTCAGACGCATTAGAAAACCCTACTTTTGACTCCATCGATATCCTTTCAAACGATTTATACCTGGTCGGAAATAATGAAACAGCTGTAATGTCGCCTACCTTTAACTACAAAGATTTCAAAAATGAACTCCCGCTCATATTCAGAGAAAATGGATCTGGTACCAGAAAAATAATGGAGAGCTACTTTAAAAAACAAGGCGTAGATGGTTTGAAAAAAATTGAATTAATGTCAAATGAAGCAGTGAAACAAGCGGTTATTGCTGGATTAGGCTATTCGATCATGCCTATCATTGGTATAAAAAATGAGATCAAATCAGGTGCCTTAAAGATCATAGAAAGAAATGGTCTACCTATCTCCACAAAATGGAAATTAATCTGGCACAAAGACAAAAATTTATCTCCTGTTTCGAAGGCATTTTTAACCTATTTAATCGAAAATAAAGCTCAAATCAGACAGAAATACTTTGAATGAAAAAAGCCAAGCAAAGAATGCTTGGCCTTTAATAACTAAATGTTCATTAATTAAACTAACACAAAAAATGATTTAATTGAGTCAGAGTCGTTTGCATTTCAAAAGTAAACTGCATTAATGAATAATAAAATTTAAACTATGTTATAGAAATCATAAATAATATTAATGGTATGGTTTCAACTTTGGTTGAAAAAATACAGTGGTTTGGAAGAAAGTAATATAACAGATTTCTTATTTTACTTTAATGCCATTAAAGTAAAATAATGGATTTTTTATTTTACTTTGCATAAAATTAAAAAATGATCGATTTAGCTCAATATACTTCCGGGAAACTCATAAAACACCCAACGGGCTATACGTATTTTGTACCCAGCAAAATCAATGAGCAATGGATTTGGGATAATGCACAAATCAATGCCTTACTTGAAAAAGCGGCGGCTAAACTGGGGGAACTAAATTCGTTCTCCAAGCTTATGCCGAATATTGACCTATTTCTTCAGCTCCATATCACTAAGGAAGCTGTTATTTCCAGCAGAATTGAAGGAACAAAAACACAAATAGATGAGGCTCTATTAGAGGAGGAAGATATCTCTCCTGAGCGCAGAAATGATTGGCAAGAAGTAACTAATTATGTAAAAGCACTTAACAATGCCATTGTAGATTTAGAGACCTTGCCCATTTCCGCACGTTTGATCCGAAAAACACATGGTATTTTGCTGAATAGTGTGCGTGGAGAACACAAACAACCTGGAGAATTTAGAAAAAGCCAAAATTGGATAGGGGGAAATTCTCTACTAGATGCGGTCTTTATTCCGCCCAATCAAGAGTTAATATCCGAATTAATGAGTGATCTTGAGTTGTTTTTACAAAACCAAGATATTCAGATTCCAGCCTTAGTTAAAATTGCGATAGCGCATTATCAGTTTGAAACGATTCACCCTTTTTTAGACGGGAATGGACGAATTGGCCGCTTATTAATTCCTTTATTTTTAGTGGATCAAAAAATCCTCGAAAAGCCGCTACTTTATATTTCAGCTTTTTTTGAAAAAGATAAAAGCCTGTATTATGATAATTTAACACGCGTAAGAACCAAAAGTGATATGACACAATGGCTGAAATACTTCCTCGTGGGAATATTGGATACCTCTGAAAATGCAATTGAAACTTTGATTCGTGTTGTGGAGCTAAAAAACAACTTGGAAAAAGAAATTATAGCATCTTTTGGAAAAAGGAGTTCAAAGGGAAACCTGCTTCTCCAATGCTTATTTGAAAAACCAATCGTTCACGTTAATCAAGTGAAAGTGCTTACCAATTCCTCCTTCAAGGCGGCAAACGACTTAGTTAACACTTTTGTAGAAGCTGGTATTTTGAAAGAGATGACGGGGAAAAACAGGAACAGAATGTTTATTTTTGAAAAGTATATTCAGCTGTTTTAATTAGACATTCTTTAAAAAAAGAGAACCTTGCATAAGATCATTAGATGCAGTTAATGCTAAACTTAGTAAAGTAAATACTGTCAGAAAAAAGAATGTACACTTTTTCATATACTCATAAAAGGAAAGCCATCCTCTCAGATGGCTTTCCTTTTATTTCGCTACCGTAATCAATCCCGGAATCTCCACCATTTCATTCGCCTCCGCAGCGTAGTCTACACCTTCAAAGCCGAAACCGAATAAGTTCAAGAAATCTGATTTATAGCCCGCTAAATCGCCAATAGCAGTCAAGTTTTCTGTCGTAGCTCCTTTCCATAATTCCGCAACCTCTTTTTGAACCTCGTCATTCATTTCCCAATCGTCGATACGTATACGGCCTTTTTCGTCCACAGGAATCTCTCCGTTTGTGTACAAGCGTTCGCTATAAAGACGTTGAATTTGTTCGATACAACCCTCGTGAGTGCCTTCTGCTTTCATTATTTTGTACAACAAAGAGATGTACAAAGGAATCACAGGGATCGCTGAACTAGCTTGAGTTACTAAGGCTTTGTTCACTGAAACGAAGGCTTTGCCTCCTATTTTGGCCAAATCATCCGTAATCTTAAATGCCGTCGCTTCTAAATGGTCTTTCGCCATTCCGATAGTTCCCTTGCGGTAAACGGGCTCCGTTACTTTAGGTCCAATGTAGGAATACGCAACCGTCATCGCGCCATCCGCTAAAACGCCCGCGTTCAATAGTGCATCCATCCACATTTGCCAATCTTCACCTCCCATTACTTCAACCGTGTTCGCGATATCTTCATCGCTACAAGGTGTAATTGTCACATCCGAAACAATCCCCGTATGGAAATCAACCGTTTTATCCGTGAAGGTATCTCCGATAGGCTTCAAAACCGAACGGTGCAACACGCCTGAAACCGGGTGTTGGCGAACCGGAGAAGCTAAACTATAAATCACTAAATCGATTTGACCTAAATCCTGCTTGATTAAGTCGATCGTTTGTGCTTTAACTTCGTTAGAGAAAGCATCGCCGTTAATGCTTTTCGCATAAAGACCCGCTTTGCCTGCCGCTGATTCGAAAGCAAGGCTATTATAATATCCTGGAGAAGCCGTTTTGCCTTCTGCAGGTGCTTTTTCAAAGAAAACGCCTATCGTCGCGGCATTCGATCCGAATGCACTCGTGATGCGAGAGGCTAAACCAAAACCCGTCGAGGCTCCGATGACAAGCACTTTTTTAGGGCCATCGATGGCTCCCTTTGACTTCACGTAGTCAATTTGATTTAATACGTTCTTCTCGCAACCTTTCGGGTGAGATGTCAAACAGATAAACCCTCTCATTCTAGGTTCAATAATCATGGTGCTTGTATTTTGTTTGTGCAAATATAGTCAAAGCCCCTAATTATCCCATAAGATGCCCTAGGTCAATTAGCCTGGAGGTTGAACAAAAGCCCCGCCACGATTTCATTTCCCCATTTAGCAGAATGCTTCAACTCGGTGCGCAACATCGTCCATGACTTCAATTGGTAATCTACTGTCAAAGACTGCGAAACGTCCGTTAAAGATTCCGCCAAGATAATGGCATGCGGGTCTTTATAATATTCCAAACGCCCAGTGAACTTCAGCGATGGCTTTGCTTTCCAGGTGAGAAAAACCGCTCCCCCATGCCAAAACTTACCTGACTCAACCCCGAAATCCGAACTAATGGAGGCATTGAACCGATTTGAAATGGGAATCAGCACATAATTATCATAAAATACTCTTAGTCCTTTTCCCTCATCCCCGATGAAACCACTCGAATTAAAGCGAAGACCTTTGGCATTATCTATCGTAATCTGTGTCCCTAATGCCGGGCGGAATCGATGGATCGTTTGCCAGCCCGTTAAAGCTAAAACCTTCACATTCATCCGCTGGGTAGGGTTATAACTCCAGGCCATTCCTGTTTCATAATACGGGGAATTCTCTGCGATATAACTGCGCGAAAAACTCGGATTTTCCCAGTTTTTCGCTGACTCTAAGCCAATGTGTGAAGGCATAATTCCCACAATCAGCTGGTGCTTAGGCGCTAATTGCACTTGTGCATTGAGTTGGTAAATATGTTTCAAAAGACCAGGCTCAGCGGCTAAATTTTTCTGCGAATAGGTTCCCAGCATAAAATCCCCTCGAAGAGTCCACTTCGATTTTGACACGGAAAACTCCACGAGCCCTAAGTTAATTGCTGGGCGGTTAAGCGAAGTGTGGTTGTAAAACAAGGCCGACTTTTCCGTAGCCTTCGGGCTAGCAAAGCTATGCCCATAATAGGTTTCTACATAAGCCCCAAACGTATACCGCAAGGTGTCCGACTGCCCCATGGCAGACATACTGAGTAGACACAAAATCAATAGATTCTTCATTCCGAATAAATTCACATCTTTTGAGATGAAAATAGCGAGGCAAAGTTAAGTCAAAATTTATCAGCTGTGGCTCACATTTGCACTCTCAAAAAAGTACATTTGTAAAAAATTCCCTGTTTTTGCCACCAAGGATCCGAAAAGAGGTCTTATTTACTCACCACAGCTCATAAGTAGAATGGCTTTCATTACCGTACAAACCACCATCAACGCTCCCCTAGCTACCGTTTGGGAGAAGTGGACAAGTCCTGAACACGTTCAAAACTGGAACTTCGCATCACCAGATTGGCACTGCCCGTCGGCAAAAACAAACCTGCAAGTAGGTGGAGAATTTCACTATGAAATGGCGGCGAGAGACGGGTCGATGAGCTTTGATTTTTGGGGTACTTTCCAGAAAATAGAGGAGCAAAAATCACTCGATATTCTTATCGGCGATGGGCGTAAAATGAAAGTTACTTTCGCATCCACCGAAATGGGCACGAAAGTAACTGAGGAATTTGAACCAGAAAATCAAAACCCAGAGGACCTGCAACAAGCCGGCTGGCAGATGATTTTAGATAACTTTAAAAGCTATGCTGAAAATCCTACTTCCTAGGATTTAAAATCACCCCCACGCGCTCTAAACAATCATCCAAGTGGTAGCGCACCTCTTTATCTGTAAACTTCGCCTTTGAGGCCGCTAAACTAGCTTGAAGCGCCTTCAACTCCCCACGCACGATCGAGCGTACATCAGATTGTGCTACTGGATAGCTTTCACGGGCACCGAAAGCAGCTGGTGCAGGCGCCTGATCTGTCATCAACGCTTTCATGCGTTCGATGTAGGCCTTCTGTAAATTACGGCGGAATTGATCGATGTTTTTGCCACTAGTTAATTCATTCCAAATGCCTCCGCGTACATCTTGGAAAAGATCAATGGTCTTGTAATGATTTGGAGTAGTCAATCCACTATTATCCAAACGCGCAAAAGTCTCTAAACTTAACATCCGGTTCATCGGACTAACCTGTAAACTTCTAATTCGATCGATGTAACCCGCCATGTTATGCGTTACCACCTCTCTGTTTATCAACCAATCCACATTCGTGAAAACATTCGCGATTAACCAATTGATAGCCGCTTGTTGGCTTGCTTTAGGCACCGGATTATAGGAAGAGATGTTTTGATTTGGTTTGGCATATTGCTCATAAACACCGCCCACCATTGTCGTCACGTGACCCACATAGCGCGACCATGAACCCAATAATTCATCGTTTAACTCAATCAAATCCTCGTAATCATTGGTCTTTTTACTAGTCCAATCGGCTAAATTTTTGGCCACATACTTCAAGTTTTTCACCGCATAGCTACTCGCACGAATCGGATCATTTCCAATGTCTTCTGTTTGAGAACTTGGATCGAAATTCGTTCCCTGATTTCCAAAACGGAATCGTGGGTCACCCGCTTTCGCCTCCACCCATTTATTCAAGGTAGGCACTTCGTCTTCCGGACGAACTGCATCAGGCAATACTCTGTAGCCCCAATTCACCGCATAATCATCATAAGGGCCCATTTTACGGATGTAGCGAACGCCCTGGTCACCTGGCTGCGCGATGTAATTAAAGCGCGCGTAATCCATGATACTGGCTGAAATTCCTTCTTTATTCGTGAAATCTGCCTTGCGGTAATTCTCCACTTCGTACGAGCTACTCGCCCCCATGTTGTGTGGGAAACCTAAGGCATGTCCCACCTCATGTGAAATGACCATTTCCATCATCTCGCCAATGTCCTCCTCACGCGTATCTAGAGTACGCGCGTTCGGATTAGAAGCACCGGTTTCTAATAAGAAACGGTTACGGTATGAACGTAAATGGTTATGGTACCAAATAATATCACTCTCAATAATCTCTCCAGAACGCGGATCGCTCACACTTGGTCCCGTCGCATTTCGCGTCGTACTTGCGACATAGCGAATCACGGAATACCGAATATCTTCAGGAGAAAAATCTGGATCTTCGGCAGCAGTTGGAGGATCTTTGCAAATAATCGCATTTTTAAAACCGGCTACCTCAAAAGCTTTTTGCCAATTCTCCACCCCTTTTTTCATGTGCTTGCGCAACTTCATCGGCGTCGCAGGATCAAGGTAATAGACGATTGGTTTTATCGGTTCAACTAGTTCCCCGCGCTTGTAAGCCGCCATGTCTTTCGGCTCTAGGCGCCAGCGCTGGATGTATGTTTTTTGATCTGATTTTAATTCCTCACTGGAATAATCGTATTGTCTTTGGGTGAAATACCCCACACGCTCATCAAATAAACGCGGCTTCATCGGCTTCTCAGGCAATAAAATCATCGACTGATTCATCTGCAAACTAATGGTTTCCGTGTAAGCCGTTACGGATGGTTTCGAAGCATTGTAGGTGAAATCTTGTAGCACTTCGATGTTCAACGGGAACGACTTCATGGAACGAATAAAACTCCTTGACGCATCTAAGTTTCTCACCCCATGAGTCGCACGCAAGGAGGCATCTAAAGCGCTCATTGCCGGAACGTCACTACTGTAAAATTTAGTTACATCAATCACTACATTAGAAGAATCTTTGCTGTAGGTTTCAATGTCAAACATATACAAGGTAGGCTCGTAATTATTGGCCTTTACTGACAAGCTAATAGGCAATGAATCTGCTGCAACCGACGCGTAGGATTTGATTTTGATCATGATCTTTTCTTGGAATTTCTCCCAAACAATCAATTGCTCCCGAGAGGATGTTCCCGCATTGACGTAGCCCCCGCCGATACCACTTGGAAGTTTGGCGATTTGGCTGACTAATAACATGTCTTTGCCTAAATGTTTTTTCGGGATTTCGAAATAGAATTTATCGCCTACCTGGTGAGTGGTGAATAAGCCTTTTTTGGATTTGGCTTCTTTTGTGATGACCTGATCGTAGGATTTTGTCTTGGAGGCAGGCTTCCTTACAGCGGAAGAATCGGCAGGTTTAGGCTGTACGGCAGCTGGAGCTTTGCTCGATTGAGCGTGGCTTAAAAAAGTAGCTGCAAGTAGTCCGCAACTAAGGAGAATTGCTTTTTTCATTCGTCTTATTTCTATTTATCCCAAATTAATGAAATAATTATTTAATCTACGAACACCCTGTAGGCTAACCATAAAAAAAGCCCTCGTCTGAGGGCTTCCTTTTTAAGTGATTATGAGGCTATTTCACTTCCAAATCAAATGTAAGATCGATATCCGTACTTCCTCCCGCTTCTTGTCCCGTCTTTACTTTAACTCCGTTTAATGCTGGCTGGTGTTTCAATAACACATTGAACTTGCCTGTCCCAGCTGTGGAAGAGGCTAGCACTTTTGTGGTTAAACCAATAGGCAAACCATTTTTATCTATATCTTCAATCGTCGTCGTTAATAAAGTAGCTGGCGTGGTTTTGAATACAAATAAATGCACATCTGACTCTTCATCTATTTCCTCTGTAATATCCGTTACTGGAGATTTAGTGTCATCAAAAGCTTCGATACTCATCGTGTAGGTAACGCCTTTTGTTAAAACAATTTTATCAAACTTTTCAGGAGCTGTCTTCGGGTCTCCATCTTTGTCTTGAAAAGTGTACTTGGTAGATGCATTGGTAGCCTTATTTATAAAGGTTAATTCTACACGTGTGATTAATTCATTATCATCTGTGGGCTCAACATCCTCGTCTTTTTTACATGAGGTGAATAACAAAGCCGCTGCTAAAATGGGTAGGTATTTTTTCATTAGTGTTGATTTTTTTTGATTGGACAAAGTTCCACACAGATGCGTAAAACCGGTTGCCATTTCGTCGATTGAATCCTCCGCTTTCGTCTACGAAATTATCCTATATTTGTAAAAACCTATCGATAAATATGAGTATTTGGCTTCTAATCAGCATAGCTATATTGGTATTAGTGATTCTGATCTCGGTCCTGAAACTTCAGCCATTTATTTCCTTCTTAGTCGTTTCCTTAGGCCTTGGAATGGTAGGCTCGCTTTCTTCAGAACAGACCATTGCTGCCATTCAAAAGGGAATAGGCGGCACCTTAGGATCCATCATCCCCATCATCATTTTAGGGGCCATGTTAGGTAAAATGGTCGCGAAAAGCAGAGCCACCTATGTTTTATCTGAGTATTTTGTGCGTTTATTTGGGCCTAAAAACCTGCCTGTTGCCTTTATGGTGATTGGGTTTATTGTGGGTCTTCCTCTTTTCTTTTCGGTCGCGTTTCTTTTGCTGGCGCCGCTCGTGTTGTCGACTGCAGAACGCTATCAATTACCCCCGGTCTACCTGGGAATTCCCATGCTGGCATCCCTTTCTATTACGCAAGGTTTTCTGCCTCCTCATCCAGCTCCCTATTATTTAGTTACCCATTTGCCTGGGGCTGATATGGGTGCCACGCTGGGTTATGGTATCCTTATTTCGATTCCGGCCATGTTAACTTCTGGCTGGTTGTTTGGGAAAACAGTAAAAAACATTCCCGCTACTCCCATGTCATTTGTGGAGGTAGATGAAGTAGGCCAAAACCCAAGTGTAGCACATAGTCTATTCATTTTATTACTACCTGTGGTGCTGATTGCTATTAAATCATTCGTTCAATTGCCTGTCATTGAATTACTGGGCGAACCTATGGTGGCACTCTTGGTATCCGTATTCGCCGCCGTATATGTGCTCGGAATCAGGCGTGGAATTACTTGGGCGGAAATCAGCGTATGGCTGGTGGAATCCATCAAAGAGGTGTCTCCGCTGATGCTAACCTTCGGTGGTGCAGGTGCCTTCAAAGAAATTTTGCAAGAGATGCAGGTAGGAAATGCGTTACAAGTGCTGACTCAAGGTTCCTCCCTGAATCCACTGATTATTGCTTGGATTATCGCCGCGGTATTGCGCATCGTAACCGGTTCCTCCACCGTTTCAGGCATCACCACAGCCGGATTGATATTGCCTTTATTGGCCTCCTCAGGCACAAACCCAAATCTGCTCGCTTTAAGTATAGGAGCCGGGTCTATGGTTTTGTCGCATGTAAATGATGCCGGTTTTTGGCTTTACAAAGAATACTTCGGCGTATCCATCAAAAACAGCTTGCGCTCCTGGACCATCATGGAAACCATACTCGCAGTTATGGGATTAATCGGTGTATTGGGAATTGAATTAGTTCTTTAATTGAACCGCCTTACCTGTTTTCGCGGACTCCCTCGCGGCTGATAAAATCTCTACCACCACTTGATTAATTTCGAAAGAGGATAAATCTTTCTTGGGTTTAATTCGACCTTGAACGACCGCCGCTAAATAGGGAAACACATTGGAAACTTCGTAATTTAATGGGCTCAAGGAAATCATTCCCTCCTCCCCAAATCGATCTCCTTTCACGTAGCGCATCTTGTTTGTTTTATCGGCTACAAGAATTCCTTTGGTACCATACACTTCGGTATCTTTTCGATCAAAAGGCCAATTCCAAGACGCTTGAATAATGGCTTGGCAATCCGGGTAAGTCAAAATAATACTTGCTTCATCGTCTACCTTCGGGTACACGTCGGGTTTAAGTTGCTGCGTCACGGCAGTCACAGAAAGCGGCCTTTTGCCATCCATTAACCAGGTCATAATGTTCGCACCATAACAGCCAAAATCAATAATCGCCCCGCCTCCATTCATCACTGGATCTGTCAACCAGTGTAGAAATTCTGGGGCACAGCCGATTTCTTTTGGTCCGCGATGGCCATCCATGATCACCACTTTACGAATAGTTCCTAAGACTTTTTCTTCCTTCACCATCTGCCACATTTTCGCATGGGAGGGATACCACGTTGTTTCAAAATTGGTTAATAAATGAATGGGGTGTTTTGCCACAATGGCATTCATTTGGTTCAGGTGATCCATATTAACTGCCAAAGGTTTTTCGACAATCACATGAATTCCCTTAGGGGCACAAGTTTTAACTACTTCCAAATGCTCATAAATACTGTTGAAGGCGGCAATGGCCTCTGGTTTCGTCTTCGCAATTAGGGCTTCTAAGGAAGGAAACCAAAGCGAATCTGGGAGATTTTGTTTCTTCAATAGCGACATCGCTAATTCCTTATTAGGTTCTGCAAACCCTACAATAACCACATCCTGCTGCGGCTTTTTAATAGCTGTATAAACCTGCCCCACATGTCCATGGGTCATGCCAGCGATACCGACACGCACTGGTTTGGCCTGAAAAATAAAGGGCAACAAAACCAAAAAGAATAGCTTTTTCATGATTGTAGTATTTTAGCAGGAAATTATAAAATTTAACTTACATATTATGCAAAATCGTATATTTGAAACTGCGGCTTATCCGCTTGTATCCTGATTCAGGCAGAATGAATAAATTGTTGAAAGAAGCGATCGAAAAAGAGGCTAATTTGGCTACCAGACGGCATTTTTTACAGTCGTTGGGTACAGGCATTGGCTCGCTTGCCTTCGGTTCTGCCTTGTGGAATTGTCAAACCCCGGCTAGCTCACAACAAGCGGCAACTAGAATTCCTCCCCATTTCGGCAAAGCGAAATCCGTTATCTTTTTACATATGGCTGGGGCGCCATCGCAGTTAGAATTATTCGACTATAAGCCTCTATTAGCTAAATTTGATGGGAAAGAATGCCCAAAAGAACTACTCGAAGGGAAAAAATTCGCCTTCATTCGCGGGGTTCCTAATTTACTAGGCCCTAAAGCAAATTTCCTTCAACGTGGAAGTGCAGGTCACTGGATTTCAGACCACTTGCCACATTTAGCCACCCAAGCAGATAAAATTACCTTCTTGAAGGGCATGTATACGGATCAATTTAATCACGCACCTGCCCAATTACTCATGCATACGGGATCGGCGCGCTTGGGCCGGCCATCCATTGGATCATGGGTTTCTTACGGCCTGGGATCAGAGAATGAAAACCTTCCCTCGTTCATGGTACTTGCTTCTGGAGGGAAAAATCCTGATGCCGGAAAGTCTGCTTGGGGAAGTGGTTTTCTTCCTTCAGTTTACCAAGGAGTGCAATGTCGCTCCGCCGGAGAACCTGTTCTATTCATTAAAAATCCAGATGGCTTAACATCTGATATTCGCAAGGCCAGTATCGATGCCATTAATGCGGTAAATCAGGAAACCTATGAGGAGTTTGGGGATCCGGAAACCGTTGCCAGAATTGCGCAATACGAGATGGCCTATAAGATGCAAAGTTCCGTTCCTGAGGTGATGGACATCAGCAAAGAACCAGACTATATCCACCAGTTATACGGGACAAATCCAGGGCAAGAATCCTTTGCGAATAACTGCTTGCTGGCCAGAAAAATGGTGGAAAAAGGGGTCCGATTCGTGCAGTTATTTGACTGGGGCTGGGATATGCATGGAACTGGGAAAAATGAATCGGTGGATTTTGGTTTGCATCAAAAATGTTTACAAACAGATAGAGCAGTTTCGGCCTTATTAATAGACTTAGAACAGCGCGGATTGTTAGAGGAAACGTTAGTGGTATGGGGTGGGGAATTTGGACGTACGCCAATGCAAGAAAATAGGGAGGGAAAAGCACAAGGTTATTTTGGTCGCGATCACCATACGGAAGCATTCACAATGTGGCTGGCTGGTGGTGGCATTAAACCGGGTATGTCGCTAGGCGAAACCGATGACTTAGGCTATGCCACCGTTAACGGAAAAACGTCCATTTATGACCTTCAGGCGACTATTTTGCACTGCTTAGGTATTAACCACGAAGAATTTACGTTCCCTTTCCAAGGGCGAAATTTCCGCTTGACCGATGTATTCGGGAAAGTGATTAAACCGATTTTAGCCTAGGTGATGAACAGAATAATCCTTTTTCTGGGCCTTTGCATCGCTGGAATTGCGGCTTATTACTTCGGAAGCAAACCGGAAAAAGTAGATTATAGCACCCAAATAAAACCCATTCTAAATAAGAATTGCATTTCCTGCCATGGAGGGGTAAAAAAACAGGGTGGCTTTAGTTTACTTTTTCAAGAAGAGGCCTTAGCGAAAACGAAATCGGGGAAGCCGGCCATTATCCCCGGACATCCGGAAGAATCGAGTTTTATTCAGCGACTGCATAGTCAGGATCCAGAGGAGAAGATGCCCTACCAAAGACCGGCACTTTCCAAGGAAGAAATCGAGCTGTTAACTACCTGGGTTAAGGAGGGTGCCACTTGGGGAGAACATTGGGCTTATCAGCCCGTGGAAGCTCCCAGCATTCCGGTAGGAAGTTGGTGGGAAAAGGCGCTCAGTTGGGTAGGGATTTCGAGTGGATGGGCAAAGAATGAGTTAGATTATTTTGTCCAAGCTGAACAAAAAAATCAGGGCTTATCCCCAGCTGAACCGGCGACTAAACCGGACCTATTGCGCAGACTTTATTTGGACTTAACGGGGCTTCCACCTACGCCATCCGATTACCAAGAATTCGAAAAAGATAAGTCAGATGACGCCTATGAAAAGCAGGTGGATAAGTTGTTAAAATCTCTCCATTTTGGAGAAAAATGGGCCTCCATGTGGATGGACTTGGCACGCTATGCGGACACGAAAGGATATGAGAAAGATGAGGCGCGAAGCATTTGGAAATACCGGGATTACATCATCGCCTCATTCAATCAAAACAAGCCTTACGATCAGTTTATCAAGGAACAACTCGCGGGGGACCTGCTTCCTAATCCACAAGAAAACGACTACATCGCCACCGCCTTCCACCGCAATACTACAAATAATGATGAAGGGGGAACGGAGGATGAAGAGTTTAGGACGGCGGCTATCCTAGACCGCGTAAATACGACTTGGGAGGTGCTTCAAGGGACAAGTTTTGGCTGTGTTCAATGCCATTCCCACCCCTATGATCCGATTCGTCATGAGGAATATTACCGCTACATGGCCTTCTTTAATAACTCCCGCGACGAAGATATCCCGGATGATTCACCTACCTACAAGCATTACAAACCAGAAGACGAAAAAACGATTACGCAGCTCAAATCCTTTTTAGTAAATCAACCTGTCGCCTCCCAAAAAGCCTGGGGAAATATGATTCGTTTTGTGGAGCCTAAAATCCATCCGCATTGGGCAGATCAGTTTGATAATAGCGCCTTAGCGGATAACAAATACTTAGCCGTTCGAAACAACGGTTCCGCGCGCTTTAAAGCCGTTCCCGTGATGGGAAAAACCAAGCTGTTAATTGCTTGTCGAAACTCGGGTCCAGCGCCTACGATTTTAACTATTCACCAAGGAAAAAAAACGGGGCCGGTTATCGCGCGTATAAAACTAGATACGACGCTGCAGGAAAAATACGCTAAACCGAAAGGCCTGTTTGTGAAAGGCTGGGCCTACACCTTCGTGAACATTCCTTCTTTGCCTGGAAAACAAGACCTGGTTTGGGAATTTACGAATGCCAAAACAAAGCCAGACCAAACGACCGCGACGATTGGATTTTGGGCTTTATTACCTGAAGTTCCTGCGGCACTTAAAGCCACAGAAT
Source organism: Bacteroidota bacterium (assembly GCA_041157105.1). GTDB lineage: Bacteria > Bacteroidota > Bacteroidia > Cytophagales > Spirosomataceae > Aquirufa. The sequence continues at coordinate 32,204 of JBEBDF010000001.1, read as the reverse complement.
TTGAAAAATTAGCGATAAAAGCCATTGCCGCCGAACCGGAATTAACTACACCCGTTATGCTTGAAAATCCGGCGGAATTTACCAGAACAACCCGTGTTTTTGCCCGTGGTTCTTGGTTAAGTCCAGCCGATCCCGTACAACCTGGAATTCCGGCCTTATTCAAAAATGGCCCCGTTAATAATCGCTTGGATTTAGCGAATTGGATCGGGGGGAAAAGCAATCCGTTGACCGCCCGCGTGGCGGTGAATCGATTCTGGGAACAGCTGTTTGGCATCGGAATCGTCGAAACATTAGAAGACTTAGGGAGTCAAGGTCTCTCGCCTGTGAACCAGCCCTTGTTAGATCATTTAGCTTACAAATTTCAGGTTGATTTCAAGTACAAACCGAAAGATTTATTGAAGTATATCGTCATGTCTGCTAGCTACCAACAATCTGCTATTGTAGATAAAGCTACTCGCGAAAAAGACCCAAATAATCGCTTCATAACTAGGGGACCGCGCATTCGATTAAGCCCAGAGCAAGTACGCGATCAAGCCCTGGCTTGGTCTGGATTATTGAGTGAAAAACTAGGCGGCCCTAGCGTAATGCCAGAGCAACCCGATGGGGTTTGGAATGCGCCGTATAGTGGCATGAAATGGGAAAAAAGTGGTGGAGAAGAGCAATGGAGGCGCTCCCTTTATACCTATTGGAGACGCAGCAGCCCCTATCCTACAATGGTGACCTTTGATGCAGGAACGCGTGATATTTGCCTTTCTAGGCGCATCCGAACGAACACACCTATGCAAGCGCTGAATACCCTAAATGATCCGGTTTTCTTAGAGGCATCGCAATTTTTTGCCCGCAAATACCCCGAGAATGGGTTGCGCTTTGTCGAAAAAGGATATGCTGATTTATTTGGTAGAACTATTGGCCCTAAAAAAGCGGAGAAATTAGGTGCATTTTACACCCAGACCTTAGCGTATTACCAAGCACACCCAAAAGAGACATTAGCCTTTTTAAAGATATGTCCGGATAACGATGTGCCGCCTAATCCGGCTAATTTAGTGGCCAAAACCTTAGTTGCCAATGCCCTATTTAACATTGATGAAAGCATAAATAAACCTTAAAACTGATGAAAGAATCTATCCCACGCAGAGACTTTTTAAAAGCTAGTTCCGCACTGATCGGAACCGGCATGTTAACTAACAACAACATGAAAAAAATCGCACCCAAAGCCGGCGAAATCACCCTAGGCCATGGCTCATTTAGGTATAAAGTAGTGCCCAATTGGGGCATTTTGGACGCTGGAAAAAATCCCGTGAACGACTGCCACGAGATGGTGGAAGACGCGAAAGGCCGATTGTTTATGCTCACTAACGAGGTGAAAAACAACGTCCTCATCTACGATAAATCCGGCAAACTACTCGACTCCTGGGGACATTCCTATCCGGGTGCGCACGGTCTAACCATACTAAATGAGGGAGGCGAACAGTTTTTATTAATCTGTGATAACACGCGCCACCAAGTCATCAAAACGGATTTAAAAGGCCGCGAGATTTTTAAGATTGATTACCCGAAAGAGACGGGTGTTTACGATCACCCACATCAGTTTGTGCCTACAGAAACCGCGGTTAATCCAAAGAATGGCGACATCTATGTGGCCGATGGATACGGGTCAAATTACATCATTCAATATGATTCAAAAGGACGTTATATTCGACATTTTGGCGGGTATAGCGCGGTTTACGATGATAATAAGTTCAATTGCTGCCACGGGGTTTTAGTGGACACTCGCGACCCCAATAACTGGACTTTATTAGTGACAGACCGAGTAAACAACAGCTTTAAACGATTCACTTTAGACGGGAAATTTATCACGCGTTACCACTTGCCTGGCTCCTTTGTTTGCAGACCTGTCTTGCACGGAGATCATATTTTAGCCGCCAGTTTCCGGAGTACCGATGCCTCCTGGCCAGGTTCAGGGTACATTCAAATTTTAGATAAAAATATGAAGGTCGTTTCTACTCCTGGTGGATCGGAACCTATTTACAAAAATGGCGTTTTGCAGAAGCAGATAAAGGACGACGAACACAAAGTGTTCATCCATCCTCACGATGTCTATGCGGATTCCGATGAAAATATCTATGTGCCACAGTGGGCGTCTGGAAAAACCTATCCAATCAAATTAGAACGAATTGGCTAAATGGTGATCGCGGAGGCAGGCCAGTCATGGCTCATTTTTTGGGGACATTTCCATCCGATGCTGGTGCATTTGCCCATCGGTATGTTCTTCATGGCCGGTATTTTACATTTTTTCTATGCACAAAAGCAGGAGGCTGCCCGGCCAATTGTAGTGCATATGTTAATCTGGACGTCCGCATTTGCCCTAATCTCCGCAGCCATGGGTTGGTCGCTTGCACAAGCTGGCGAATACGATCCCGGTACCTTACAGATTCACCAGTGGCTGGGAGTAAGTACTTGCGTGCTATCGCTAGGTTTAACCTATATCATGCGCGCTGGCCTGAATCGCCATTTAACGAATTCCCTGTTTATCCTCGGACTTCTTTGCCTTACGGTCACCGGCCATTATGGAGGAAATCTAACCCATGGTTCTGATTATTTAACGGCGAGTTTACCTGCCCCTGCACAAAAAATGCTGGGTATTAAAAAAGAAGAAACCGAAGAGGTCCCTAAAATCACTAACCTGAAAGAGACCGTCGTTTACACGCAACTCGTCAAACCGATTTTAACACAGCGCTGCATTTCCTGCCACAATGCTGAAAAACAAAAAGGCAAACTTCGTTTAGACGCCCCTAATTTTATCCTAGCAGGCGGCGAAGATGGTCCCATTATAGCTGCAGGAAAGCCTTTAGAAAGCGAGCTCATCAAACGGCTTTTATTGGAAGAAAACGATGAGCACCACATGCCTCCTAAAGGAAAAACTCCCCTCACGGAGAATGAAATTTCTTTACTGCATTGGTGGATACAGCAGGGGGCAGATTTTAACAAAAAAGTTGCCCAACTACCGGCTGATGAAAAAATAAATGCCATTTTAAAGACCTACACACAAGCGGAGGTAGCATTGGAATCCGCCGTATTTAAACAGTCAGTTGATGCAGCAGACGAGGCTGATCTTGCGCAGATTCGCAAGCACGGTCTACTCGCAAATCCGGTTTCAAAAGACCAAAACTACATCGAGGTCAATGCTATAAACGCACCTCGCGTAACCAACAAAGAACTGGCTGATTTACGATTGATTAATGCACAAATCATCCGCTTAAAATTAGGGAATACCGGTGTTAGCGGAGAATTTATGAAGGAAATTGCGGACATGCCTTTGTTGATTTTCCTTGATTTACAGCACACCAAAATCACTGACGGGGATCTCGAGAGCCTAAAAAACCTGGCCTTTTTAGAGTCAATTAATCTGGTAGGGACCCAAATCAGTGACCGAGGTTTACTAACGCTCGCGAAAATAAAATCGCTCAAGCGCGTCTATTTGTGGAAAACACGAATTACCGAAAAAGGCGTCGCACAACTCAAAAAAAATCGACCAGATATGGCTATTCAATCTGGGTTCAAAGGGCAGTGGCCGATCGAAGTAGACAGCGCTCAGCTAGCCTTTAACAAATAGCAATTTTCAAAGAAAAAATTTAATCGTATATTTCGGTATTCGTCTTTAAAACTATGACATTACTGAGCAAGCGATTTGGGTTTCTGTTACTCCTAGCCATTGGGAGCATTTTTGCCTATACCCGCTGTTCAGATACGCAAGCGCAGGAAACTGCGATGCCAGACGTCATTGACTATAATTACCACATCCGACCGATTCTTTCCGACCGCTGTTTCAAATGCCATGGGCCGGATGCGAATAAGCGAAAGGCTGGCCTTCGTTTAGACACGCCGGAAGGAGCTTACGCCGCATTCAAGGATAATCCTTCCATGCACGCCATTGTTCCAGGTCATCCAGAATCTTCCGATGCGTTCCAACGATTAATCACGAAGGATACCTCGTTAAGAATGCCTACGATGAGTTCGCATTTGACAGTCTCCAAACATGAAATTGCCCTCATCGAAAAGTGGATCAAGCAAGGAGCCGTTTACAAACCACACTGGGCCTTTATCAAACCCGTGAAATCGGCTTTACCTGATGCAGATGAAGATTGGGTGCGCAATCCAATTGACTATTTTGTTTATGCAAAAATGGCGGAGAAATCGTTAAAGCCTAGCCCGGAAGCATCGAAAGAGCAGTTATTGAAACGGGTTTGCCTCGATTTAACCGGCTTGCCGCCGACGCTCGAAATGCAGGATCGTTTTCTAAAAGACGACAGCCCGCAGGCCTATGAGAAGATCGTTAACGAGCTAATCAGCAGCAAACATTACGGCGAAAAAATGTCGATTCAATGGCTGGATTTAGCGCGCTATGCGGATTCGCACGGCTACCAGGATGATGGTTTACGAACGATGTGGCCATGGCGGGACTGGGTAATTCATGCATTTAATTCCAATTATTCCTATGCCAAATTTGTTACGTGGCAATTAGCCGGCGACTTGATGCCGCGGCCTTCGAAAGAAATGTTGCTCGCCACCGGATTCAATCGCAATCATAAGATTACACAAGAAGGCGGGGTTATCGACGAGGAGTACCGCGTAGAATATGTGAATGATCGGACGAATACCTTTTCAAAATCCTTCCTCGCGCTGACCTTCGAATGTGCCCGTTGCCACGATCATAAATACGATCCCATTTCACAAAAAGATTATTACAGCACCTATGCCTTCTTCAATCAGGTGCCTGAAAAGGGATTGTTTGGGACCATCGACGCCTCGTTTGCGGATCCCCCTAATATGTCCATATCGACTAAAGACGTGCAATCGATTCTGAAGTTTATTCACAAAAAAGACACCGCCACAGTCGACGTCATGGTCATGGCTGACTCTAGTAAACATCGGCCTACTTATGTCTTATCGCGCGGAAATTACGATATGCCTGGTCCAGAAGTAGGTTTTGGGTTGCCAAAAAGTATTTTACCCTTCACCCCTGCCAAGTACGGACAAAATCGCCTTGGCTTAGCGCGTTGGGTAGTAGATCCAGCAAACCCACTAACATCTCGCGTTTTTGTGAACCGGATGTGGGCACAGTTTTTTGGGCGAGGCATCGTGAAAACAGTGGGCGATTTTGGGATGCAAGGAGAACTTCCTACGCATCCAGAATTACTCGACTGGTTAGCCGTTGACTTCCAAAGTCATGGTTGGAACATCAAACGATTAGTCAAACAAATCGTACTATCGGCCACCTACCAACAAGCCTCCACGGTTAGCTCTGCTTCCTTTAAAGTAGACCCAGAAAATATCTATTTATCGCGTATGTCCCGGATACGAATTCCGGCGGAACAGATTCGAGATCAAGTATTGGCCTCCGCTGGTATCTTAAACAAAGAAATCGGAGGTCCGAGTGTGAAGACCTACCAGCCTAAAGGACTCTGGGAAGTAGCCACTTCTGGTAGAGGATCATTAATGAATTACATCCAGGATCACAACCAAGATTTATACCGCCGCGGCATGTATGTGTTCATTAAACGTACGGTACCACCACCTACGATGTTGATTTTCGATGCGAGTAATCGCGATCAATGCGAGGTGCAGAGAGGTCGAACGAATACCCCATTGCAGGCTTTGGTGATGATGAATGATCCTCACGTTTTGGAAAGTTCGCGCGTCTTAGCTAGTCAATTTTCGCGTGAGAAAGGAAGTCTCGAGGAAAAATTAACGCGCGCTTTTAGGCGCATTGTTTGTCGAGCTCCGAAAGACAAGGAACTCGCGATGCTGAAAAAATACTACGAAGCTGAGCAAGCCTCTTGTGTTCAAAACCCGAAGAAAGTTCAGAAGCTCATGAAGATAGGGGAATACAAACAAGACAAGGCGGCGGTTACTGGATCCACGGCGGCCATGATGCTGACGATTCAATTAATTTATAACCTAGAGGAGGCCATCATGCGGGTATAATATGGAAAACGAATTCTTTAAAAATCGACTCAATATTACGCGTCGCCATTTCTTCGGTCAGGCGGCTGCAGGCATAGGCGGGCTAGCCTTAGGCTCATTGCTCGTGCCCGATTTATTCAAAGGCGATGCCTCCGCGCAATCATTGCCTTTAGGCGTTGCACACTTTGCCCCTAAGGCAAAACGCGTTATATACCTTTGCCAAAACGGTGCCCCCTCGCAATATGAGAGTTTCGATTACAAGCCTATGCTGAACAAAATGGCAGGGCAGGATTTACCGGATTCGATTCGTGGGACCCAACGGCTCACCGGGATGACGGCGTCACAAGATAAATTCCCGCTCGTCGGTTCGTATTATAATTTCAAACAACACGGAAAATCGGGTACTTATATCAGTGAAATATTCCCGCACATAGGCTCGATTGCGGATGACATTTGTGTGATTCGCACCATGAGTACCGATGCGATTAATCACGATCCGGCATTGACCTTTTTACAAACGGGAGCCCAGGTAGGTAATCGCCCGAGTATGGGTGCCTGGATGTCCTATGGTTTAGGAAGTGAGAACAAAAACTTGCCTGCTTTCTGCGTGTTGCTTTCGCGCGGACGTGGAAATGGACAGGGCGTTTATTCGAAGCTTTGGACGAATGGATTTTTAGATTCGACGCATCAAGGTGTGGTATTTAGTAGTTCAGAGGATCCCATTTTATATTTGAATGATTCGGATGGAATCGATAAGGCCGGTCGACGCAGAATGCTGGACCAGCTCGCGGAATTAAACCACGAAGGTTTTGCGGAGAATAAGGATCCGGAAGTAGAGGCCAAAGTACAACAATACGAAATGGCTTACCGCATGCAGACGGCGGTTCCAGAATTAACAGATTTATCGAAAGAGCCCGATCACATTGTCAAAATGTATGGGCCAGAATGTTTAGTTCCGGGTACCTATGCAGCAAACGTTTTGCTAGCGCGTAAACTATCTGAATCGGGCGTTCGCTTCGTACAAATTTACCACCAAGGATGGGACTCTCATGGTAATCTACCACAAGAAATGGCGATGCAAGCACAGGATGTAGACCGATCTTCAGCAGCGCTAATTACCGACTTGAAACAGCGCGGATTATTGGACGAAACGCTGGTCATTTGGGGAGGGGAATTTGGTCGTACGAATTATTGCCAAGGTAAATATACGGTCGATAATTATGGCCGCGATCACCACCCGCGTGCCTACAGTATTTTCATGGCCGGCGGCGGCGTAAAGGCGGGATCCGTTTATGGGGAAACTGATGAGCTGGGCTATAACGTCGTGAAAGACCCGGTGCACATCCATGATTTCCATGCGACGGTACAGCATTTAATGGGGATCAATCACGAACAATTGACTTACAAACATCTAGGTCGTCGTTACCGATTAACCGATATCGCGGGGAACGTTTTACCAGGATTAATCGCGTAATGGGGAAAGTCGAAAAGATAGGGAATTTGATTTTGTGGTGTCTCCAAGGCTTCCTCGTTTTCCTATTAATTTTCCAATCAAGCTTTGCATTGCCACTAGTAGGTATCGGCCATTTGCATCCTCTAATTTTACACTTACCTATCGGCTTCGGGGTTTTATTACTAGGTCTTTTTGCCATCAAAAAACAGCTAGCTTCCTTCGAAGTTTTAGCTGAATTTCTGTTATTAATTACCGCCATCTTTTCCACATTTACGGCCATTTTTGGTTTGTTTTTGGTCAAAGAAGGCGACTACGAAACGAGCACTTTAGACTGGCATCAGTGGTCTGGAGTTGCGGTTTCATTTGTCTATTTTGTTTGGGTGCTGCTTCGCAGAAACCTCATCTTAGGAGCCGCGCTTGGATTCATCGCCTTAGTAGTGGCCGGCCACACGGGGGCTAGCATTACGCATGGGGAAAACTATTTACGTTTTGGGGAGAAGGCGACAGAAATCACCTCAGAAAGTGTGGTGTTTAAGGACATTGTCCAACCGATTTTAAAAGCCAAATGTGAGTCGTGTCACAATGACCAAAAGACAAAAGGCGCGCTCAAGATGAATAGCATTGCGAACCTGATGAAGGGAGGAAAACATGGTGCGATTTGGAAGGCAGGGGATGCGTTGAATAGTCACCTAATTCAACGAATTAAATTGCCCATGAATGCGAAGGAGCACATGCCTCCGCTGGGTAAGGCGCAGTTGACACAGGACGAAATTACGATCTTGACTTTATGGGTAAAAGAAGGGGCGTCCTTTGAAAAGAAAGTAGGGCAATTCAGTGCGGATTTTCAGAAACTACTACAGCCTACTCCCGTAACAGCAAATACAAAATCCTACGATTTTTCAGCTGCGTCGGAATCATCCATCGAATCCGTGAACACTCCGTATTGTACCGTATATCCGATCGCAAATGAATCCCCAGCATTACAGGCAGATTTTTATGTAGCGGCAAAATTTGATCCCAAAACACTATCAGATTTATCCCAAGTCAGCGAACAATTAGTGGGCTTGCAGCTCTCGAAAATGCCCATCACAAACGAGTCCTTGAATCTAGTTTCGAAGTTCACTCATTTGGAAAAATTGAACTTAAATTTCACGTCCATAGACGATGCGGGAATAGCACAATTAGCTGGCTTAAATCACTTAGAGCAGTTATCTATTTCGGGAACGAAAATAGGGAAATCAGGCGTCTCGAAGTTAGTTGCAAAACTCCCTGCCTTAAAGGAAATTCATGTGTGGAGCACGAATCTCTCAACTGCAGATTTAGCAACTTTACGCAATCAATTTCCGAAGGTAACATTCGATGCCGGCTACATTCCGAAGGAGGAAACTTTGCAGATCAATCCACCCATTTTAGTGAATGAAAATCTGATTTTAAAACCCGGAGAAAAGCTCAATTTCAAACACACCTTGCGTGACGTGTTGTTCCGATATACGTTAAATGATTCCTTGCCTGATAGCTTACACAGTCCGGCAACCAAGGCATCGATTGCCATCACGAATTATGCGAAGGTACGTATCTTGGCCACTAAGCCTGGCTGGCTCGTCAGCAAGCCCATCGATATGCGGGTGTATAAATCTGCGTTCATCCCGGCCCGCATAGATCTACTAACAAAGCCAGACCCTAAATATCCTGCGGCGGGCGGTGCGAGCTTACACGATTTTGTGTTAGGCGCTCGAGAAGTAAAAGGGGTGTCCAATTATTCCTGGCTTGGATTTAAAGAAACAGACTTCGATGCGGTCGCTACCTTTGCGAAGCCGGCACCCATCCATGGTGTTACCCTCTCGTATTTAGAGCGAACGGATTCAGACGTTTTCCCTCCAGTGAAGGTGGAAGTTTGGGCGGGAGATTCTCCTGATAAACTGCGTTTAATTACGAGCGCAAAGCCGCTACAACCCAAAGAGAAAAATGGTTACTCTCCTCGCGGTATTAACATTCCCGTGACAGGAAGCCCGGCAAAATATTACCGCATCAAAGCGGAGCGATTAAAAAGAATGCCGGCCTTTGTGGACAATAAGGGCAAGGGGGCTTGGTTAAGGGTAGATGAGTTATTGTTTTATTAATCAATGTATCTTGACCTTTTCCGTGAGTGATATACCTGTTATTTTCAGCTCAGGCGATATATATATATAATGTAAGAAGCACCTTTTCGAAGGTGCTTCTTACTTAGATAACGATTACTTCGGTCTATAGATTGCCCCCGTCGCAAAATCGATAATGGCGCCAGGCCAAAACAAGATAACATCGGCAATTAAAGCTCCTGCTCTAATTTCTCTGGCTGGCTGACCAACGGCTGGCCTTGTTCTTTGATAATCAGTCACTCTTCCTCCTAAAACGGTTGCGCAAGAACTCATAGAGGCTAAAATTGCTAAAGCAAAAAGCGATCTAGTTAAAGATTTTTTCATGTGGTTAAATTTTATGTACCACAAGTTAAAATTTATTGACACATTAAGCTAGGATTTAACTGTTAATGTTGACCCCGAAATAACAACTGTTAAGCTCGTCAAACCCCTATCAGCTGGCCCTTTCACTAATGACCCATTAGCGCTAAATGTTGACCCATGAGCGGCGCATAAAAAAGAAGTCGTTGAACTATTGTATTCCACCGTAGCCCCTGCATGAGGACAAGAGGAAGAAAAGGCCAAAAAGCTATTGGCTGTATTTCCTGTTGCAGTTCGAATGACGATAACCCCAGTTTTGGCAACAAAATCATTTACGTTCTTTAATTCGGTAGCTAGATTTACCGTCACTCCTGATGTATTCCCACCTGGAATTGTATTATTTCCTGGCGTGACTGGCTCGTCTTTAGCACAAGCCGCGGCCATACAAGCAACACAAGTGACTGCAAGGCCCCCTGTTAATTTATTTAAAAACTCTTCGCGATTAATTTTCATCTAATTAGCTGTTTATCAGAGGTTAAACAAGAAATCACGCTATTTGTTTCGAAAAAAGTTACCTCGCGATCAATAATTGTCATTCGTCTTATTTAAAATAATTCTAAATAGTGTTGTAGAATTCGCATTCACTACTTACATTTGTGCTCTATTTAAAATTAGTCTAAATAAAATCTAAATGAAAAATCGCCTTCTAGTCTTCTTATTCATACTTCCTTTCGCTTCTATTGCACAATTAGGGGCTATTTCTGGTCAGATTACCTCTGAAACAAAGGAGCCACTTCCTGGGGCCACTATTTCGCTCCTGGGTACGATTCGTGGAGTAGAAAGTAATGCAAAAGGCAACTATATATTAAAAGGTTTAAAGCCTGGTCGGTATACAGTCAAAGTGAGTTTTGTAGGTTACAAACCCAGCCTTGTAGAAGTGACGCTAAAAGAAGGCGAACAGCGCGAAGCAAACATTTCTTTAAGTGATGTGACAGAACTTCAAGGCGTTTCGGTTTTTGCCCAATCAGGAGTAAAAGGGAACACGTTTTTACCAGAGGTAAACGAATACACCATCACGGCTGGCAAAAAAAACGAGGTCATCCTGCTCGATAACCTGCAGGCTAATTTAGCGATGAATAATTCCCGCCAAATCTTTTCTAAAACTCCCGGCATATCTGTTTGGGAAAGCGATGGTTCAGGCATCCAATTAGGGGTAGCGTCGCGAGGACTTTCGCCTAACCGGTCCTGGGAATTCAATGTGCGTATGGACGGTTACGACATCACTCCTGACCCAATGGGTTATCCGGAGGCCTATTATACCCCACCAATGGAAGTAGTCGACCGCATTGAAATTATTCGGGGGGCAAGCTCTCTACAATATGGACCTCAGTTTGGAGGGCTAATGAATTTTGTCCTTCGCAAGCCTGATCTTTCGACAAAGCTGGTGGTTGAAAGCCAAAACACCACTGGGAATAATGGCCTCTTTAGCTCCTTTAATTACCTAGGGGGAACGGCAGGACGTTTAAGTTACACCACCTACTACCAGAGGAGAGTAGGTAATGGATGGCGCCAAAACTCCTATTTTAACACAGACCACTCCCACGCAGAGGTATCCTACGCGGTTTCCAACAAACTTAAATTAGGGGCCCAGTTGACCTACATGTATACTCAAAGTCAGCAAGCAGGCGGTTTAACCGATTCCGAATTTGTCCAAAATTCTCAGCAAAGCAAGCGTGCTAGAAACTGGTTTAGCAACCCCTGGTTCATCTATGCATTGACTGCTGACTATGTTATTACTACAGAATCGAAACTAAGTTTGAAGTATTTTGGGACCACGGCTGAACGCAATTCGGTGGGTTTCACAAAGGCCATAACGGAGGTTGATCTGATGGGAAACAGGCAAGTAGACCGAGATTTTTACCAAACAAACGGCATGGAATTGCGCTATCTACTAAACTACCGCCTAGGGTCTTGGAATAATACGGTGGCCACAGGTCTTCGGTATTTCGGCGGGGAAATGAAAAGAAAGCAATTAGGTGTGGGAAGCAATGGAAGCGGTATGGATTTTGGTATTCAAGGATTATATACTCGGGATTTGGTCTTCCACAATACCAATTACGCTGCTTTTGCGGAGACGATTCTGAGACCATCAGATCCTTTGCTTGTGACAGTAGGTGCCCGTTTGGAACAAATCGAAACACATATGACGGGACAATCTGGTCTGAGCATTACTCGTTCGCCCATCGCGGCCATCCCGAGTAGCCGAGGACGATCATTCGTCTTACTAGGCGCAGGAGCAGAATATAAAATCAGCACCAACACAAAACTGTACAGCAACATTGCGCAAGCCTATCGCCCTGTTTTATCCTCCGATTTGTTGCCTCCAGCGACCACAGACGTGATTGACCCTAATTTATCAGATGCAAAAGGTTATAACTTTGACTTTGGGTATCGAGGAGAGATAGGGAATTACCTGACTTTTGATATCGATTATTTCCACCTTGACTACAATAATCGCGTAGGGACTATTGCGCAAACTGCTGCTGATGGAAAAATTTATCAATACCGTACAAATCTAGGTCATTCGGTTTCCAAAGGCGCAGAGGCCTACATCGAATTTAGTCCGACGACCGCCTGGCTGAAAAATCAACGCTTTGGAAACATCTCGGTATTTGCTTCCTTGGCTGCGATTCGCGCACGGTATTTGGACTTCAAAACAACATCAGTCGTAAACGGCAAAATTGTCGAAGGGAATTTAGCAGGCAAGCATGTAGAAAATGCCCCTGAGAAAATCAATCGCTATGGAATTACCTATTCGAAAAAAGGCCTTTCATTGAGCTGGCAAATTAGCGATATCAGCCAAGCCTTCGCAGACGCGAGCAACACGGTTACCCCTAATTCCGCAGCCACAATTGGTTTAATTCCCGCTTACCAAGTACAAGATATTTCCGGATCCTATAAATTTAAAAAGTATGCCCAGCTGAAGTTTGGCGTAAACAACTTAACGGATGCGCGCTATTTTACGCGTAGATCTGGCGGTTATCCAGGCCCAGGAATTCTGCCGGCAGACGGCCGAACCTGGTATGTAGGTTTGAATGTGAAGTTTGTAAACTAGGACATTGCGGGACCGTTTGGGCAATGTTTAAAGCAAAGACGAATTAGTCATAGTGAAAACGACATTTTACGATTTGGATTTCATCATCTACGATTCGATAAATAAGTCGATGCTCTTCGTCTATTCTTCTGGACCAAAACCCAGCATAATTAAATTTTAGGGCTTCCGGTTTCCCAATTCCATCAAATGGATTTCTAGAAATGTCCTTAAGAAGTTCATTGATTCGCTTGATTTTGTGCTTATCAATTTTCTGCCAATACAGATAATCCTCCCATGAAAACTCCGTGAATACAATTTTCATTATTCAGCGAGGTCCTTATACACTTTCTTGCCTGCTTTTAATGATTCGATGGATTCGTCTAATCGCTGTTGATTCTTACGAGAGGACAATTCATGCTGGGTACTTTTTAACGAATTATACTCCTCTAAAGACATAATGACCACGCCCGAGTCTTTTCCTCTGTTAATAATAAGTGTGTCAAAACTTTCGGTCACACGATCGAAATAGCTTTTAATATCTTTCCTAAAATCGGATAAGGTAGTCGTTAACATATTGTACAATTTTATGTACAATATTATGTACATAATTTTACAAAACCAATTTCTTTTCTATATTTACCTAAACCATTTAACGTAAATATGAAAAATCTATTCGCCGGAATCGCCCTCCTTTTGATTCCTATTCTGGGATTTTCACAGGCTAAAATCACACCAGAAAATGCACTAAAAAGCTATTTAACTAATGGCGATGCAAACTACTCTTGGGAATTAAAAGATTCCGCTAATCTAGGTAGCACTAAAGCCTATCAGGTATTACTAACCTCCCAAAAATGGCGCGGCTTCAAATGGACACACCAGCTCACCATAATCATCCCAGGAACCGTGCAATATGATGGCGCACTGTTTTTTATAACAGGCGGAAGCAACAAAGATGAACTTCCGAACTGGAGTAAGGACGACAAGTTGTGGCCAGCTTTAGGCACCATCGCTATCAAAAACAAAGCCGTTGTTGCGCTCATCAAGCAAGTGCCTAACCAACCCTTTTTTGATGGAAAAACCGAAGATGAATTAATTACCCATACCCTGAATGAATTCCGAAAAGACCGGGATTATTCATGGCCATTATTGTTTCCGATGGTGAAATCAGCCGTGAAAGGAATGGATGCCGTTCAGGAAATAATTGCACAAAAAACGAAACATAAAATCAACAATTTTGTCATATCGGGGGCTTCTAAACGAGGCTGGACGACTTGGCTTTCGAGTGCGATTGATGACAAGCGGGTAAAGGCAATTGGACCTATGGTGATTGATATGTTGAACATGCCTAAAACCTTGAGCTACCAGTTTGAAACCTACGGGGAATACAGTGATCAGATAGAGGATTACGTTAAAATTGGTATCCCGCAAAGCACGGAATCTCCGGACGGCAAAGCCATCACCGCCATGGTTGACCCATATTCCTATCGAACAAAACTGACGGTTCCTAAAATGATTTTTGTGGCGACGAACGATCCGTATTGGACAGCAGATGCTATTAAACATTATTTTGACCAAATTCCTGGTAAAAATTTAATCCATTATGTGCCTAACGCCGGACACGATTTAGCCGGAGGAAAACAGGCGCTGGAAGGATTGAGTGCTTTCTTTGGACTTACACTACAAAACAAAGAATATCCTGTAAGCACCTGGAATGTGGAGAAAGGGAAAGACGGATTTGAATTAACCGTTCAGGCAAAACCGGAGGAATTAGTGGAGGCGGCGATTTGGGCGACTACCTCTGCAGATCGCGATTTCCGCAATAATTTATGGCTAACACGCCGGGTGAAATTAGAAGGATCAACCGCAAAATATACCATTCCCTATGTAAAGAAAGGATACCAAGCCTTTTACATGGACCTGAAATACAAAGATCCAAACGGTGGAACTTACACGGTGAGTACCCGCATATTTACGACGGATACAAACAATGTTTTATAAAAAAGGGGGCAATGAAAGCCCCCCTTTTTGTATCAAACCCTAAACAAAAAAATCTATTTCTTTTGTGAAGCAGCTACCTCAGCCTTTAAAGTAGCTGGGTCGAACATGCGATAAATAGATACAATTTTGTCGTCTTTCCACCATAAAATCATATGGAGAGGTACCTTTGTTTCCATATTTGTATGCTTCCCTTTTCCACTCCATAAACCCCAATATCCGGTAGCGACTTGTCCATTATTACCTGTGAACGTTTTAAGATCCCCCGGCTTTAATGACATAGTGATATCGCTAAAAATGGTGTGAGTATACATATCCGCATTAATAAATGCAGTGCGTCCTCCTGGACTAACTTTAACATTATTTAAGCTATCGACATTCTGAGCAAAACCATCATACGCTTTCAGTGTATCAACAAACAATTCATGTGCAACTGAAGAATCCCCCTTCATATAGGACTCAATCAATTCTTTCACTTTAGCTGTTTTATCATCTGTAGAGACATAGCTCCCGCCTTCCATGTCCTTAGAGGAAGCATCGTCAGCCTTTTTTTCTGGTGCATTACAAGCAAACATGGTTGCTAGTACAATTAGGGATAAGAATAATTTTTTCATAATAATAGAGAGGTTTTTTTGAATTATATTTAGTCAAAGATAGGTATCATTTTGAAACTTAAAAGAAATTGCCAATTATATTTTGATAAAAGTCAAACAAAAAGGCCTCCATTGCTGATGGAGGCCTTTTAAATTAACTTGTTAAACAATCAGATTCTCTTTGAAGTCTCGATAACTCTCTAACATTTCTCTGATATAATTCTCTTTATCGTTTCTCATTCTAGTTTTTACGATTCCGGTATAGGTATCACCTAGGTGGTCATAATAAAATTCGGTGGTAAAAAGCGCCATTTCGACCATGATAGGAAATGTTTCAATCCCTTTTTCTTCCAAAAGGTAATGCACATTTTTCTTGTTTATCTCTCCTTTTTTCTTGCTCAAAAATCCCAATGATTCTAATTTTTTCAGCCGATTAGAAAGCATTTTACTCGGCATTAACTCTGGAGCGGCCTTGAATTCATTAAACGTGGATTTATGAAGAAATAACATATCTCGCAGAATCAATAATGTCCATTTATCCCCTAAAACATCCAAGCCGGTTGCAACAGGGCATAAAGACCTAAACTGTATTACTTCAGCATTTTTCATAACGGTTGCAAAAAAATACTTAGATTACTTAAATCCGATTTTCGCTAAACCCTTATGGCTAATCACAATAGCCTCTAAAGCCGTCTCGTTAAAACAAGCATCTTGCTCTACGAAATAGTACTGCATGCCTGAAAGTTTTTTATTGTCTAAAATACGCTTGAAATCTATCTTACCATTTCCTACTGGTGCGAAACGACCTTGATCATCTATGTCCTTTACATGCCAAATCTTGAAGCGACCTGGATAACGCTTGAAATAAGCCACTGGATCAGCGCCTGCTTTGGTCACCCAATATAAGTCCATTTGGAAATTAACATATTTAGGATTGCAGTTCTCTAACAAATACTCAATAGGAACAATCCCATCTGCATCCTTCATGAATTCGAAATCGTGGTTGTGATACAATAATTGTAGGCCAGCGGCAGCACATTTCTCGCCTAATTTGTCTAGGATTTGAGCTAAGTTTTTAGCCCCACCTTTCATCGCCATTCTCTTGTTTACTTGATCAAACGTAAACAAGCCCATTGGAGGAACTGGAATAACAAAGTATTTAAATCCTGCCGTTTTTAGGTCAGCAATTTGTTGATCGATATTGTCATAATTAGCTGTTCCCTGGTGTGCAGAGATGGGCGTTAATTTCATCTCATCTAAAAGTGATTTGAAATCTGCTGGAGACAAGTTGTAAAACTTGCCATTATTATAACCCGCAGATTCTACGTTTACATAACCCGCTTGCGCTACTTTTTCTAGTGTCGCGCGGGCATCTTTCATCGCATCGCGCACCGTATACAAAGCTAAACCTCCAAAACGTTTTTCAGATTGGACTTCTTTATCAGAAGGTTTAAAGGAGACTAACGATAACGCCATGAAGGCGCCCATCGCAATAATTGATTTAATTTTCATGGTTACCGTATTAAAATTTTTGTTGAAAGTTCAATTTAATGTATTTATTTGATAAAATGATTCACAGAGGATTATCGAAAATTCAATAAAATGCGTTTGCGCTCCTCATTCTCCTCTCCATAATTTCTAACGGAGAAAGGGGCCTCTCGGTAAAATGCTAGTTCATAATTGATTATTTCCCCCTCTTTAGACGCTATCCAAGGCATGTCTTTGTGCGAGTATTGACTTATGGACGCGGCAGACCAATCGCTCATTTGTTCAATCACACGATCAATCACCTCCGTTTCGCTCGCTTTTAACTCTTTTAAATCTGCTTTAACTAGGGGTAAAAACCGCGTTTGGGCATAACCACGATAAACTGTTTTTACACGTTGCAACTGCTCCTTTTCAATCATTTGTTGAATAAGAGTATCTAATTGTGAAGGGACAGGACCAAATGGAAGTTTTCTATATTTAGCCCCAGTTAAATGCTCCTCATAAAGCTCATAATAGTTGAAATCTGCAAAATAAAGAAGCTTATTTAATACAGTTTCTCCCACATTGGGTTTGCCAGCACAGCGCTCTAATAAATAAAGTAATACGTTTTTACACTTTTCTACTTGAAACAACGGGTCAGAAATTCGCTCTTTTTTTGCCAAAGAAGGGGAGTCATCAAACGCGAAATCAGGACTCAATTCAAAGTTTTCAGACATAAATTCGTCTAAGGAGAACCCTAATTGCAGCGATAATTTATGTAGTTCTAGAACATCGACGCCTCTATTTCCTAATTCTATTTGGGTTAAAGAAGACCGTGAAATCTGAACGCTTTTTGCTAAATCTTCTTGAGATAAACCCTTCCTTTTTCGAAGCTCAGTCACGCGAAAACCAATATCTTTTTTTGTTAGCTTATCCTCCATGTCGATTTTGTTTTACTCTTTGGAATAAAACAAAGGTAAACAATTGTTAGATAAAAGAACTATCAATTGTTTGATAATAAAACAAATAGCTTTTCCGACTAAGTCATAAAATGCATGACTAAACTCTCCCATTCCTCCTCTAATGTACTAGACGGCCGAACTTTCTTCGCCCTCGCATACCAATAATCCGCATTCCAACTGTCTCCTTCCTTGCGGTGCAAATAAGCATGCACCCAAGCGGCCTCCGCGCCAGCTAAAGAATCCACCAGATCATGCGCTGTTTCCCAATCGCCTTTAGCGTCATACCAAAGGCTTTTTAAAAGCACGGAAAAATGTGCTGGTGGTAAAGGTTCTGTTAGTGATTCGTAGAAAGGAAATTTACTCATGTTTGAATAGGTTAATCGTATAATCTAACAATTCTTGCCCCCCTATTTCCCCATGACCAGGGATGACTAATTTAACAAATGGAAAAGCTTGCTTCACCTTCATTACCGTTCCAGACCAATCCTTCACATTTGCGTCCCCTAAAAACCCTTTTGTAGCTTGCATTTCTTTAATTAAACAGCCTCCAAACAGCACGTTTTCAGATGGAAAATAGCCTACTACATTGTCCTTTGTATGCCCCTCGCCTAAAAAAGTGGCGGTTGCGAAACTCCCTCCCACATTCAATTTAATCGTTTCTGTAAATCCATTTTGGGGATATGCCGTCTGATTAGCTTTCGCTAGATCTATTGTTTTACTATTGCCAAAAGAAGGAATTTTATGCGCGTGAAACGCCGCTAAACCTCCCAAACAATCGTCGTGAAAATGCGTGGGAACCACTGCCTTAATTTTACATTTTAGCTTATTTTCAATGAAATTAATAAGCTCCTCAGCACTCTTGTCATTTGTGGGTGTATCAAAAACGAGCGCTTCATTCGCATCTCTCGCAATCATCCCATTACACGCCACCTTCCCAAAATCATTCGTTTGTAAATAGGAGGTATGCACAAACGTATGTGGCGCAATTTGGACGACTACTAAATCCGCGGACCGATATACCTCTACGGGTAATTTCTGCGCAATGCCTGAGAAACTAACACAGAAAATAAAAAAAAGAACCCCATTTAATTTCATAGATTTTCACCAAAAGTAAGCAAATTGTAATCCGGATCTAACAGCGAAAACTCCTTTTGACCCCAGGCCTTATTCTCTAACGACCCATTCGGATGAATGGGAATTTTCCGATCCATTAAATCCTGATAAAGCGCCTCAATTCCTGTTGTTCGAATATATACCTGCCCATCATTTTCGAAAGGATTTAATCCTTTAAATTCAAACAGATGAAGCTCAATGGCCTCCTTTTTTAATAACAGGTAATCACCATAATCCCCCATTTCAGAAAAGCCCAAACCCTCAATATAGAATTGCTTCGATGCCGCTTTATCGCGCATGGGGAGCTTAGGGATGATGGTTAATAACATGCGAAAGTCAATTTTAATTTCTCAAAATATCTGTCTATCAAACCAAAGTTAGAGAAAGCCAGCGTATTTTATTAAATTTCATCCATCTAAAGCTAATTGAATGAACAATCGCCGAGAATTTCTAAAGCAAAGCACAGGCTTACTAGGCCTTTCTGCTCTGGATTTCACAGCTCCTGCTAAACCGCTATTATCCTTTTCAACTTTAGGTTGTCCTTCCTGGAATTTCTCACAAGTCCTAAATCACGCCTCCGCAAATCAATATGCTGGCATTGAGATAAGGGGTATTAAAGGCGAATTAGATCTTCCTTCGAATCCACTTTTTTCGGCATCTAACATCACGAGTACAAAGAGAGAATTGGCGGACGCCAATATCAAAATAGTGAACTTAGGTTCGTCAGCAAACATGCATTTTTTAGATCCGTCGAAACGGCAAAAAAATCTGGATGAGGCAAAAAAATTCATCGATCTCGCACATCAATTAGATTGTCCATTTGTTCGTGTTTTCCCGAATGATTTGCCAAAAGATCAGGAGGAGAATGCTACAGTCGATGCCATCATAAACAGCTTGAGCGAATTAGGCGATTATGCGAATTCAAGCGGTGTAAAAGTAGTATTAGAATCCCACGGAAAAGTTATCAAAAGCGACATGCTTTTGCACATCATGCAGTCCGCGAATCAGGCAAATGTGGGGTTGGTTTGGGACTTTTTTAATATGTGGTCAATCACGAAAGAGTCGCCAACGCAGATGTATGCTTCTTTGAAAAAATACATTTTTCACACGCACATTAAAGATGCTATCTTAACGGAGAAAGGAGAAACCTACACACTTTTAGGCGAAGGGAATTCGCCGGTTAAGGAGGCGCTGCATGCATTAAAAGCGGGAGGATATCAGGGTTATTATAGTTTTGAGTGGGAGAAGCTTTGGCATCCTGAAATTCAAGAACCGGAAATTGCGATTCCACATTTTTCTAATAACTTCGCTGCCTACTGGAAGTAATTATGAGTCTAAAGGACAAAAATACATTCGACGCCATCGTCATCGGATCCGGAATCAGCGGCGGCTGGTCTGCCAAAGAACTCACGGAGAAAGGGCTAAAAACCTTATTGCTTGATCGTGGAAGAGATGTAAAACACGTCACCGATTATCCCACTACTTTAGCGAATCCGTGGGATTTACCACATCGTGGACAGGTGCCAGTAGAGCTGAAAAAAGAGTACGGAATTGCGAGCAAAAATTACATTTTTTCAGAGGCCACATCTCATTTTTTGACCAAAGACGGGGAGCAGCCATACATTCAAGACAAGCCATACGATTGGATTCAGGCCTACCACGTGGGCGGTCGTTCGCTTTTATGGGGGCGACATACCCAGCGTTGGAGTGACTTTGATTTCACGGGTCCTGCCCGCGATGGCTTCGCGGTAGATTGGCCCATTCGATATAATGACTTGGCGCCATGGTATAGTTATGTGGAGAAGTTTGTGGGGATTTCTGGCAATAAAGATGGCTTAGAAACTCTGCCAGATGGCGACTTTATAAAACCCTATGAGCTCTCGTGTGTGGAGAAACATTTTGGCAAAGTAGTGAATGAAAAATTCCCTGATCGACATGTCATCATCGCTCGTACGGCGAACCTAAGTCAAGCAGATAAAATCCATACGTCAGTAGGAAGAAGTCAATGCCAAAACCGTAACCTCTGCGAACGCGGTTGTCCTTATGGCGGCTATTTCAGTAGTAATTCCGCGACTTTGCCCGCGGCTTATCAAACCGGAAATCTAACCTTAAAAACGCACTCGGTTGCCCATTCCATCATCTATGATGAGAAGAAAAAGAAGGCGATTGGGGTAAGGGTTGTGAATGCGCTGACACATGAAATGGAAGAGTATTTTGCTTCGATCATTTTTGTGAATGCTTCGCCTTTGGCAACCAACTTAATCCTCTTAAATTCCACCTCAGCTCGCTTCCCAAATGGCCTCGGAAATGACTCCGGCATCTTAGGAACGCACATGGCCTTCCACAGTTACCGTGGCAGAATTACAGCAGAATACGATGGGAATTTAGACTACATGACCGCCGGGAAAAGACCTACGTCTGGCTATATCCCACGCTTTAGAAATGTGTACAAACAAGAAACCGATTTTCTACGAGGCTACGCAAGCAACTTAAGTGCGGCGCGTATCGTCGAAAATGCGTCCGATTTAGTAGGCGAATCTTTGAAAAATTCTTTGTTAAATCAAAAATTAGGCAATTGGCACATCAACGTGGGCATGATGGGCGAGACAATTCCAAAAGCGCATTCCACCGTTCGATTAGACTCACAGCTGAAAGACAAATACGGCATTCCACTACTACGCGTTTCGATCGGCTACGACGAAAATGATGAGAAGATGTTGAAGGATTTCCATCAACAATTTACGGAGATGTACGCCGCGGCAGGCTTCCACAACATTCAACCCATCGATACGAAACGTCTACCAGGTAACGAGAACCACGAAATGGGCGGAGTGCGCATGGGAAGGGATCCGAAAACCTCAATGTTGAATGCATATAACCAAATGCATCATTGCAAGAATGTATTCGTCACGGATGGATCCTGCATGACATCGACATCGACACAGAATCCATCTTTGACGTATATGGCCTTAACCGCTCGCGCGGTGGATTATGCGGTGAAAGAGAAGAAACGATTGAATCTATAATTTAATCCCCCACGCTTTATTCAATTTTCTGCCAAGCAAGGCATTCGCCTCCGCATCATTGAACTTTTCCGATTTTGGGTTCCAGGCCAATGATTTTTTAGTCTCATAGGCAATGTTTCCAATGTTACAAATGGAGGCTGTTCGGTGGCCAATCTCCACATCACAAATAGGCATCGTACGATTGCGCATGGCTGATAAGAAATCTTTGTAGTGATTTGTGCTTTCGTACACATGCTTTTCAGAAGCGCCTATCACACGATCCTTCAAGGCCGCATTCGATGTTTCCAACTTCTTACGTTGTACGCGTAATGTGCCCTCCGTGCCCACAAACTCGATGGCATTATTCCACTCCCAAGGCTGATGTGTCATTTTGATGCCATTCGCGTAGGTATAGGTCAAAAATTCATTTCCATTCGTTTTAGGAGCATCTACCCGAACCGGTCCGCTTCCATCCATATCCAACGCCCATTGAACAATATCAAACATGTGAGCACCCCAATCTGTCATACCGCCGCCGCCAAATTCCTTGTATTTTCGCCAATTAGGGAACACATCCTTTGAAATCGGAGGGGCTAATTCAGCATTAAATGGAACCGCGTCATTTGGTCCTAGCCACTTCTCAAAATCCAATCCGGTGGGTAATGCCTCAGCACTTAAATCATAGGCTACAGGCGGTGGGCCTACATTCACTTTAATCGATTTCACTTCGCCTATATAGCCATTGCGTATTAATTCCGCTGTTTGTCTAAACTCTGGCCAGGATCTTTGCATAGATCCCGTTTGAAAAACACGCTTGTATTTTCGTGTGGCATCCACCATCGCGCGGCCCTCTTTTACGGTCAACGAAAGCGGTTTTTCGCAATAAATATCTTTGCCAGCAGCAGCGGCACGTACAGCCATGGCAGCATGCCAATGGTCTGGACTTGCAATCACCACCCCGTCAATGTTTTTCAAGGCTAACAATTCAGTGAAGTCTTGGTATTGGGGTATTTCGGCATAAGCGCCTAAAGTAGATGATTTGGAATAAATCTCTTTTACCCGATCTAAAAATAAGTTCGCCTTCGCTTGATACACCTCAGATATCGCTGCAATTCGGACCTCGCCTGTGCTCAAAAACGAATTAGATAATCCCCTTCCCTGCTTTCCGGTACCAATAAAACCTAAATTTATGAGATCACTTGGGGCTATGTAAGGAGATCCATCAGGACGAATCCCTCCCAAAACATGACGGGGAACAATGAAAAAAGAGCCAATAGCAAGACTTGATTTAGCAAGAAAATCACGTCTGTTAATCGAGTTTGAACTTTTCATAATTTGCTTTTTTAGGTAGAGGTATTTAAAATCAATTCGCTGTAACACGCTGAGGCTAAGCTAATAAAATTTAATGAGGTAGCAAGGTGTCGAATTGAAGTTTCAATACATTTTTATTAATTTCCAAAATGAAAAAATTAATTCTAGGTATTAGTTTGCTCTTTCTAGGTTGCCAAGAAAAACAGCGACCTAATCTAGCCAATACGCCTGAATTACAAAAAGCTTTGCAATCCATTCAGGTGTTGGACGGATTTGAAGTGGAGCTTGTCGCAGCAGAGCCTCTGGTGGAAGATCCCGTGGCGATGGAAATCGACGAAGATGGAAATTGGTACGTAGCCGAAATGCCGGGCTACCCCTTAGATCTCAGCAAAAAGGGGCAAATACGAAAACTTATTGATACAAATGACGATGGCTATCCGGACAAGAGCATCGTCTTTGCGGATAGCCTTACGCTTCCCATGGGTCTTATGCGCTGGAAAAAAGGAATCCTAGTCGCCGACTCCCCTAATATCCTCTATTTCGAGGATACCGATGGGGATCAAAAGGCTGATAAAAGAGAGGTTGTTCTGACCGGATTTTCTTTATCAAATCCCCAACACAACATGAATACCCC
This sequence comes from Bacteroidota bacterium, assembly GCA_041157105.1. Taxonomy (GTDB): domain Bacteria; phylum Bacteroidota; class Bacteroidia; order Cytophagales; family Spirosomataceae; genus Aquirufa. Next base: position 8,175 of record JBEBDF010000001.1, on the reverse strand, counting down.
GAAATTCGGGATAGATAACTGGATTTACTTAGGGCATTCGGGAGCGATCAACTCGTTTACGTATGAAGATATTTTTGGGGATAAAGGGAAAGAAATCACGTTCCCCAACAAACCCGATGCCGCATTTTTACCTAAAAATGGAAACGGCCGTAATGTTCGGTTTAAACCCGATTCCTATCAGATCGAATCACTCTCGGGTGAGACACAATATGGGCACACGACGGATCCTTGGGGCCGACGGTTTTACACCGACAACGCGAATCATTTATTCCATGAGGTTATCGATGCACGCTATGTCAATGCGAACAAAAACCTAGTCATTGCAGAGGCGATGGAGAAAATTCCAGACCATGGCAATGCCTGTGAAATCTATCCCATTTCCGAGAATCCAAATCACCAATTATTGACCGACGTGGGGGTGGTTACTTCTAGTTGTGGAATCACGTGGTATGATGGTGGGGCTTTTGGCAAAGACTATAATCAGGTCACGTTCGTGGGAGAGCCGGTACATAATTTAGTGCATGCAGATATCATCGAATCCCATGGGGCTACGTTTAAAGGGAAACGCTTGGTGGAGAAAAAAGAATTTTTGGCCTCAAAAGACCCCTGGTTTAGACCCGTTAATTTTTACGTAGGACCAGACGGAGCTATGTATGTCGTGGATTATTACCGCCAATTAGTGGAGCATCCGGAGTGGATGTCGGAGGAGGTAAATAAAAGTGGCGCCTTGTACAATGGCTCGACTAAAGGCCGCATTTACCGCATCACGAAAAAAGGAGCAAAGGCGATGGATTGGATGAAATCCGTGCATTTATCTACTAAATCTTCCGAGGATCTTGCTGAACTACTAACGCATGAAAACGGCTGGTACCGTCGGACTGTGCAGCGTTTATTATTCCAACGGGGAGACAAATCGGTCGCGCCACAACTAAAGAAAATTATTGATAGAGATCAAAAATTAGGGGCGGTACAGGCGCTTTGGTTATTGCATGATTGGGGTATGGTGGATGCCAAAGATCTAGCGAATGCACTGGGTTCTTCCACCGAGGGTATGCGCGAAAATGCCTTGCAGGTGGCCGATAGGCTCATCGATAAACCCGGCTTTGCGAAAAATGCCGACTTACAAAAACAACTAATAGGCCTAGCAGATGACCCATCCGCGCGCGTTCGATTCCAATGGCTTTGTTCGTCGAGCTACTTAGGACTGCCTAATGCAGATCTGTTACGCGCAAAAATTTTAGCTAAAGATATTGAAGATCAATGGGCGGGAATTGCGGCCATTGCCTCCTCCCAGGATAGCGAATTGGAATTGCTAAAATCCTCCATTCGCACGTTAGGAGGAAACCCTTCTAAAGGCAAATCGACCTTTTTCAGTTACCTCGCAGCGACGTTGGTTAAGAAAGGAAATCCCGCATTCCTATCGTTAGCCATCGACCAAAATCCTTCGAATGATTGGTGGCAAGCTGCTATTTGGTATGGCGTTGCGACGCTCATCAAAGAAGCAGGCGTGCCTTTCCCGCTAGAAGAAAAACAAAAAGAGGCGCTGTTAGCATCGTTCATGCAGACAAATCAACCCGAACTTCGCACCTCTATTCTTTCGCTATTCAAATCCCTCGGGCTTCCTAAAAACGCGCCCCAATTCGCGCTCGTGGAGCAACGATTTAGCCAATCAAAAGATCCCCAATTTCAGCGAGATGCCTTGTCGCTATTAGCCTTGCGTGGAGACGCAAAAACCCAAGCATCATTAATCCAATACCTCTCTTCGAAAAGCCCAGTTCACTTACAATTAGGCGCCATCGAATCCTTACCAAATACCCTAGCTAAGGCCGATTTACAAAAGATAAATACCTATTATGCTTCGCTATCAGTACCGGTAAAAAAAGCTTGGATTGCGTATTTACTGGATCATGAAAATCAAGTGACCGCCTTACTCCAAGAGGTAAAGAAAAACAATATCAAACGCTCCGATTTAGAGTGGCCGCAAATTGTGGGACTCATGAATTATTACGATACGGGGATTCGGGGGTTAGCGCGTTCGGTCTTAGCAATTGCAGAAGATAGAAAGGCAATTTTGCAAAATTACCTGCCTGCGGCGGAGAAGGTAGGAGATGTGGCGATGGGTCAAAAGGTCTTTGAAGCAAATTGCACCTCTTGCCACGCCATCAAAAATTTAAAGGGGGTGGATTTCGGTCCTAACTTAAATACGTTGAAGAGTAGAAACGCGCTCTCGATCATTACCGAGATCATTAATCCAAACAATTCCATTGCCGATAAATATGGCCAGTGGGACATCGAATTAAAGAATGGTACACGCTTGAACGGCATCATAACTTCAGAGAACGATCAAACCATCGCGCTAAAGCTAATGGGAGGAGTTATTCAAAACATCTCCAAATCGAACATAAAGTCTAAAAAAGACTTGCGCGTTTCGGCCATGCCGAATGGGCTAGAGTCGAACATCAGTGTACAGGCAATGGCGGATTTATTGGCGTATATCAAGAAATAATTTAAGCGCGCTTTAGTGTCAACCCTATTTGGCCTGCGTGATAAGAATTATGATACAGAATGTGTGCGAATAATTTAGCCTTCGAAACGGTGCCAAAAAATGGCGTATCAATCGTCTCATTCCAACCACCTGCTGGGGTATTTTCAATCAATTGCTCAAGCATCTCAAAACCTTTATCCATTAGGGATTTCGTTGCTGCTAAATCGGCGCCTTGTCCTGTATCTTGTTGGCCCATTGTCGTGTTCGCCACATCGCTCGGCATTCCGAAAAAATACCCAAACATCAGCATGGTCTCTGCAACATGTCGGTACATAAACCCGACAGACGATGTGTTCGCATTAAGCTTGAGCGCTACATTTGCCTGATTCACTTCGTTAAAAGCAAAACTGCAGCTTAACTTGTTTTGCTCGAGGAGATCTCTAAAAATTTGTTGTTCCATGGAAATTGAGTTGAGTTTCAATATTAATTGGATTCTATCAACAATGCAAATGTGCCATTAATCTGGGAGGGTTATTTTAATTAGTAAACTATTTTTGGTTAATTTGATTCAACAAAACCTATTCAATCTCCTATGAAAATTTTCGCACTTCTTGTTTTTGTCTCGTTCTCCGGGCTCGCACAAAACACCTACAACCTCATTCCTTTACCTAAAGAAGTTACACCTTCTACCGGCCAATTTACCGTCAAAAAGTCTACGGCTATTGGTTATTCACACGCCGACTTTGCTCCTGTAGCGAATTTACTGCAGGAGTATCTTCAAGGGGCCAGCGGATATACAATCACTGCAAAGTCAGCTAAATCAGCGGTGATTCAATTTTCACAAAACAACACACTAGGCGAAGAGGCATATACGCTATCCATCAATTCTTCTAAAATCAACATTCAAGCAAAAACAGGCAAGGGCGCATTTTATGCTTTGCAAACCTTGTTGCAATTAATGCCGGCACAAGTGTATGCAGGAACAAAACTTGCGGAAAGCATCGTGATTCCTAACGTTCTAATAAAGGATGAGCCTCGCTTTTCTTACCGCGGGTTGATGTTAGATGTGGGCCGCTATTACTTTCCGGTGGCATCGGTGAAACGCTTCATCGATTTAATGGCCGTTTATAAAATGAATAAATTTCATTGGCACTTGACAGAGGATCAAGGCTGGCGCATCGAAATCAAAAAGTATCCATTGTTGACCTCCATTTCCTCTGTCCGCAAAGAAAGTATGTTAGGTCATTATAGGGACCAAAAATATGACGGCAAACCTCATGGTGGATTTTACACCCAAGAGGAGGTAAAAGACATCGTAGCCTATGCAACGAAAAAATACATTGAGGTAATTCCGGAAATTGAAATGCCAGGTCATTCGCAGGCAGTTTTGGCTGCTTATCCTCAATTCGGGGCTAACGCCGATAAGTTGTATCAGGTAAAAACAAAGTGGGGAGTTTCAGAAGATGTGTTATTTCCAAGGGAGGAAACTTTCACCTTTTTGGAAGATGTATTAACCGAGGTGATGGCACTTTTCCCCGGTCAATACATACACATCGGGGGAGATGAATGTCCAAAAACCCAATGGAAGGAAAGTCGGTTCTGCCAAGATTTAATCAAGAAATTAGGCTTAAAAGACGAGCATGAATTGCAGAGTTATTTCATACGTCGAATCGATAAATTTGTCACCTCAAAAGGCAAAAAATTACTCGGCTGGGACGAGATCCTAGAAGGTGGTCTTTCGCCTAACGCCATGGTGATGTCGTGGCGCGGAACAGCAGGGGGCATAGAAGCTGCGAAGCAAAACCACGATGTGGTGATGTCGCCTAATTCGTTTTTCTATTTGGATTACTACCAAGCAGATCCTAAAACGGAGCCGCTAGCTATTGGTGGCTTGTTGCCATTGAGTAAAAGTTATTCATTTGAACCGAATCTTCCCGAATTAACGGCAGAAGAAGCCAAGCATGTAGTCGGTATTCAAGCGAATGTTTGGACGGAATACATTAGCAATATTGCTTATGCGGAATACATGACTTATCCGCGTGCCTTAGCGCTTTCTGAAATAGCGTGGTCTGCCAAAGAGTCCAAAAATTATGCGGATTTTAAAAAGCGGCTATCAGGCCATTTGCCGGCGATGGACGCACTGAAAATCAATTATTCAAAAGTATTTTTATCACAGCCATAGATTAAATCATGTGAAACACCATGAAAACCAAATTAGGAGTTAAAGATTTGTGAATTAATCGCTCAACATTGGTAATTTTATGCACTTATCAACAAACAAACTATAAATGAATAAACTATTGGTGATTGGTGCAGGCGGCCAACTTGGATCCGAGCTCACCAAAGCCTTAGTCAATACACACGGTAGCGACGCGGTCGTTGCAACAGATTTTCAGGAAAGTGTAAAATCTAAATTTGCCTATTGCCGCTTTAAAACCCTGGATGTATTAGACAAAGACGCTATCGCGAATTTGATACAAGAAGAAAAGATTACGCAGGTTTATCATTTAGCTGCGATTCTTTCCGCTAATGGGGAGAAAAATCCCGTTCAGGCCTGGGAAATTAATATGCAAGGCTTATTAAATGTATTGGATTTAGCGAAAGAATTGAAGCTAGATAAAGTATTTTGGCCTAGTTCTATTGCTGTTTTTGGTCCAAATTCCCCTAAATCAAACACCCCTCAAGACGCCTTTAAAAATCCCACCACGGTATACGGAATCTCCAAACTAGCCGGCGAACATTGGTGTGAATATTACTTCAATACCTACGGTGTAGACGTGCGAAGTCTACGTTTTCCAGGACTTATAGGCTATAAATCATTACCCGGCGGTGGCACAACTGATTATGCTGTCGATATTTATTACAAAGCCGTAAAGAGAGAACCATTTACCTGCTTCCTGCAAGAGGACACGGCCCTTCCCATGATGTATATGGAGGATGCGGTTCAAGCTACCTTACAATTAATGGCTGCTCCGGCTTCTAACATCCAAATCAGAACTAGTTATAATCTAGCTGGAATGAGCTTTTCGCCTAAAGAAATAGCGGAAAGTATTCGTTCACACTATCCAGAATTTAGCATTACATACGCCCCTGATTTCAGACAAAAAATCGCAGATTCGTGGCCATCGAGTATCAATGACGACTCCGCAAGAAACGATTGGGGTTGGGAAGCCTCTTTTGGCCTTGCTGAAATGACTGCTGAAATCATATCTAAACTCCCTCAACATTTAAAATAAACGAGCCATGTACGAACAATATAAACCATTCATCTCGAAAGAAATTGAGTCCATTAAAGAGGCTGGATTATACAAAAAAGAGCGTGTCATTACCTCCCCACAAGCGGCAGAAATTACGATTCAGGGCGGCGAGAAAGTATATAATTTTTGTGCGAATAACTACTTAGGACTTTCATCGCATCCTGCCGTAATTCAGGCAGCAAAAGAGGCGATTGATACCCATGGATTTGGGCTGTCGTCGGTTCGCTTTATTTGTGGAACACAGGATATTCATAAAACACTAGAACAGAAGATTTCAACCTTTTTAGGCACCGAAGATACAATCCTGTATGCCGCTGCTTTTGATGCCAATGGAGGCGTATTTGAGCCTTTGTTAGGAGAAAAAGATGCGATCATTTCTGATGCGTTGAACCACGCTTCCATCATCGATGGCATCCGATTATGTAAGTCGATGCGCTACCGATATGAGCACAATTCGATGGACGATTTAGAAGCGAAGTTAAAGCAAGCGATTGCGGATGGGGCTGTACAAAAAATGATTGTCACAGACAGTGTTTTTTCGATGGATGGCACCATTGCCCAGTTAGATAAAATTGTTGCCTTAGCAGAAAAATACGAAGCCATGATCATGATCGACGAGTGTCACTCTTCTGGCTTTATGGGAAAGACGGGACGTGGCGTGCACGAACTAAAAGGGGTAATGGGCAAAATCGATATCATTACTGGTACCTTAGGAAAAGCACTAGGCGGAGCATCAGGTGGATTTACCTCAGGCCGCAAGGAAATCATCGACTTGTTAAGACAGCGTTCCAGACCTTATTTATTTTCAAATACCCTAGCACCATCTATTACCGGGGCGTCGATTGCCGTGTTTGATATCTTGTCTAAAACAACAGAATTGCGCGATAAACTGGAAGAAAATACGGCGTATTTCCGGGATCGAATTGTCACTGCAGGTTTCGATGTTAAACCAGGTGAACATCCGATTGTCCCTATCATGTTATATGATGCCGTTATCTCCCAAAAAATGGCCGAAAAACTCTTAGAAAAAGGAATTTACGTGATTGGTTTTTACTATCCTGTGGTAGCGAAAGGACAAGCTCGAATTCGGGTGCAAATTTCTGCTGGACATACAAAAGAACAATTAGATCACGCAATTGCTGCCTTTGCGGAGGTAGGAAAAGAGCTAGGAGTAATTGCGTAACCGCCCGTCAAAGTAAACAAAGGGGTATACAAAAATTGGCTAATCGGAACGTATAAAACAAAGGCTTTGGACTGGTTATAAAAGTCATTCATTCCATTACTTATTATTCCAGCCATCGATAAAGCCGGCTTTAATTTGATCGTAATTTGAAATTAAAAAAGTTACTAAAATAATCCATAAGATTACCTTCCAATTGTTTTTAACTAATGTCTTTAAGTCATTGATAAATTGATTCATATCCGTGATTTTAATGGTGAAATTAAACTCATAGGGTTTTGTGCCAGCCGCTATAGAGTACTCGGACAAATCTGTTTTCAAAGCCTCTCCTATCACCTTCAATGAATGAAGACTTGGTTTAACTTCATTGTTCTCAATTCGTTGAATTGTTCTGAGCGTTAGACCGGTCTGTTCAGAAAGTTGCTTTTGAGAATAATTGAAACTTGTTCTAATCTCTTTAACTCTGGCACCAAAATCCATTTGCAAATATGATCGTTACTTTTTACTAATAAATGACAGCAATGCGTCATTTAGGCGACATTTAAAATACTGACTTAATTACATCTCTAAAAATCAAGAATAGAAATACGAGAACACCCACAATAACTTCATTTCGATACTTTTTCAAAAATTCATTCATAAAATTATAATTATACTATTCGTTTTCTTCCCAACAATAAATAAACAATCCCTGCTATTGCCCCTAAGAATCCCATAAAAACAAAGGCGATAGTCCACATGATTTTCTCGTTTTTATCGATTCTTATAGAACGCCATACTTCTGTTATAGCAGATACAACAAAGACCCCATTCGACACCACTGCCACTATCAAAAGTTCTTCCGCACCAGGTAAATGTACTATCTTCATGAACGCCCCTACCAGCGACAGAACTAAGCTGATGAAAAAGCTCCATGATACAATTTTTCCTAGATTCATTATGCGTTTTTTGGTTTGAATGTCAAATAAAAGGGTTTCCGACTTCAAAACAAAAAACCTTAATTTATTCTTATTCTATTTGTCGCATAAAATAATCTCGAGGCTTCTTACGACAGCACGACAAAGAACCTCGTCGTTGACCACGTCCGCTTTTGATTTCTCGTTAGTATGCTGTAAGATAAATGATATTTCAACTAGAATATGTTGAACTAATTCGATATTAGAGGCTAACATGTTGAACCTCATTTAAAATATGAGGTCCGATAAACTTGCTTAATGATTGATTCGTAACAATCTCTACCTTTCTGCCGATTA